>CP060501.1:2916632-3241487 GCA_024760545.1 Nitrospira sp.
CCGGTCCACATCAGGGGGCAACCTCGTGCTCTCCAGACCGGTTCTTATCGACCTAGCTCCCATATCGGCACAAGCCAGTACAGTGCTTCCCCTGCTTTACCGATGACGTCCTCCAAGCCCAGTTTCTACCAATTACCCGTACAGATTGCGGCGATCACGGCGGTGGTCGTGGTGACCTGGCTGGCGGCGTGGCAGTATATGCAACAGTCGCTGATACAAACAGCCGGGGAAGCTCTCAGTTTAGGGGCGGCGGAAATCGCCTCGAAATTCGATCGGCTGATTTTTGAACGCTATGATGATCTGCGCGTCATGGCGGTTGTTTTGTCGAATCGTATAAAAGAAGATCCGCCGTTCGTGCAGCATTATCTTCACACGGTTCGGGACACCCGTAAAACATATCATTGGGTTGCGGTGGCGGACAGGGAGGGACGCTTGGTGGCCTCAACTTCGAATGAATCTCCGCGAGGGATGGATGTCAGTGCGACCCCCTGGTTTCAGGAGATCCGCGCACTGGCCTTGACAAGGCCAGATGCCACCTTACTGGGAGGAGTTGATGCCTTCTTGGCCGAGGAAGGTGCACCTGATGCGATCGCGATCTCACGAGCCATCTACGATTCGCGCGGAAGCTTTGCCGGCGTGGTAACGAGCCGTATCACCCTCTCCGTCTTGGAAGAGATTGCAGTGGAAACGCTGCCCAGTTTGCCCAACAAAAGTTCCATGTTGACCGATATCGAGTACCAGATCATCGCTGAGGATGGAGTGGCCTACGTCGACAGTGACTTGGCTCATAAGGGCCGATCCAACTTTTCCGCCCTGAAAATGAGATCGCTGGAATTGGCGCGCCAAGGTAAGGGGCGTTATATCGAGGAAATGAACCTGCGGAAGCACATTCCCATCATCACAGGTTACAGTCACACCAGGGGATGG
Organism: Nitrospira sp.; assembly: GCA_024760545.1. Classification (NCBI taxonomy): domain Bacteria; kingdom Pseudomonadati; phylum Nitrospirota; class Nitrospiria; order Nitrospirales; family Nitrospiraceae; genus Nitrospira; species Nitrospira sp. Next base: position 2,917,560 of record CP060501.1, read on the forward strand.
GGTCAGCCCGATGCGTTTCGGTGGACGGTATTGGTGAGCATACCCACGGCGTCGCTAGTACAGCCCGTTCGAAGTTTTCATTTCAAGGTCGGAGCAGTCGGCGTCGTCATCGTCCTGCCGATCTTCTATCTCCTCATTTGGATGCAAGGACGATTGCTCAAGGAATGGAAGCTCGCCCAGGCGGAACGAATGCGCGCCACGGCGGCCGAGGCACAGTATCATCTGTTGTTGCAGACTACGGATCAGGGCATTTTCGGAGTGGATCACAACGGGCGCTGCACCTTTATGAACCAGTCAGGGGCCAAGATGCTGGGCTATATGCCCTACGAATTGCTAGGGCATCCCTTCCATGATCGTGTGCACCGTGGAGGCGACGTACTCTGTGGCGATCAGTGTGTGCTGCTACGGGCTCTTTCACATGGGAATTCCACGCGACTCGAGGAGCAGGTGTTCCGGCGTAAGGATGGGACTGTGCTGGAGGTGGAATGTTCGGCCTTTCCCCTCACGGAACCCAGCCATACCACTGACTTCGTGTTCACGTTTGTCGATATTACCGAGCGTAAGCAGCGGACCAAGGAGTTGATGCTGTACCAGGGGCGTCTGCAGTCGCTCGCGAATCAATTACGTAAAGCAGATGAGACGGTCCGCCAACGCGTGGCGACCGAGCTCCACGACAATCTTGCGCAGACGCTCGCCCTGTGCCGGATGAAACTGGAAGCCCTGTCGCGCGCCACGACGCCGTCGTGCGCCGCCGGCATTGCGCCAATTACGGAGCTGATCAAGGAAGCGTTGGCAGTCATTCGACAATTGATGAGCGATTTGCGACCACCGACGCTCGGGGGTGACGGGGATCTAGCTGCAGCGGTCCAGTGGGTTACGGAGAAGCTACAGCGCCATGGATTGGTCGTCCGAGTGATAGATGATGGCAAGCAAAAGCTGTTGGATGCCGAGGTATTGCGTACTGCATATCAGTCGCTCCATGAGCTGCTCTTCAATGTGCTCAAGCATGCGCAGGTCACCGAAGCGACGGTGCGGCTGCGCCGAATTGGTGACCATCTTGCCATTCAAGTCAAGGACCGCGGCGCTGGTTTTCAAATGGAGGGCTCGCAGGCACCCACACGGGAGGGTGGGTTCGGTCTGTTCAATCTACAAGAACAACTGCACGCGATCGGCGGACGCATTCGGGTCTGGTCCGTCCCTGGGCGCGGGTCCCGAGTGACGATGCTGTTCCCGTTGCAGACCCGTACGGTCACGGCGCTGGCCGGGTATCAAGGGAAGCAAACCTCCACTGCAGCCCAGCCCGGCAACGGAGATGACCGTCCCAGTCAGCTTCGGATTCTCTTAGTAGATGATCATCAGATCATGCGGCAAGGTCTGCGCAGCATGCTTGAGAGCGAACCGGGATTCGAAATCGCCGGCGAAGCGATGGACGGAGAAATTGCGGTAGAGCTCGCCGCCTCAGTCCATCCTGACGTTATCCTCATGGACATCAATATGCCGAAGCTCAACGGCGTGGAGGCCACCCGTCGCATCAAGCACCAGTTCCCAAACATCGCCGTGATTGGACTATCGATGCACGAGGATCCGAAGCTTGAGCAGTCGATGTACGAGGCCGGCGCCTGCGCTTACTTATCGAAGGGCACGGCCTTCAATGTCGTCTGCGACACGATCAGCAAGGTGCGGGGCGGGGACCGCACGACGGAGAACCATCCTGTCAACTGATATTCCGTGGCGAGACTCGGGCAGCAGATTATGATAGGACAAGCCGATCAGTATGGCCGCTGGCATGGCATGTCTGTGTGGGTGAGTTAGCTCGCTGTTCACCATGAGAATCCAGTTCGAACACGCTTATATGCAGCCAACTCTGGCCATCCTACTGGAGAGATCATGAGATCTGACGAGACGGGGCCAGTGAACGCTCTTTCAGGTTACGCGGGGGAGTAGTCCACGACAGTAGAGACTCAGCGAGCATTCAAAGGCACATCATGCGAGTCGCGCTGGTTCTGATCATTCTCCTTCTCAGCGGATGTTCCCAGGCCAGGCCAGACAGGGCTATCTATTCCGAATCCGGACCTGATCAGGCTATCGACCGAGCTGACAGTTATTGGACAGAAGAACGCAAAGCCCTGTATGAGCGGGCCCGTGAGGGAGCACGTCAGGCCCGTGAACGGTACATCGCGACCAACCGTCCGGCGCTTCAGCAACAATTTCGACAGGAAAACCCCGGTCTGACCGATGCGGAAATCAATGCGCTTGTCGATGATGCGCTGGAGAATGGGTTGCGCCAAGCCGTTGGACGCCGAAGATTGGATCCCGCGAGACCGCCCATTGACTGTATGTCTCCACAATTGGGACGTTCCGTCTTCACGAACTGCTATTAGCAAGCGCTGCACTCGCTAAGAAATGGGCTTGGCGTTTCTCTTCCGTGGCCTTCTTCACTAAATCAACCATATCTCGGCCCACCTCCGGTCACTCACTGAGAGCGGGCGTTGCTTCACTTCGCCTTCGTCGGCGCCTGGGGCATGGGTGCCAGCGGCTCAAAGGGTTGTCAATCCGCTCTCTACGCCCATGGCAACGCAAATGATGTGCTGATTAGGAAACATCCGGACCTCCCATCCCCCCCTTTCGGCGTACCTCGTTCGAATCTGGCTCGAATCTTCATTCCTGATACGGTTGACTCAAGCACGACGCACTTACCAAGAGGAGGACCGAGATGACCTGTACACGCTGTCAGGGATTGATGCTGGAAGAGCAGATGATCGATATGGAAGCCGGGTATGGCGAGATGTGGAGTCGCAGCTGGCGCTGCATCAATTGTGGCCACCGGGATGACGCCGTCCTGCAGCAGTCCCGTCAGCTCCACGCCCAGCCGATCTTGGTCAGCGCCCAGGCCGTGATGGTTGAAGAGACCGTGGAGCTGCCGTGGGAATCGGATTTGTCTGAGCCGCTTGCCGCTTAAGATACCGGCTGGCCCAAGAGGGGCTCTGGCATGGAAAAGGGACAAGCTCATGAGACCAGTCACCATCCTAATCATTGAGGATCATGCGTCAGTTCGCACCCTGCTGGCGCTAAACCTTGAAGATGCCGGCTATCAGGTTTGTGAGGCCGCCAATGGCCGGCAGGGACTCGAACGGTTTCGGGCGCAGCCCGTGGATTTGGTCATCACGGATCTGGAGATGCCAGAGATGAACGGCCTGGAGGTCATCCTGGAGTTGACCCGGGCGTTCCTGAATGTGAAGGTCATCGCCATGAGCGGGCGTTCCGCAGAAGAACTCCAGAAGGCAAAGCTCCTCGGGGCTCGGCATACCTTTCCAAAACCGCTGGATCTCGAGGCGTTGCTCTACGCAGTGCAGTATGAACTGCAGCACTAGCCACGACAGCACCGTCACGCCAACCTCTTCAGAATGAGCGTCGATCTTAGGGGGTTGAGTTTACCGTTCGTTTGATGGATAACGAACAACGATCGGGTACCAAGAACGGAAGATATTCCCACGATATGGCTCGATGCAAATGTGAACGTTTTGACCGCTCAGCGTGCTAAGCTCAACAGTATGCGGATTTGTGTGGGCAGATTGACTCAGGTCCTTTTCCTATCGGCTCTGTGCGTGACCGTCGGGTGCACCGCTGTGCCACGAAAATATCTGAAAGAGGTAGATCCGGGTGTCACGTTGTCTTCGCTGGCCGCCACGCCCGAGCGTTATCAAGATCGGCTTGTCGTATTGGGCGCTGTCATCGTGAAAGAGGAAATTCGGGGTGGAAACCTCTGGTTGCACGTAAAGAATCGCCCACTCAATGAGAATTACCGGCCACATCTTCCCCCCAGCCCAAGCGATCACGAAGGCGGGTGGTATTGGATCGTCGTGAAGAACCATCACACGTTGCCCGGTTCCTACCGCCATTGGGCTGATATGACCATCGTCGGTCGTGTCGTCGGTGTTGGTCCGGAAGGACAGCCACTCCTGAAATTGGTATATGCACGCGGGTGGGGCATGTCCGCGGAACATGATGGCGTGTGGGAACACAGTGTGGATGAGAACTATGGACCCACGACTCCACCAGAGCTCATCCGTGAATCGGACCCATTCCAATAACGAACGAAGAGTACCCCCGTCAGTCTCCCCTTCGAGATTCGCTTCGTCTTAGGCCTATGTAGCGCCTTAGGCATACTCGAGACGGACGAGCTCATCGACGTATGTAAGACGACCGGCATCGTCCGGCTAGGGATCCTACCAGCAAGTAACCGCACTTACTCATGACAAAATGACCTCCGTTATGGATCCTACCCGGTAGGTGCCCTCGCTATGGAGGTGAGCCTATGGCCTCTCAATTAAAATCCGTCACCCTCTGTAACCTGTGTGAAAAAGTCTATGATTCGAACCGATCCTTGTGGGTGAAAGTGAATGACTACCGTGCATATCATGGCGAACCAGCCGACAACTATGTCTTCACCGAAGCGATTTGTGACGCGTGCCACACGCTGTACGCAACAATGATCGGAATGCGCAACAAGGCGAACCGAGTCACGGGCTCGACCGTTGATGATGGCTTCATTGCGGCGCTGGCACCTGACAGCACCTCAACAATTGACCATGGTCTCGCTTAGGCAGGTACTTCAACATGGGAGGTCACATGAAAAAGCGGCGTGCTAAACAAGTTGTGAATGCCACGAAACAACTGATGCGACAGGGGAAGAAGACTTTGCGAGGCAAGGCGGGAGCTGCGGCTCGAAAACTCAAGAAGACCGTGGGCGGCGTTGCATCCACAGCGAGCCGGCGACTGAAGAAAGGAGTCAAGAGGACAAAATCCACGGCCGCTAGTCGTCAGGCGGGGAAGCTCGGTCGAGCCGTCGGCGGATTCCTGGGCCAGGCGATCGGCAGTGCCCAGAAACTTGTCACACAAGTCGTGAAGAAGTAGAGCAGAGCGGAGGTGAAGACGCTGTCATGGAAAAGATGATGACTGAAGATCCATCGAACCGGCAATGTTCACTCCTCTGAGCGACTTTTATTATGCCGGGTGTATGATCAAGTTGACTCCGGATCGACTGGCGGATGGGCAATGGGGATGCCGGTATTCAATTGTTGTGGAATCCCTAAAGCCAAAGTCCAATTTGAAAGAGGGGCATGTCGAGGCAGACTTTTCAACTTCTATAGACGCAGAAATAGCGGCATTGAAAGCCGCGAAGTGCATTATTGATTCAGGTATACCGCTGTTCAATTTTAATGTCCTGACAGAAGGAACTACGGCTCAGAGATTTCAGTATCGCGACTACCATTCTGATGGCCGCACGATCAAATTGCTGCCGGTCCAACTAGCGAATGGGAGCTGGCAATGCGAGTATATACTTTTTGAACCTGGCAAACTCCCAACCGGCAAAAGGCGCGGATTGGCTGATGGCACCTTCGCTACAGTCACGGAGGCCACCGCGGCTGCCTTGAAAAAGGCGAAACGTGTCATCAGTTGATTCAGCAATCGATCAGGCTCACAAACTCGGCTTACCTGCTCGTCAACAACCGGGCAGAGTGGAACGTGACGAAGACAGTTCATGGGCCGGGTTCCCTCCCATTAGACACTTGGTAGCCCAATGGCTTAGGGTGATCTGAGAGTCCACACCCCTAAACGAGGAGTAGGCCCATGCCCGGAATGTTTGGCGCTCATCCTCCGCTCATGCTGATCGCCATTGCCATCGTCATGATAGCGATTGTGGTATTCGCGCTGATGACGGCAGGTTACTAGGTTGGGTCAGTCTGATGCTGACGGTGTCAACGACAGCGATGTTGATCGACTTTAGGCTTCTTCCCGGTCTCCGATCTTAACGATGAAGACGGACAGTTTCTTATCGTTGATCGTGTAGATATGCGGTAAGGGCCTGGCCGAATGCGATCAAGGTCACCCTCGCATTCATCTTCTCCACACCATCTCGACGGAGGGCGAGGTCGAGTAGGGTGGTGAGGGAGAATGCAAAGCGCCCCCTAAGGTCCTTCCTAGTAGGGAGATTACGGCTCATTCGCTACCATCGTGTCGATGTGAGACACGATAGGGCGGCGAGGAGTCCATGTGTCGATTTTTGCCAGCGTGGTGTTGTGCGGTGTTCTGATACTCGTGAGTACAGCGTTCGCTGAGGACGAGCAGATCCTGCTACTGTTATCCGCGAAGGGCACCCAAATGTCGGGCCTCTTTACCGCCAAGGATCACTGGGAGGTGCGTTGGAAGGGCGACGAAGGACTCTCTATCATAACGTTCGATCGCGAAGGCAATCGTATTGCCGCGATTGCCTATGCAGAGCACGGCGGAGGCGGGAGCGCTTCTCAAGAACAGGGCGGGACGTACTCGCTCAAGGTTATCAGCGAGGGGGCCTGGACCGTGACGGTCGTGCAGCAACCATGAGCATTTTATTATGGTGATGGCTGCCTCGACGTGCGTCGAGTAACACAGCGAAACGGACCGAAATGCTTTAAGAGCGACAACCTCATATGCTGCACCGGGATCCGAGAATTCAAGAATATCCTACTGTGACTTTCCTCTAGCATAGTGCAAGCCATCACCCTGGTATCCATTGAGATACGACACGTATCCGTCGAGATACCATAAGAGGATTGGTAGAAACCCAGTGGGATGTCACAAATTCACCGCACCAACCCGATTGTCGATTGCATGTAAGGACGATTGCACTGTTGATCAATCAGCAGCGGTACCGCATCTTCTGCTGAACCAGTAACTGCGAACGCAGGGCCTGTTCAACGGCATATCCGGACACGTGGCGCTATGACCATTCTATTGGGGCGGATTGGCATAGCTTCTGCACTTCCGGAGTCCAGGTGAACACGTTCCAGATATTGACCAGCAGGAGGGATTGTGACGAATCCTGGAGGTAGTGAGCCTGGAAACATTGGAATCATACAGCAGTGCCTTGAAAGGTGGTTTCGTGATGTCACGCCGGGCCCGTACACTGAGCGCTTCGTCTATCACGATGGCGCGCAGACTTCAGAACTCGCACTCGACCGTGAATTCGTCAACGATCTCCGTCCGGAGAACCTCAAGGAGTATATGGAGCATACCGTGCTCCCCACGCTCCGTGCGAGTCCTGGAAAGATCATTCGAGCAGGGACCGACGGCCTCAGTGTCCGTGCAAGACAGACGCACTGACCAAGTGCCCGCGACACGGAAGGAGGCTCATGTTCAAGGGATGGGTGGAGACTCGAGAAAACGACAATGCCGGACTATAAGCATCGCAGCATCGAGTTGGTTCCCAGACGTCAAGCTGATGGGGCCTGGCATTGCGAGTATCGCATTATTGAATTCCGACAAACCTGTTGGGGGTATCACAAAGGGTGCCCAGACGGCGGCTTCCCTTCCCGCGAAGAGGCCCTCGCGGCAGCCCTGGAGGAAGCGAAACCTATCGTCGATTCACTCGAGCCCCCTGCACAGGTTCCATGGTCCGAATACGGCTCGGTTCTAGGAACATACGGGGACAGGGTGAAAAGACTGACTTTCGCTTTCGCTCAGTCGTTGGTCTTCTTTGGTACGAGTGTCCCGCGCAGAGTGTTCTTCCTCCCGAATTGGCGAAAATAGTGGACACCATCGCCTGAGTTCTTCACTGCTCAAAAAGGCCTTTATACATTCTAGGATAGAGTCATGGAGTGGCTTCTGTGACCCAGATAATTGCGCAGACACGCATGGTAGCAGCGTTTGGTACCTCATTCGCAAACTCGGCTTCCGTATGGTACACTTCATGCGTCGAGCTGTGATCCTCGCGCTCATTCCTTCCTTGTGTTGTCCTTGTGTGATCGAATAATAGGTGTGTGGTAGGGTGGTCGGGCAAAGGCCTTTGTGTCAATCATCGAGTCCGGCACTGAGCTGGAGGATGGGTGCAAGCTCAGCAGGCCACACCACGACGAACGCATACTTGGTAGAAGCCTCTCTGAGCGTGAAGATCGTAGCCAAGAACTGATTGACCATGTGCACGGTAATTCATTTCGTACGAGAGATAAGTTATGAGTACCTCGTGGTGGACGAAGCCCTCGCACCGACGGAAAGCACGCATTCGTAGAACGAGGATACGCTGGGATCTTCTGGGACTGCCAGATCCGGCCGGAACCTCCTCCGCACCGTCAATTGAGGATGTTCGCCGCCAAATCATCTCCGCCTCAAGCAATGGGCTGAGCCCTGATACACTCGCTCGTGCTCAGGCAAACGACTCTCTCCGTACATCAGTTCCGAAAGCAACTCGGGCATCTCGAAAGCGAGGGACCCGTTCCTAGAACGCCTCGTGCCTTACGACGCTGTATCAGAAGGAGGACATCATCGGAGGACCAGGAAAAACTACCAGCGGCAAACGTGAACGCGAACGAGCACGTCAACAGAAGCAGCGGACGAAGGAAGAGCGGCGCGCGCAACGTCAGGCCAACAAGGTGAACCGGAGCCCGACGGTCGAGGGGGAAGATCCGGATCTCGCTGGTTTGCGCTGGGGTCCTCAATCGCCCGCGTACTGACGCCGGTATACCCGTGAGCACTTCTCTGCGCTTGCTAACTATTCGATCGCGAGTCACCAAGTAATACTCCGGCCTCTCACCAAAGAGGTCACTCGATGCAACGGACATTTCTAAAGTGGCGGGACAGTCTCGTAATGGCTCCTTGACACCTTCCGACGGTTGCCCTAGCCTTACATCGGTAGTTGGCTATACGTCTAGTTTCCGATGACCCTGACAATTCCTCCCAACGACCGTATTTATAAGTTCGCAGCAATCGGTGGACTCATTCTCATTATCTTATCCGTGTATCTTTCCGAGCAAACGGTTTCATAGTCCCTCAGGCTCCTCCCGTGCCGGCCGCCACAGGCTACTTCTCATAAATTCATAGGATTCGGATGTCACTCTGACCAGGCTGTGCCTTTCCCATAATCCAACATCCAATGCCGGCTCGCTGCTCTCCTCCCTATGTGCTTTCCTAGTACGCCAGCCCCGCGAGGTCCACTATGCTTGGTGAAAATCCTTCACAAGGAGAAACGTATGCGACGACGGAACCATCCTCCCTATGTGCTCATGCTTGCGATCAGCGTGGCGGGGTTCTGTTCACTCGCGGAAGGGTCGCTGGGACCATACGAAGCGAAGGGTGCCAAGCTCAATCACAAACAGATGCCTCAGCAAGCGAGCGATGATTCGTCTCGGCTGGACAACCAACAGCAGGGAGCTGGCGACGTATTCGAAAGGGAGAATGCTAAGGCGCTGCGCAAGAGCCCAGTCGTGTCGCCGTCGAGAGAACAGCGCAATCCTGAAGGGAAGGTACGGCTCAGGGTAGGGGGTCAGGCACCAGTCCCACCAGGCCTTCCGGAGTGAGTGGTGATCTAGAGCCTTCTCTGTGACTCACTGGGATTGTTACTAGGTTCACACTAAGCGATCATTGACTAGAATGACGGTCGTACTCTCTACTCCTCAGCATACGGAGGTCTCGATGGCCATTGCACCAGTCAAGCAGCTATTCCCTCAACGACAGCACTGCGACTCACGGCGTTCCACAGGGGCTCAAGGGCTCTACTCTGACAGAACCAACGAGAGAATCAGGATGGCACATCTGTTCATGGGCGTGCTCAAGTGCTTTGTTCCTCGTATCAAAATATGATGGAAGATGTGCCCGGATGAAAGCGGGGCGCAGTTAGATTTCGTCAAGTTGTGATCATCTCCTTACTCTGTTCGGACTCCACCCATGAGGGCCTAGAACATCACCGCGACATTTGTTGATCGGTGATTCCCCAACACATAGCCCCATCGCTTCTCGAGAAGCCACTCCACTACTCTCTCGTTCCATTGAGAATGCCTGTGAACGGGATATTCTTGGTGAATATTTTCTTCTATCCAGATATATATCAGGTGTGAAGACCCTGACGTCGATTGGTCAGAGAACGAGTTCAAGGTGGATCGCACTCTTTCTCTGTGTCTGTGTGCTGGCGCAGGTGGTCGGCATGCCGATGACGCTCCTGAGTCTGTTGACGACCTCCGATGTGCTCGCGGAATCAGGTTCCGAAGATCCCTCGATGCTTCCCCAAGTGCCTGAGCTCCGTCCCTTCAGCGCCCTACACCTCCGTGTCGACGGACATACGATTCCCCATCTGCCGGTGTTGGCCGCGTCCGTCTTCCATCCGCCCTTGACCTAATCTCACTCCGCACAAGACGTGTATCGGCGACCGGGCTCCTGGCCGTGACGATCCCGCCATGTTCGATGCGCTCAGTGTCGAGATGAAGGGGCTTGTGAGCGGCGATCAACAGGCCGTCACTCGGGCAACGGTCGGGGCTTCAAATTATCAAGTGAGGTGCATTATGCAGCGAGGGCTCCGTCTTTTTCGTGAGGAACCCGTGAGTCTCGTACTGGTTGAACTCCGCACCCCGGGTATGGACAGATTGGATCTGATTCGAATGCTCCACCACACCCATCTGAGGGCGAAGATTATCGCCATGGCCGGAGGTATCGGGGACTGAGAGCATCTCGCGGTGTATCAGGGCGTTCATACGACGCTCCAGAAACCATTCAGTCGGCAGGAACTCTTGGAGGTCGTGCGTGCGCAACCGGCGTCGTCCCGTCCTGTCGGTGTGAGAGACAACCACGTTGAGGAGAAACGATACGAATGAGATGCTTGTTGGCACTGCTCGTGATTCTGACTTCCCCTGTTTTTGCGGTGGCAGGTGAACCGGACACACTGCTCAGCCTCGTGGCGGACTACGCCGACCATAAGCAACGGGTTCAAGACTTTCGAGCGACGAGGGGAAAGGGTTCTTCACGCGACACTGGACAGCTGATTGAACTCAAGAGGGAACTGCTCGTGGCCATCAAGGCCGTCGATGAGTATCGGGCGCGACTCCTTCGAAGTCGAGAGGAGGCCGTCGCACACGATGTGCCGCTTGCACTCAAATATGCCTACCTCGCGATGTTTCATGTCATCTCGATGGAGTTAGATCACACGCTGTATCGGTCAGATTTGGCTCTCACGCTGTCAGAGAAGTATGTCGACATCTGGCTAGCGGTTGATCCGTCGATTCCCGTGATGGCTGTTCCCTAGCAAAATCGCGTGCCGAAATGCTCTGCACTCCTACTGCAACACTGACAAGTATGTATGGATGCCCACAGATCACCTTATCGGACCAAGTGCCCACTAGAAGTTCAGTCGCGGGACAGCTGGTGCTCCCGCGGTGCCCGGATGTAACATGTTGTGATTGGATCCGCGCCGAACAAAAGGAGGGATACCATGTATCGATTGATGAGCGTTGTGATGTGTGGTTCGCTGCTGCTCGCCGGCTTGGTGTTCGCCGCGGAGGAACAAATCATCCAGGAACTCACTGCAAACGGATCGCGGACGACGCGGCCGTTCACCGTGAAAGACGGTTGGGAGGTGCGGTGGACAGCCACGAATGATTTCTCGCTCTTTCTTCTCGATGCTCAGGGACAACAGCTGGAGGCGCTGGGGAATTCGACCGGCGATGCTGCCGGCGCCACGTATCACGCGAAAGGCGGGACCTACTCTCTCAAAATCTCGAGCAATGCGCACTGGACGGTTACGGTGGTGCAGCTTCCCTAGCTCACACGGTTTGTTCAGGTTCCCATAACATATGGATTGTATGCGGAGTCACTCGATAGTGTGAATGGCCATTCACAGAGACCCGATCCCTGGTGGGGGAGCCGAGGGGAAGGCGAGCCGATGCTGAAGGAATTGCATCGTGAGCCGTCACTGAGATAGCTGCCTCTTGTCGGGTCGTGCAAGCGGATCATCCAAACATGATCGCGCCACCCGCACGATTTCGTAACGATGGGTGCCGGCAACGGTAGAGCAAACCGTTGCCGGCCGCGCGAATCACTTTGATGATCCTGTCGGGCACGCGGGGCCGTTCTGTCTGCCGCTTTTGGTTGGCGGAGAATCGTGCCAGGCAAGGGCGGCTTGATGATGCGTGGGGCTCCCCTTGTTCGCCAGCGACTTTGAGTCGCCCAGGATCGCGGCAGGGGAGACGCCTCTTGACTTGCCATCCTTCATAAGATACACGATAACTCGTCGTAGCAAGTCGCATCGTCGGCAGCCTGTCAGGGTGCTCCCTACTGATATTTCTCTTCAGAGAACCTCTGGGCGAGAGCCCTCCACCGAGAAAAACGAACGACGTGCTACGGAACATCAGCGGCGCCACAGACTTCATCGATCATCCACAGGTTACGGTGTGCCTCATTCTTTTACTCTGTGTCTGTGTGCTCGCGCAGATGCTCGGTGCCCCGGTGACTCTGCTCAGTCTGTTGACGAACTCGGACATGCTTGCCGGATCGGTTTCTGAAGATTTCTCGGTACTCCCTCCGGTACCTGAACTCCGCCCCTTCAGTGCCCTGTGTCTCCGTGTCGATGGGCATCCAATTCCCCATCTGCCTGTATTGGCCACCTCGGTCTTCCATCCGCCCCTGACGTAATCTCACGCCAGCCTCCATGTGAGCATCGGCCATCGGGCCTTTGGCCAGAGATGTTACCGCCATGTCCGGTGTTCTCGTGTGCGCGAGATTGAGGGATTCGCGAGCGGCGATTGATCTGCCGCTGTAGCCGAGGCGTTGACCGGTCGGCCTCGAGACCGTGAAAAGGGGTCTATCATGCAGAGAGTGCTCGTGATTGAAGACGAACCAGAAGTACGGCGACATGTTCAACAGGCCTTGGAAATTGAGGGCTATTCTGTCCTGACAGCCGCCGATGGGCACGAAGGGCTCCGCCTCTTACGCGAAGAGCCTGTCGATCTCGTGCTCGTCGATCTCCTGATGCCCGGGATGGACGGTTTGGAACTGATCAGGCAACTCCGCCGTACCTGCCTCACTGCCAAGATTATCGCCATGTCCGGCGGAATCGGGGACTGGAACTATCTCCAAGTCGCCGCGTATCTGGGAGCCCATATGACGCTGCAAAAGCCATTCAGTCGGCAGATGTTGCTGGATGTCGTGCGGGCACAGCTGTCGCCGGATTCAGGGTGCAAGGGCGGCCGCAGCTAGGGAGCGACCTCGCGAGTTGCAACATTCAAACTCTCTAAGTGATATCTCGGGTGTCTTCGACAGTGAGCCGCTCCATGAGGCGAGAATAACCAGCGGATGGATATCGAGGGTTTGCAAAAGAACCGGCTGGGAGCGAGTATGTGGAAAGCGTCTAGCGAGGCGGACCTCACTCGAGGCTCCGCGCATCCATCCACTGTCGACCGGAAGGAGTAGATATGAAATGTCCCGAATGTTTGACGGAAAACGATGTCTCCGCCACGAAATGTTCGGTGTGCGCGCATCCATTTGCCCCACAGCCGGTTCGGCCTGTGGTGTACACCAGTTTCTACGGGGGGTATTTTGCCTTTCGCGAATTGGTGACACCACATCTCATTAAGGTGGTGTATATCGTGGGAGCCTGCTTCATCACTGCGGCAGGGGTCATATCGATCCTGTCACCCGAAACGTTGAGCGGGGGGTATGAGGCGGACCCGATCCTCACCCGCTTTGGAGGGATCATGGTTTTACTGGTTGGAAATCTGGTGTGGCGGATGATGTGCGAAGGCGCCATCCTGCTCTTTAGCCTCCATGAGATCCTTGTCAGCCTCGACACTCGGGCCAGGGTCATGATGGCTCGGCTTCAGCAGACCTCGAGCGTGTGACGCATGACCTGACGGACATCCTCTTTACCCTCTTCATCGTGTTTGTGGCTGCGCAGGTCGGTGCGGAAGTCGTCGGGCGGCTCACGCTCCCTGCTGTGGTCGGCGAGATTGCGGCCAAGGATCGGCCTGGCCGCGATCATTGAGGCGTTTCTGGCCGGGATGGTGGTCGCCGAAAGCCAACAGCGTCATACGCTGGAGCACCAACTGTCACCTAATGATGGCGTTCCTGGTGCCATTTTTCTTTGTGGTGACCGGCGCGCAGGTCGATGCGTAGGTCAACAGCCTTTTAACCGGCGGACCATCTCGGAGTAGAAGATGTCGGCCAGCCGCTCCAAATTCACGCAATCCGCTTCATTATAGCCGAGCAGCCGCTCTCTGGCGGCCTCATCATGGGAGTGCCGCCATCGATTCCACAGCAGGACCGCATCATGACCATCCAAGCCGTGCAGATCTGCCGCGCGAGCAATGTCCAGTTGCGCCTCAATCGCCTTCAGTCCCCCTCGGTATCCAAGCTGCCGGCCAACAAAGCAAAGGTCAATATGAGGTTGGTTCAGGGGAAGGCCGGGATAGTGCGTGAGCAGCATCGGCACATCAAACGTCGTCCCGCAAAAGGTTACCAGTAGATCGTATTGCGACAATTCTTCCCCAAGTTGCCGCTGGTCCAGCGACTCACCTCGAACGAATGAGGTGAAGCGACCATGGGCGTATAACCCCACGACGGTGATTTGTCCGAACGAATCCGTTTCGATATCCAGATACACGGCGCGGTCACGAAGCCATTCATAGAGCCGCCACTGCTCCCGCTGAGGCAAGATCACGCCGAAGTAGCGCGCATCGTCTTGAGAATAATGAGCATGCGCTTCGGCGACACCTTCGTCATACAACGCCTTCCGGCCTGCGCTGATGCCTCGAATGGAGGAGGCCGCGAGAAAATGCGACCAGGTGTCGATCCCTTCCAGCCACAGCCGCCGTTCGCTCGTGCGCCCTATTCCCGGAAGCAAACAAAAGGTGGATGTAATCATGTGAGTCTGTACGAGGCTCGTCCGTACATATCCAGATCGTTAACGCACAATCCCGTCCGGCCAATTGTCTCCCGGCACATATGCCGATTTCAACGTCCATATGTATAAATCGGACGATGAACCAGACTCTTCAACGGTCGACTTCCTCCGATTCGGTCTGGTGCGGTTTTAGTGTTTGTTATAGTGAATCGAAAGGAGTCGAGCACGGACATCTCCATGCTCTCGTGTGCCGGAGTGACAAACATCCTGGTACAATCATCGAGGAGTGTTCAAACCGAGAGCACGTATGCTGCTTGCGTGGGACGGGCTGTCACCACCGGAGAGGAAGGTTGCCATGTCACGACTTATAAGCAGAACGCTAAGCGGTTTCATATTACTGGCCACGACAATGGCCAGCCTACCCAATTCCGCACTGGCAGCTCCGCCCGTGCAAGGAGAAGTGGTATCGATTTCAGCCGGTGTTCCGGGAACGATGGTCGTTCGAGACGATAAAGGGCAGCTTCATATTCTGAACCTCACGCAACAAACGCAACTCGGTGCCCAGTTTAAACCGGGAGACAAAGTGCTTGCCTTCATGAGCCCATATGGCGTGAGCGCGGTTCAGCTCCAGGTGGGAGTTCGCTAGGTAGTTCCTATGACCCGCAAAGAAGCGATCAGCACATAAGAGACCTCCGCGAATTTGAACTCTATTATCAAAGTCTATTGCGGGATTCTCGTGGGATCTCCTAAGGGTCCAGAACTGACGTGTGCTAAGTCACTCATCTGGGAAGAGTCGTGCCCGTCCATGGTCCGTCCGTAGCCGGCCGACCAGGCGTGGTTTACGACCAGCGCCCAAGTCTATCTGCGCGACAAGCTAGGATCGTACACGAGGCATAGCGGTTCTGCCCTGACTCGGAGCGAATTATTTTGTACGTATGCGCTATTCGTGTCGGAATGCAGCGAGGAGCCCCGCCGCGCCGAGAAGCCCGCCTAGGATGATTAGGAACGAGGAAGTGTCAGGCAGATTTGCTTCCTGGGGAGGTGGCCAGTCGATAAAAAGGCCAAGCGCGATGAGAACGGCACCGAGAGCCTGCAAGACCTTCCATCGAATCGAAATCCGCTGAAACGTCTGCTGTGATCCTTCTTCAGACTTCCTATCCATAGCCAGTCTCACGAGCGGTTCAGCATAGCATGGGCTATGGACCGGTGTGTGAGCGATGTTATATCCAGAGGGTTCCGCAGGGGCGGTTTCCGCATCTGTTCCCCGATAGGCAATTACCTTGTGGCGTTCGGTTTCCCCGAGACCTCTGACAAGAGACCTATGTTTTAGAATGCGCTAGGTGTTACAACACTTGACGAGATGTTCATGGAATGGCTGAAGAAGAGCTGGAATTGGTTCTGGCGGCAAAGTGTGCTCAACAAGGTCGTCATCCTCGGCCTCTTCGCCGCATTTGTGCCGTTTGTGCTCCCCACGGTCGTAGCCTGGTTCAGACCGACGATGATTCACGTCGGCGTGTCCTTCTACACGTATGAACGAGGATCCCAACCGCAGGGGATGAATACGCTCTATTTCTTCGAGAGGCGCAACCTTGTGTCCAACTGCAGCATCCGCCGTGACGAGCAGCCTGTTCCGAACGGTCGCGCCAAGGCGCCCGATCCGCAGGCCTGGGTCTTGATCAAGCTGTTGCTCGAAAATGTGGCCGATCGTGACATCACGAATCTCCGGGTCGGTCTGAGGTCTCCCGCCATCAATCAGGGGACGCAGGTTTTGACTGCTCCAAGTTTGGTGGCCTCGGGCAACCGGGAAGCGCCGCCGGACGTGAAGCCCTTGTATGTCCTTTCGATCGCAGCTATTCCGGCAGCGAGCTCGGTGGTTGTCAGCTTGAAGACTCCCCTCGATGACAACTTGCGTGAGTTTATCTATGTCAAACGCCGCCCGGTGACCATTCAGGCTCCCTATGTATCAGCGGATCAATTCAGGCAGTATCCTCCGATCGTCTCGCGCACAAATGCGGTCAAAATGTTGAATCGCGAGGGAGTGTTGCGAACCAGTGACGATGCCTTTACCGATGAAAAGCTCCAGGTGACGATGTTGTCTTCGGATGAGCCGGCCATGAAGGACGGAGGTGTATCGTATCAAGTCCTTCCACGGGCAAAGGCCTGTTCAGAAGCAGAAGCGGGCGTGTGGTGACCTTCAACTCCGGAGAACCGGCGTCAACTGTGCGAATCGACTTGTCAATCACGGTCAGGGCGAGGGGATCTTTGCAGTAAGCAGACTCCTCGCCGCCGACTGTCCAGCCAGCCATCCTGTCGTCCACGCCCATTGAAAATTGAACCCGCCGATGCGGCCGTCGCAATCGAGGATCTCCCCGGCAAGGTAGAGTCCAGAAACCAGCTTCGATTCCATGCTCCGATAGTCGATTTCATCCAATGGCACCCCGCCGGCCGTGACTTCAGCAAAGTTCCATCCTCGGTCTCGCTCAATCGGAAATCGAAACCGGGTCAGGGCATTCAGTAATCGATGCCGATCGACGCGTGAGACCTGAGCCGCAGCTTTCAGCGGGTCGCAAGAGCAGTGGTGGCAGAGTGAATAGGCGAATCGCTCCGGAACCAGCAACGCCATGGTTCGGACCAAGGAACGCTTTGGATGGTCCGTTGCCTGAGCGGCCAACCAAGCCTTCAACTCCTCAGCTGTGCGACTCGGCGCGAAGTTGGCATAGAGATCTACGGGCATGCCTTGAGATGTCGCCAGCACCCAGAAGCGGCTGGCGTCCATCACCACGGGCCCGCTGATCCCGAAATGAGTCCAGAGTAGGCTCCCTATGCGCCGATCCACTTCTCGACCATTCACCAGAGTGATCAACTCCACGTCATGCGACAAGCCTGAGAGCGCCGCATGAAACATGGAATGATCCAGGACCAGAGGGACTAAGGCCGCGACTGTCGGCGTCACCCGATGGCCGAGGGATCGAACCAGCCGATACCCGAATCCATCGCTTCCCGTTCTCGGCAAGGACTGGCCGCCGGTGGCGAAGATGACCCGCTCCGCGCGTATTGAACCACGGCTATGATCCACTAGAAATTCTGAGTTTGCCCAAGATATGTCACTCACACGATGGTCCGGACATATTGTGACACCGGTGTGGCGGGAACGCTCGAGCAATGCATGGAGTACGGTGCGCGCCTTGTCGGTCGTGGGAAACAACTTGCCCGTCGGTTCACGTTTCAATGCAACACCCAGCGACGCAAACCAGGCGATGGTTCGTTCAACGGAGAAGCTCGCAAGAATATTTCTGATCACGTGACGATTGCCGAAAAAATCCCTTGGCGTCACGACATCATGCGTGACGTTGCAGCGTCCGCCGCCTGATATCAGAATCTTGGCGCCTATTTGTTTGGCGCCATCCAGCAGGAGAACCTGTCCTGAATGCCCTGCCTTTGTCAGGGTTTCCGCCGCAGCGATAGCAGCGGTCAGCCCGGCTGCGCCGGCTCCCACCACGGCAATGCTCACGACGTCATCGGTCATCGCATCCTTCGTGCTCAGAGAATTCCCATCGCAGATGTTCTTCTACTTCTCCCATCCCATGCGCGCTTCTGTCTCCCGGGTACTATCTAGCAGGGTTATTCAAGCCGAACTAGTGGATTGCCTAGTAGGCGATTGGGGGAATGGGTCCCTAAAGTGAACAGTTGCGTATCGCAAAGCATTCTGTGACTCAAACGCTTACACATGATCATAGGTCGAATCCCGCGTGCCTACGCGCTGAGTCTTGTCGGAAGCTCTTACCACGATTCGAGGTATAGTTGGTGTCGATCTCTATCGGATTTCCAACCGTCAGGCTTCAACTTCTTTTGATCCTCGCATTCGCCTTGGAGGGATTCGATCGACCCTTCGAGCAATTCGTTCATGCCGCTGAGCCCAATACCACTGTGTCCGATTCCCATGGAAGTGGAAATCAAGACAGCGGGACTATGCCCAGCGGAATCAACCTTACGCTCCTCGGCGATCGACGCAAAGAAGCACAAACGGAACTGAACGCCATACGGGCATCTCTTTCATCCAAGAGGGCTGTCGGCGCTCTTCAAGAGGAGCAGCTGGAACGGCAGGCGCTACTGGAGCAAATCGTGCGCGGCTATGACGAGCAAGTGAGTGATCTTCAGCGGCTTACTGAAGCGCGTCAGCGCCGTACCGATACCCTCCGCAGCGCCGATGAATGGAAAGGCCTTCCAGAACCGCCGCCTTATTCGGTTTTCCTTGCAGATCAGTCGTGGGACGCCGTGTATTCCCTCGAATTAGCTGTAGAGGGTTTGCAGTCTCAACGGGAGTTGCTCACATTGCGATTTGAACAGGCGCGCGAAGCGCTGGCAACGGCTGAGGAGCGGCTGCGGCAGGCGTCGGAACGATTGGAAGCAGCGAAAGATCCTGCACAGGTAGATCGGGAACGCCGCCTTCACGGGCTAGCCGTTCTACACGCTCAGGCTGCTTCCGTTCTCCTTGAAGTGGCGCAGCTCTCAAGGAAGCGGGTTGAAGAAGAGCTGGATGGCACGAAAGCGCGGCTCGCGTTCGAACAGCGGCGGCTTGACGCAGTCTCCGCTCATGTCGTGTTCAGCGAAGCAGATCTTGCCCAGATCAGAAGTCGCTCGGATAAAGAACGTCTGCGATTGGAAGAAAAGCTGGAAGAGACATTCAATGAGCGTCAGCGGCAGTCTCAGGCCGTGCAGGATGCCGAGCGTCGACTGGATCTTCTTCGCCGGAAACAAGCAGGAAAGGCTTCAACGGAGGAGACGCCGGCGCTGTCTCGTGCAAAGGCGGGGGTCGAGCTCGCTCAGGCCCGAATGGACAATCTCCTGACAGAGGCTGACCTCTTGCAGCAATCGATGAACGTCGTGGCCGGAGAGCGCCAGCTGTGGGAGAGCCGTTTCGTCATCGCCCATACGTCCGAGCCAGGGAAAGCACGGGAAGCCTACACACGGGTCATGCCGCTCTTCGACAATTTTCACGCTTCCCGGAATTATTTACGCCAGCAGGGTGGGATTGTATCCGGACAGATCAGCGAGCTGGAGAATCGGGTGCGCCATTCGCCGGCGCCGCAACGTGCGACACTGCAAGACCTGCTGCGCGCATTCCACGAGCGGCAGGAAGCCTATACGCGCGCCTTGCACCGAATGGATGAAGCGGCGAGGTTCATGGAACGGTGGCGAACTGAATTCAAGCAGCAACAGAGGGAATTACCGCTGTTCGACCGCCTTGAAGAATGGCTCGCCCGCAGCGGAAGCGTGATGAAGGACGCATGGACGTACGAGCTTTTCTCAGCGGAGGATACGATTGACGTCGACGGCAAGACGATGACCGGCTACCGCAGTGTGACAGTCGGGAAAGGGCTGACGGCGCTGGCAATCTTTTTGATCGGCTATGTTGTCTGCGTCTATGTGGCACAGGCCATCGGTCGATTGGCCGCGACGAAATTCGGCATGGCGCAGGATGTCGCCAATCTCATGCGCCAATGGAGCCAGGCATTGCTCGTTACGTTTTTGATTGTGTTGAGCTTCACATGGGTCAAGATTCCATTGACGATCTTCGCATTTCTAGGGGGTGCTTTTGCCATCGGCGTGGGATTCGGAGCACAGACGCTCCTCAAAAACGTCATCAGCGGCATTCTGGTTTTAATCGAACGGCCGTTGCGAGTGGGCGATCTCATTGAAGTCGATAACATTCGAGGTCGAGTGACGTCGATCGGCCTTCGTTCGTCCACTGTCAGAGACGTCAAAGGAACGGAGACGTTGATTCCGAACAGCAGTTTCCTCGAGAAGTATCTCACCAATTGGAATTATTCCAGTCGGGTGGGCCGATTTTCCCTTCGCCTCGGTGTCCCATACGGCATTGCCGCTCAGCAGGTGTCGGATCTGCTCTCCGCCCTTGCTTTGCAGCACCCCCAAGTCATGAAACAGCCTCCACCGCAAGTGCTTCTGGATGAGTTTGGGTCGCAAGCCCGCGTCTTTACAATGAATTACTGGCTCGAAATTGCCCCCGAGATAGATCCGAATGGGATTGCCAGCGAGTTACGCTTTGCAATCGAGCAAAAATTTTCGGAAGGCGGGCTGAAAGTCTTGCCGGCAGCCTAATTGAATATCAATAAGAGGGGACACGAATGACCTGTCGAAAATGCAAAGGATTCATGGTTCAAGAGCGACCATCGGGATCGTCCAATACAATCATCCTGCGGTGTCTCAATTGCGGATTGCTCCTCGACCCATTGATTGAGAAACATTGCGGCAATCATGCCCTGAGTAAAAACAGACTGGAGGAAGAGCGCCGATATTAGCGTATTCTAACTAGCTGTTAACACAACGTTAATCTTTGGATGCTACAACACCCTCGAGATTCATAACGGCAAGGAGGGATGCCAATGACGTGTCAAAAATGCAAAGGCCTGATGATCCAAGAGCGGCAACCGGCGGTGTCGTCGAGCACGATCATTCTGCGTTGTCTTAATTGCGGTCTGATCATCGACCCATTGATTGAACAGAATCGCAGCAACCACGTGCGAGCGAAGGCAGCCTAGAAAAAGCTCCTCTTTGGCACGATGCACACAGCTGCATGCATCCGCTTGGTTGGAGTGGGCGTCGCGTACGCAGTCAGACCGAAAATTCTGCCCACACAAAGGTATGGTCTGAAGACTCTTTCGCTCGCCGCGGCTCGACGTCCACATCCGCCTTGACGCACTTTTCCGCGAGTGGTGCCGTCGCCATGATATGATCGATGCGCCATCCCTTGTTGGCTGCCAGCGAACTCGGCGCACGGTAGTCCCAAAACGTATATTGTTGACGAGTCGGGTGGAGCTTCACAAAGACATCCTGGAATCCCCATGCCACCGTTTGTTCATAGGCTTTGCGGGCGGCCTCATGGTAGCAGACATGTTTCAGATGCTTCTCCGGACTGTGAACGTCCATAGGCCGTGGAGCCACATTCATATCCCCACACCAAATAGCCGGAGCCTGCGGCGACAGATGTTTGTCGAAGTAGTTCCGTAGTCGTTCGTACCAGGCTAATTTGTAGGCATACTTCGGCGAATCGATTTCGAACCCTTGCGGCACGTAGGTGTTGACGATGGGAATTCCATCGACGATGACGCTCAGCAAGCGAGCCTCATCCAAGTCTCCTCCATCGTCGAATCCATACGAGACAGCGTCCGGTTTTTTTCTGCTCAGGACCGCCACACCGTTATACGCCTTCATCCCCCGAAAGATCGTCTCATATCCGCTGGGCGCCAAGGCGAGCAATGGAAACTCGCTGTCCTGGACTTTGGTTTCTTGAAGGCATAGGACATCCGGTTTATGCCGATCGAGCCACTCAAGCACGATCGGCAAACGTTTGCGCAATGAATTGACGTTGAATGTCGCGATTTTCATCTCACGCGTGCTCCAAAGTGAAGCAACGCATCCTAGCAAAAGCCCTGGGAGGCAACAAGCGTGCGGAAAGAGGCGCTTCGAGATTCATGGCGGGTGGTTTTGGGTCAGCCTGCGATCATGCGGAGCCCCGGCACCTTGAGCTCATGAACGGCGTCCCGAATGACCTGGATGACTTCGGGCCTCGTGAAGCCGCGTCGCCATGCAAGTCCGATTCGACGACCGGGGACTGGGTCAGCCAGCTTGATTGCCAGCAAGCGTTTGTTCTCGTACTTTGGTGTCAAGGCGCTGCAGGGCAGTACGGTGATGCCCAGCCCTGAGGCTACCATCTGCCGGATGGTTTCGAGAGAATTCCCCTGCCACCCCTCGGTATCGGATCGACTGAGTTCCGGACATGCCTCGAGAACTTGTTGCCGGAAACAATGTCCTGCATGAGGAAGGAGGACCTTCTCGGAACTCAGCTGGCGGGAATCAAGGAGTTTCTTCTTCTGCCACGGGTGTCCGACTGGAACCAACACCTTGAACGGTTCATCGTACAAGGCGGTCGTGAGAATCGCCGGCTCGTCAAAAGGCAAGGCGATCATAATCACATCCAGCCTTCCACTTTTCAGCATGCCGGCCAAGTTCTGTGTAAGGTTTTCTTCCAGTTCCAGCGGCATTTTCGGGGCGCGAGCGTTCAGCAACGGAACCAGATCCGGAAGAATATAAGGCCCGACGGTCGCAATGACGCCGAACCGCAACAGCCCATTCAATTGATCTTTGCCTTGCGCCGCCAGAATGTTGATTCGCTCCACTTCTTCCAGGACTCGCTGAGCCTGATGGACGATTTGCTCTCCGAGCGATGTCAGTTGAATGCGGTCCCGGCGCCGCTCGAAAATCGTCGTGCCTAACTCTTCCTCCAGCTTCTTGATCGCGAGGCTCAGAGCCGGTTGAGTCACGGACACACGCTCGGCGGCACGCCCGAAATGGCGCTCCTGAGCCACGGCAACGATGTACTGTAATTCCGTCAGGGTCATCTCAGCCCATTCTATATAAATTAATTTAATCTTCCATTTATAGAATATCAATTGGACTTATGGCCAAGGGTCGGATACGTTGTACCCAGGCAAGCAAGAATGAACCTGCTTCCGGTTTCAAACCAGGGAGGGCGTCCTGCAAAAGAATGGGTTGTGATGATCGTCGGATTCATGGCTGTCACGGCCTGAGTGACAGTTTCGCAACCGGCCCGCGCTCAGCTGCGCATTGAGTCGATGGCACGAGTCATGATATGACAACCTCCCAATGATCGGCCGGCACCCACCGAATTTGGCCAGGCCGGGGGGAAGGACACCATGAAGAAATCAGAAAACGTCGCCAAGAGAATTGCCGGGAATGGCCCCCAGATCGATCTCGGGATCGAACCGACACAGCGGAAAGCCATCGCTCAAGGGCTGGCGAAAGTGCTGGCGGATACCTATACGCTGTACCTCAAAACGCATAACTTTCATTGGAATGTGACGGGCCCGATGTTCCAGACGCTGCATCTGATGTTCGAACAACAGTACAACGAACTGGCGCTGGCAGTGGATCTGGTTGCTGAGCGCATCAGGGCGCTCGGACATCCGGCTCCGGGAAGCTACGCGCAATTCTCGAAGCTGTCCTCCATCTCCGAAGCGACCGCTGTTCCCAAGGCTGAAGACATGATTCGTCAGCTGGTCGAAGGGCAGGAAGCGTTGGTGCGAACGTTGCGGAACGTCTTTGTCACGGCTGAAAAGGCATCGGATCAGGTGACGATTGATCTGCTGACTCAGCGCATGCAGGTGCATGAGAAAACGGCTTGGATGCTCCGAAGCCTGCTGGAGTGACCTGAGGGCGATCGCGGTCCCCACATACGGGCGATCCGCTTGAGAAGGATCCAGAGGTGGTGAACGATGAAGCGGCGAGTTCACAGAGATAGTCAAGAATCACATGATATGACATGTAGAAGGGAGGAGATAAAGATGAAGAGGCGGAAGCTGACGAATTCGATAGCTGTGCGTGCGTGTATGGTGTTGGGACTGCTGTTGGGATTCTCTTTCGGCGAAGCACAAGCCGAGGAGTACACGCTCAAGATTCCTTACGGTCTCGAAGAGACTGCTGTGGTTATTCCGACGGAGAATCCTTTGACGAAAGAGAAGGTCGAGCTAGGCCGGTTGCTGTTTTTTGACAAACGGTTGTCGCAGGACAACACCATCGCCTGTGCGAATTGTCATATGGCGAAATTCGCGTTCACGGATGGCAAGCGCGTCTCTACCGGCATCCGAGGCCAGAAGGGTGGTCGTAGTGCACCAGCGTCCTTCAACCGGGTGTTCAGCAGCGCACAATTTTGGGACGGCCGGGCCGCGACATTGGAAGCTCAATCGGTCGGTCCGTTTACGAATCCGATCGAGCACGGCTTTGCCAACTACGATGTGATGAACGCGAAGATGATGAAAATCCCAGGCTATCGGAAACTCTTCAAGCAAGTCTTCGGCGATGACACCATCACGACGGAGAGAGTGGGCATGGCCATTGCCAGTTTCCAGCGTACCGTACTGTCCGGGAATAGTCCGGCGGACCGGTTCGATCAGGGAGGAGAAACAGGGGCCATCCCAGAAGCCGCTCAGAGAGGCCTCATCCTGTTCCGTGAAAAGGCACGTTGTACAAAGTGCCACTCCGGGTTCAATTTCACCGACGAAAAATTTCACAACCTCGGCATCGGATGGGACGACAATACAGTAGATCTTGGCCGTTACATGGTCACTCAGAATCCTGAGGAACTCGGCGCATTTAAAACCCCGACCTTGCGTGAGATCGCTCGAAGCGCTCCGTACATGCACGACGGCCGCTTCAAGACGCTTAAAGAAGTCGTCGATTTCTACAACAAGGGTGGTGTCAAGAATCCCCATCAGGACAACCTCATCATTCCGCTAGAGCTGACAGATCAAGAAAAGCATGATCTGCTGGAGTTTCTCCAGACGCTCAACGGCGAAGGCTGGCAACACGTCTCTGCGCCGAAATCATTTCCGAAGTGATCGGACATTCGTAGCGGGCGAGTCATAGAGAGGGACTTCCATCGACGATCGGTCGAGGAAGTCCCTCTTTCATTTCTCAGCCAGGCAAAGATGGCGTGAAGGATTGAGAGAGGTACCGATGTAGAATCGCTTGTTCGATACGCGATCGTCCTCGATCCGGAGCCGGGAATCGAAGCACGAGATGGATCTTGCCGAATTCCGGCAATTGAATCGTGATGCGTGGTTCAGGCGAGGGGGCTTCCAACAGATTGGTCTGTTCCAGCAATTTCATCTGCCGCACCGCTTCATCCATGAACGGTGCGCATTCGTGTTTGGCCGCTTCCAGCAGGGTTCGTTCCGCCCGTTGCCAGTCGCCGTCGCTCTTGATCGGAACCGTCAGCGTATAGAGGCCATACTCCTGTTGTGGGTTCTCTTTGATCAAGGGATTGGTAAACAGCAGGCTGTTGGGGAAAACGGTCACGCGACCGGTATACAAATGAGCCGATTGCCCGGGGCCGATCTCCAATAACTTCGTCGCGAATACGTCGTGGTCGAGGACCACTCCGCGGTGACCGGCGATTTGGATCCGATCACCGACACCATAGACCTTACCGCCGACTCGAAGCGCCGCCCCGCTCCAGCAGAGGATCAACTCCTTCGTCGCCAACACTAACGCGGCCGCCAAGGCGATGATGGAGACGGCGAACGCTTGGAGTTCGTGCGCCCAGATAATCACCAGGCCGATGAGAAATGCGAACACGACCGAATTTCGGGTCGTCACGACCCAGCGCCGCTTGGACTCCATGGTGAGCGTCGGGTTGTTGGCGATCCATCGTACGGCCAACGTTCTGACGATGACCAGGAACAGCAAGAGGATCAGCGACTTCAATCCATCCAGCGCAAACGAGCTGTCGATCGAAATCCACTCGCTTTGGGTCACAGTCGTCCTTTACTTCGTGGTCAGCGTTTCGCGGGTACCCGGCACACATTCCTCGCGCTTCCATTGCTTGAGGACCTTCTCTTCGGAAAACGTCAACATGTACCGATAGCAATACAGTGTCGGTTTGGCGGTGTCTGCTCCTCCTTTGCCCATCATGCTCGTGACCGAATTGGAAGCATCCGCGATAAACGTGGGATTCCAGGTGGTGAGTTCCTGCTCGCTGAGCGCGAACCGATAGGTCCAGAGGCTATCTCCGCCGAGGGCTGGGGTCTTGGCTGTGTGTGGGGGGCCTAGTCGGTCACGCACGTCCTCCTGTGTCAGCCGTCCGACCCCTTTTTTGAGATAGGTGTCTCGCCACGGGCCTCCACATCCAGAGAGGCCGATCACCAGGACGACAAGCAGGACACGCGCTATAGTGGAGAGCCCGTTATTGATCGCGGACGAAATCGAAGCCGACATTCTGATGCCTACGCTACACCGGACGACTTGTAAGTGCAACTCCATGAGACCTTATGCGCAATCATCCTCCTTACGTTCGACGCGTTCTCACCGTTCGGGCAGGGAGGGAGCCGCTCGAGGTGGACTGGATTTAGCCATCGGTTTTCGGTACCTTACCTCACGGGGCAAAGGTATGGGTATCCGACGAATTCTTGCCGTGTTCTTCATAGGTTTTCTCACTCTGTCTCTGCCGTGTGGCGTAACAGCCGCGCCCGAAAGCCGGACGACCAAACCTGAATCGCCTTCGACGACTTTACCGAGACCTGACACTCTTTCCGTTCCCACCAAGCAGCCTGGTTCCAACGGAGAGATCAAGGTCGGAGACAAGATCAAGCCCGCGACGAACGGTGGAACCGTGCACCAGCTCGCCCTGCTCGTCTCGCCTTCTCACGAGATGATTGGAAAAGATGGTGCGCCAATGGTGCTGATTCCGGCTGGTGAGTTTGTGATGGGGAGCGATAAGGGTGATGAAGATGAAGCTCCAACGCATCGCGTCCACCTCAGCGCATTTTACATCGATAAATTTGAGGTGACGAACGGACGATTTGCCAAGTATGTCGATGCCATCCAGAGTGAACCCCCATGGGGATTTGCGGACAAAGAGACGCCTGTCATCCATGCCGATCGTCCGGTTCGGTGGGTGAACTGGATGGATGCCATGGGGTACTGCCTCTGGATCGGCAAGCGCCTTCCTACGGAGGCAGAATGGGAAAAGGCCGCACGTGGGACTGACGAACGGGTGTACCCGTGGGGTAATGATCCACCGACCTCGGTGCATGCGACCTATGGATTGAAGGAAGGTGGTGCGGAGAACGTGTCGATCATCGGCGATCATCAAAAGGGGCAAAGCCCGTACGGCGTGCAAGATCTGGCCGGCAATCTCTATGAATGGGTCATGGATTGGTATGGCGACGACTTTTACGCCCACTTTATCAATAGCCCTGCGATCAATCCGAGGGGACCCAGCGAGGGGACCGCGAAGGTACAGAGAGGGGGATCATATATCAACACTCCGTATCGGCTGCGGTCTTCGTTTCGCACGAAGGGCGATCCGAACGAACAGGATCCGAACGTTGGGTTCCGCTGCGCTCAAGACGTTCCGAAGCAGCCATAACAGGATGCCGATAAGGTTTTCCAACTTCGTCTCGCGTCGCCCGGCGGCTGATATCGACGCGTGTTTCGTCTGATTCCGCAACAATATGTGAGACCTCTTAGAAGGCTTTCGAGCATCGAGCAAGGAAGTCATTTCTGCGCCACGCAGGAGGCAACCAGTGAAACGATATCGTGTGAAACCCGGAACCCCTCTCTCACTGAAGCAGTACGATCCGGACGATACCGGCGAGTACAAGAAGAGCGAACAAGGTAAGGAAAAGGCAAAAGTTGAATTGGGCAAGCTCATTGCCAGTCTCGATGGACTTCAGGAGCGTCTATATGCCAATGCGACGCGATCGCTTCTCATCGTGCTGCAAGGGATGGATACGAGCGGAAAAGACGGAACGATCAAAAACGTAATGTCCGGCGTGAACCCGCAAGGCTGCAAAGTGGTGGCCTTTAAGGCCCCGTCCAACGATGAATTGGCTCACGACTTTCTGTGGCGGGTTCACCGTGAAGTTCCTCGCCACGGACAGATCGGCATCTTCAACCGGTCGCACTATGAAGATGTGCTGATTACCCGCGTCCATGGATGGGTATCCGATAAAGTTGCCAAGCGCCGTTTCGATCAAATCAAGGAATTTGAGGAGCTCTTGACCGAAAACGGGACGGCCGTTCTCAAGTTCTTTCTTCATATCTCAAAGGAGGAGCAGAAGGAGCGATTGGAAGTCCGTATCGCCGATCCGGAAAAGCGTTGGAAGTGGAGTTCCGGCGACCTTGAGGAACGCAAGTTGTGGGATGACTATCTGGAAGCGTTTGAGGATGTCATCGCGGCGACGAGCACCGAGTGCGCTCCCTGGTATATCGTGCCGGCCAACAGGAAGTGGTACCGCAATCTCGTCGTTGCGGATCGTGTTGTGGATGTGTTGGAAAACATGAAACTCAAGACGCCGCCTGCCCCCGAAGGTGTTGATTTCAGCAAGCTGAAGATCGTGTAGCCGGCTGTCTGGAGCAAATCAGGGCACATTAGGTAAAAGAGCCGAAATAACGACTTCGCCACGCCTCTTGACAAGGTTTCTTAATGAGCGTAGGGAAGGAGCCTGCGGCCCATCTATCAATCGAAGTTCGAGAGATCGGGTAGACCGCGCGGCTATCATCCAGGTCTCTCGGTGACTTCATCGCGAGAGGAGGGTGGATATGGACGACACGACGCCACCTGGCCCATTAGGCCCGCCGATGCGAGGGCGGGTTTCTCGTCGGTCATGCTAACCGATTCTCCGTCGGCTGTGCCATAGAGGCACTTTCAGCCCTCATCGGGCGGTAGCCGTCTCAAGCGGGGATATCCGGAGAGCAAGAGGAACACAAGAGCCTGGGATTGACGAGGTCTCCCCCGACTGGATACCTTGCATCACGAGTATCGTGCGGGTCTTTCGGGCCGCGACATTCAAAATCAGAATTCAGGCGTCCCAAGCGCCAAATCGCGGGCGGCCTCCCACCATAGTGCAGGGCCGCCCGCGCTGTTTCTGAATCCTTTCCTTCTTTAGTGTTCCCAATCAGATGCGATCGGGGAAATCTGAGATAAGGCCATCTACGCCGAGTGCCTTCATCTTCTTGATCTCGGCAGGTGTATTGACCGTGTAGGCGAACACGATCAGGCGTGTGTTGTGTAAAGCAGACACGAGGGATTTCGTCACCGTATCGACGCGCAAGCCCACATGAGTCGCTTGCAGCCTGGCGGCGGCGGAACCGGGATCCTTAGGCAGTCGCTTAAAGAGCACCAATGTCTTGGCCTCAGGATCGATCCTTCGAATGTGTTGAAGTTCCTCGTGCACAAAAGATGCGTAAATCACAGGCTTCGTGAAGCCGCTGGCACGGACGATTGCGCAGACATCGTAAGCCAGACCTTCTGTCTTTAGTTCCAGAACCAGTCCGATTCGTCCGCTCGCAGCCCTGAGAGCCTCCTCCAATGTCGGAACCGTCTGACCGCCGCCGGCATCCAGCTTCCGTATTTCTTCCAGTGTGATCTCAGAGACGAGTCCGCGACCGTTCGTTGCGCGGTTCATCCGCTCATCATGCAGGAGGACCAATTCGTCATCGGCAGTTCGTCTGATGTCCACTTCGGTGAGTGAACATCGTAGCGTAATCGCCCGTTTGATGGAGGCTAACGTATTTTCAGGCGTGTGACCGCAGGCACCGCGATGGCCGATGCGGAGGATCCTTCGGTTGGGGCTTCCTTTTGGCATGCCACTGTCCTACCATATCGGCGTGGGAGAAAAGAAATCCAAAAAAGCATCGTTGGCCAAGGGTACGAAACGTCGCCGGAAGCCGGCCGGAGTTTCTACCGGACTGGCCGCTCAAGAATTACAAGCGGCTGCACCGCCTGTCGCAGTGGCGGAGCTGCATCAAGAAATTGAGAAGGATGAAGGACGAGTCCTCTCAATCTACCGCGAACCGTACGGAGGGCGCTGGGTGGTTCTGGCAGCCCTACCGATCGAGCTCGTTGCCCCGACACCGTATCAACGGAATCTCTCCGACTCCCACGTCAAAAAATTGGAAGCGGCGATCGGCAAGATCGGGCAATTTCTTGATCCTATCATTGCCGTGCGCATATCGAAGCCCGATCAGGCAGCAAAGTACTGGACGCCGAATGGACACCATCGTCTTTCGGCCATGCGGACGCTCGGAGCCAGGAGTATCGTCGCCATCGTCGTCCTGGAACCATCGGCGGCCTACCAGATTCTCGCCTTGAATACGGAGAAGGCGCATAACCTCCGTGAAAAAGCGTTGGAAGTCATCCGCATGTACGAGGAACTGGCTCACCTCGATCAGGCGACCGAAGACAGCTATGCCCTGGAGTTTGAAGAGCCGGCGCTGATCACGCTGGGACTCTGCTATAAAGAACGGCCTCGGTTCAGCGGTGGGGCTTATCATCCGGTTTTGAAACGAGTCGACGCATTTCTGCAGAAACCGTTGCGTACAGCGTTGGACGTTCGTAAACGGCGTGCAGGGTCACTTCTCGCCCTGGATGATGTGATCGTCAAACAAGTTGAAGCCCTCAAGACCAAAGGACTGACCAGTCCCTATCTCAAGAGCTTCGTGGTCGCCCGCGTGAATCCGATTCGGTTCAGGCCCAAAGAGGCCCCGGCCCTGTCATTCGAGGACGCGCTTGATCGGATGATGCAGGCTGCGGAGAAGTTCAATCCAGACAAGATCAAGGTGGACGATCTGGCAAAGTCTGGAGGAAGTCCGGACGAGATAGAGTGATCACTCAGTCTTGTTTCCATGCCGATGGCCCCTTTACAATAGTTTCTTCGTCATGTTCCTGAGGAGGTGGTTATGGGTCTTGCCGACAACAAGTGTGTTCCCTGTCGTGGCGATGTGCCACCGTTGCCGAACGATCGGATTCAGGCGTTATTGAAGGAACTGGGTCGAGGCTGGTCGCTCAATGGCCAGGGGCATCTTGAACGGTTGTACACGTTCAAAGACTTTGCTCAAGCATTGGCGTTTGTCAACAAGGTGAGCGCGATCGCAGAGGCTGAAGGCCATCATCCCGATCTCTATCTGGCCTGGGGGAAAACCAAGGTTGAGATCTGGACACATAAGATCAACGGCCTGACTGAGAGCGACTTCTATCTGGCGGCCAAGGCCGACCGGGAATTCGAACCCTTTAGGGCCGCCGCTAGTTAATTCCAATCTAGTGTTTGCCATGAACTTACGGGGCATCCGATGAGTGGCGGAACTCAAGTCGCGCTCGTCAATATGCCGTTCAGCTACGCCAAGTATCCGTCGATTCAACTCGGCACGCTTTCTACGCTCTTGAAATCCAACGGGATTCCCGTCGATTGTCATCATTTGAACGTACGGTTCGCCCACCTGATCGGGATGGATTTGCACGAGGCGATTTGTGAAAAACGGGCGCTCTTCGGTGAATGGCTGTTTTCATACCTCTTGTTTCGAGCCAACCCCAAACGTGCGGAGTATCCGCAGGTGTTTAAGCCGGTGTTCGAACAGGTGTCTCAAGAGAGTGGGAAACCGATCGGATATTTCGAGGAGATGGCGACACGCATTGCCCCGCAGTTTCTGACCTGGGCGCTTCGCTCCATCGATTGGGGGCAGTACAAGGTGGTCGGATTTACCTCGACGTTCGACCAGAACGTGGCGAGTCTGACAATGGCCAAGTTGATCAAGGATCTCTATCCGCATGTCACGATCGTCTTTGGCGGAGCGAACTTCGACGGCGAGATGGGCCATGAGTACTTCAGGGCGTTTCCCTTTATCGATCATGTCGTAGTCGGTGAGGGTGAAGAAAGCTTCCTTCCGTTGGTACGTCAGATTCTGGCCGGCAAGACAGGAGGCTGTCTGAATGGCGTGGCCTATCGGCAAGGGGAGCAGATTGGGTTCACGGAGAATACGGAGCTCTTCTCCGACTTTTCGAAGACCGGACCACCCGATTATGACGACTATTATCACCTGCTCGCGGAACTAGGCCAAACAGCGCAAGGGTTGGACCGCATTCTTCTGTATGAAGGCTCGCGCGGCTGTTGGTGGGGTGAGAAACATCACTGCACATTCTGTGGGCTCAATGCGCAGAGCATGAAGTTTCGGGCGAAAGCGCCACAGCAGGTCATGCAAGAAATCGCTTATCTCTCGCATCGGTACGATGCGGTCCGGTTTCGTATGGTCGATAACATCATCGACATGGCGTATATCGAAGATCTTTTTGGAAGACTGGCGGCGGACCATTGCGACCTGGATGTATTTATCGAAACCAAGAGTAATTTGCAGAAGCGCCAGATCAAGACCTTGGCGGCCGGTGGCGTGAAATGTATGCAGCCCGGATTGGAAAGTCTGAGTCTCGCTCAGCTGCATGCCATGGACAAGGGCGCCACGCCGATGCAGAACATCATCTGCCTCAAATGGAGTCTCTACTATCGCGTGACGGTGCTCTGGAATATCCTGCTGGGTTTTCCAGGGGAGACCAACGAGGATTATCAATGCCAGCTCAACCTGATTCCTTCGCTGCTCCACCTCCAGCCCCCGGAGGCGACGGGAAAGTTCTGGTTACAGCGCTTCAGTCCCTATTTCACCCGACCACACGAATATGGAGTCCGCATTACCGGACCTGGACTGGCATACGAGTACGTCTATGACGCAGGGCAGATCGACCTGAAGAAGATCGCCTATGATTTCGAGTACGCACTCGACAACTGGCCGGTGGATCCTCACGTGTATCAAGAGCTCGTTGCAGCGATCGAAGGCTGGCAGCGAATGCATCGGTCGGGAGATCGCCCGTTTCTGTACTACTCAAAGGCGCCAAACTATGTGACGGTCTATGACGGCAGGGATCCAAAGGCACCGGTTCGCCGAAGATATGAAGGCTTGGCGGCGTCGGTGATCGAGATCTGCAACGAATCGGCAAAAAGCGTGGAGCAGATTCGCGCGGCCGTGACCGGCCGAACCGATTGCAGTGACGCGATCCTCTCCCCAATCCTCGACGATCTCAAGGCACATCGCGTCTTGTACGAAGAGCGCCGCAAGTACTTCACTCTGGCGATTCCGGAGAATCCCTATCTGTAAAGACAGTTGCCTCCATGGGATTTGCCTTCGATATGAAAAGCCGCTGAATAAGATCGGATTGCTATTGTTCCTGGCACTAGACAGTTTCTAGTCCCCACGCTACACTCCCGCCCATCAAACCGGGTCTTTACGTAAGAGCCGCTCGGATCTGTCGAGAGAGGTGGCCATGACGGTTAATCCGACCGTTCTAGGTGTACTCCTCACATCACACTGTGTGCCTGCGCTGCTACGTCGACCATTATTCCTAGTTTCACTCTATAGGTGACCAATTGAAGGAATCAAAAATGCGTCGCAGAGGTTGTCGTCTGGAATCAGATGTGTAGTTCTTGAACAGGACACGGCCTTCCATGTCGTTTGAGAAAAGAAACCTGAGGGTATTCTTGAGTTCCAGCATGGGCGAATTTCGTGCCCATAGAACCGCTGTAAAACAAGAGCTGGATTCCCTTGAGATTCCCAATTTTGTGTTTGAAAGGGAGGGTGCATCCGATCAAGCACCGGAGGAAATCTTTCGGGCGGCGGTGCGGGGAGCCAGTGTGTACATTGGGGTGTTTGGAAAAGCATGCGGAACGTATACGAAGGAAGAATACGAAATGGCTCGGGCACAGCGGGTTGCCTGTCATTTGTATGTTCAACAGATGAGTGATGACGAACGCAGCGAAGAGCTAAAGGAGTTTTTGAAAGGCCTCAGCGGAGTTTCGGACGTACCGACTCTGTACTATTTTCAATCCACAGATGATCTGGTTGCACAAATCAAGCGCGACCTCTGGGCCTGGAGAGATCGGTTAGTAGGTCATGAGAATTGGGATGAAAACCAAATCGATCTGAAAGACAGCCTGCCGATTTTGTGTGATCGAGACCTTCAGGAAATTCAATTGGAGACGCAGGTTGTCTCCTATTTCCAAGTGCGCTCCACACGACCGTTATTGCTGATTTTGCCCGGACCAGTTCAAGAAAAACATGGGCTCTATCTAGAAAGGGTCAAGTTGTGTTCCTTGGGTGAATATTTGGCTAAGGCCAGCATTCGGGGCGAGAAAAAAATCATCCGATTCCGGAAGTCTCCCTGCGCGATGACCACTCCTGCTCATCTCCAGATGGAAATCCTGGGGCTGCTGCGTGGGCAGGAGACGGGAGACGACGGAGTTATCGTGGCCCATATCAAACAAGCACGGATAAAGGCGCTCTTGATCGAAATACAGCTGCTGGCTTCTGAATGCGAGGGGAATCCTCAAAAGCCTCTGCAACTCATCGCGAGCTATCTGGCCGCCTTTCCCGATACCAGGGAAAGTGTCTTGGTGGGTGTTGTGGTGTCTCTGGAGGAGGATGAGAAACAAGGTTGGTTGAGTCGGCTGTGGGGCAGAGGGGGCTCAAACAGATCGGCCGATCTGTTTGAGAGGAGTATCCAGGATTTAGAAGAACGATATCGGGATGGTTCGAAGCTCCTGGTCAAGGTTTTGCCTCGCTTGACTTCTCCGAAAGTGGCTGATGTGCGGCGATGGTTGGAGCATGAGCTTGTGAAGTCCTCGGCCCTCAGGGTAGGGGAGAGAGAAATTGAGGCGATATTTCAAGGTCGCGACAGTCTGCCGATGGACGACCTCTATCCGAAGTTAGCGGACCTATTGGGAAAACGTAGGGGGTAAATCCAGTCGGTTTGCCATCAAATGGAAAACTTTTCCAAGGAGGAGATATCGTGCCATTTCCGTTTATCACAGGAATAGCCTCACAGCCGCCGGCCCAGCCGGTGAATTTGCCACAGCCGTCCAAAGCCAAGCAACTGGATCCTGTCGGCTATCTCATGGATCAGCCGTTGGTGGATGCGGTCAATGTGGCGTTGCTCCTAAGCCAGCCGTTGTTGCTGACCGGCGAGCCCGGCACAGGCAAAACCCAATTGGCCTACCGCGTGGCGTGGGAGTTGGGTTTTGGAGAGCCTCTACGCTTTGATACGAAATCAGGGAGCACCGCGAAAGATGTGCTCTATCGCTATGACACACTGAGCCGCTTTCATGCCGCCAATACGAATTCGGGCAGCCAGAATAATTTGGATTACCTGACCTACGTAGGATTGGGGAAAGCCATTGTCTTGTCTCGCGAACCAAGAGACGTGCAGGGGATTCTCCCACGGAACTTTAGGCACACAGGACCAAAACGCAGCGTGGTCTTGATCGATGAGATTGACAAAGCCTCGCGGGATTTCCCCAACGATCTGTTGTTGGAGATCGATGCCCTGCGGTTCCACATTCCGGAGCTGAATGCGGAGGTCGAAGCGGATCCGGAGCTTCGGCCCGTGCTCGTGCTCACCAGCAATTCGGAGCAGAATCTGCCGGATGCCTTCCTGCGCCGGTGCATTTACTATCACATTCCCTTGCCGGATCGGACAAGGCTGGCTGAAATTGTCCGAAGCCGACTCTCGGGCATCAGTCCGTCGCAAGAGAATTCTCTACTGCTGGATTCGGCATTGGACTTTTTTCATGAAGTACGCGAATTGGATTTGAGGAAGCCTCCGTCGACGGCGGAACTGCTCAATTGGCTGCAGGCGCTTGAACACTATGGCGTTGAAAAGAACAGGAAGGTAACCGATGCTCCAGAGTCTTTGAAAAAGAGTATCAGCACACTCGCGAAAACCCAGGAAGATAGGAATATGTTAATGACCTGGGTGCAGGAAAGATCTGCCAAGCCTTCCTGACGCACCAGATGTTGCATCCAGAGGAGATAGGTGACCTTGCAGACCATCTTAGACGAGAAGGCTATAGACCCTCGCTCTATCAAGTCCTGGCCGCGCAAGAGACGGTCCGCGAGGAATCACAGAGGGCGGTAGCCCTTGGATCCCTGGTGCGGCTTACAACTCTCCTCCGTCCGATCTTCTGTTCCACTCCCGAAGAGCAAGAACGGTTTGAGAAGATTTACCTTGAATGGTTGCGGGCTCGAAGTGGCCGGCCTCAGACCATTTCAAAGAGCCTACCTCCTCCCTCTGACACCGGTGCAACCCCCACACATTGGCGTCTGAAATTTGCGGCGGCTGGTTTGCTCGTCTTGCCCGCCCTTACATCGTGGTTTCTTTGGCAGGATCTTCGCCCACGTGAGGCGGTGGGCCGAGTCATGGCGGACAACCAGCCGGTTGCTCAAGCGACGGTGCAACTGGGTGAACAGACAGTTACAACGGATGCACAAGGCACATTCAAAGTTGCCTTCAAAAATGATGACATGCCGCTGCACTTGCATATCAAAACAAAGCAGTATCTCTCGAGTCAATCTCTTGCCGGGCAAACCATCAAAGCGAGTCGAAAGTTGTTCTACCTGTATCCAATAGATCTGGACACCCAATTCCCGATCGGTGATGTACAACTTGCCAGGGAAGCACCCTTGCCTATCCCGCCGCCGGTATCTGAGGTTACTGCGCTTCAGCCGTCTCCCCCAACAATAAGTCTGGAGAAGACACCAAGCCGTAGACCTCCGATTCCTCCCTGGTGGGCGAGGCTCTCCTATCCAACTGCCCTGGCTGTGCTGGCACCTGGGTTAGTCGTGCTGGTGTGGCTCCTCTACCGGTTCAGCCGCCGAGCCGTGCTTAAACGCCAGTCGAGCCTGATTCCTCCGCAACTCAAACAGATTCAGATCCAGGCCGGGACCCAGCGGATTTTCCCCTCGCTTTCGTTGAGGCACGTCACACAGCGTCTCCGCCAAACGCGCTTTGAGGAGTCTACTGAACTGGACGTCCGTAGCACGATTCACCGCACGATGAATCGTGGGGGCTTATTCACGCCAGTATTTGGCTCCAAACGCGAGCCTGGCTATGTGGCCCTGATCGACCGCGCAACGGTGGCCGACCACCAGGCCAATGTCGCGGCCCAATTGGTGAAGGATTTAGCCAAAGGGTATGTGTTGGTTCGTCAGTATGAATTTGATGAACAGCCGATCATGCTGCGGAGGGTGGATCCACTCCGTGGCGAACCGAAGCATGGAATGGGCGCGGCGGCCGTGGCGGCGATGATAGAGTTCATGGAATTAGGGGAGGTAACGGCCAAGTTTCCCACCAGTCGCTTGCTCTGCTTCGTAGATCCCATGACCTGTTTTGATCCCTTGACTGGAAAAATCCGACCATGGGTCGAAACGCTGGAGGCCTGGGAGGAACGCTTCCTGTTTACCACCCGCACGTATGGTCGATGGGGACATGCAGAACGGATTCTGAGCCGGCGCGGCTTTCAGGTCATACCGCTCTCTCTTCTCGGTCTGCGGCTATTTTCGCAACTTTTGGAGCAGGGCAGTCCGCCTGTAGCGGCTACCAAAGTTGCCTCACGAGAACGGGGGAGCCTCGAGGATCGAACAGCCCAACGATGGCTGGAGCGGCATCCGCCTTCACAGGACACCATAGCAAGGTTGATGAATGACATCCGGAAAGAATTGGGGCCGGACGGGATCCGTTGGTTAGCGGCCTGTGCCGCCTACCCGGAAATTCACTGGGCTCTGACGCTGGAGTGGGGCGTCCGTCTGTTCGGTCACGGCCCTACTGCGGAGGCGCTACTGCCCAAGCTCATGCCACTCATCTGGTTTCGGCAAGCTTTCATGCCTGATTGGTTCCGTCATGCGCTCTATGATCAGTTGACGGGGCAAGAAGCTGATCGGATCAGTCAGGAACTCGGCGAAATTATCAGTGCCCTGAACCCTGAACGGACCACCACACTCCAGCTCCATATCGCCTTGCAGCCGGGCGCGAAACAACAATCAGCCGATGCCGGTGGAGGGAGCAGGGCGTGGTTCCAGAACCTCCGTCGCAGATTGGCGATACAAGAAATGGGGCAAGCTGCTGAGCCGGGGAGCCCCATGCGCGACTACGTC
Organism: Nitrospira sp.; assembly: GCA_024760545.1. Taxonomy (NCBI): domain Bacteria; kingdom Pseudomonadati; phylum Nitrospirota; class Nitrospiria; order Nitrospirales; family Nitrospiraceae; genus Nitrospira; species Nitrospira sp. Next base: position 2,955,547 of record CP060501.1, read on the forward strand.
ATGCTGCAATACCTGTCCGGGAAACAAGGGAAGTCTCTCACCGCCAATGTGCCCAAGGCGTTGCTTACACTCCTGTTTCCCAAGGGACGACCTTGGTTAGGATTTCGACCGCTTTTCCTCGTGATGGCTGCATGCCTGGTGTCCACTGGCCTCTGGTGGTCGGAGGATCCTGCACCGGTACCCTTGCCGTCACCCATCGCAGATGTGGGGTTTCTTTCGGAGACGAATGAAGTGTTCCTCAAGCGTGAAAACGGGCGTGTGGAACGCTGGGGGCAGAAAGGTCAGGAGTTGGTTCTCCTGGAATCGGGTGAGGAGGGCGCCTTCGCCGATCGCGTGCTCAAGGTCAACATGGGGCAACTTCGCGTGGCTGATCTCACAAAAGAGTTCGAGCTGGCCTATCAGAAGGAAGGGCTGCTCCGTGTGACCGCGCATGAGGATGGACGGGAACTCGCACGAGAACCAGCGCCCGCGGCTCAGGTAGCGAGTCTGCATTGGCCAGCCGGTTTCGACGCATTCTTGGTGGTGGCCCACGCAGACGTTCCCGACTTAGTGAAAGTCAATGGGCTTGAGAGCTTGCGTCAGCGGGAGGTTGCGAGAAAGACGGATGAACAAGCATCTGCTGAAGCGAAGGCCAGAGAGGCCGAAGCGAGGGCCAAGGTAAAAGAGGCGAAAATAGCGGAGGCCAAGCGGCAGGCTGAATTAGCTGCGAAGAAGAAAGCCGCTGGAGATGCGCTACAGGCGGCTGATGAAAAGAAGCGCCAACAGTCTAAAGAGACAACATCAGCCGAGAAGTCGGCACCGTCGATGGACATCAAGCAAAGCGGTGTGCGTGAACCGGAACTCTTCAGGTCAGCGCAACAACAGCCGGAACCAAATATTCACGAACAGTCTCAGAGCCAACAACTGGCAATGAAGCAACCATTACAGGAGCAGCCGGTTGGGAAACTGCTTTCAACAATCACCGGTAAAGATGGTGCTCCGATGGTGCTCATTCCACCAGGGAACTTTCTGATGGGCAGCACGGAAGACGAGGTGGATCGGGCGATCCGATCTTGCGTCAATGAGCTGAAGAAAGATCAGCAAACCTGCGACGGCTTGTACAAGCCCGAACTCCCTCAGCACCAAGTCCGAATCGACGAGTTTTATCTGGACCAGTACGAGGTGACCAACCGACTTTTCCAACAGTTCGTTCAGCAAACCGGCCACCAGACCACAGCGGAGCAGAAAGGCAGCGCGATGTCCTTTAGTGAGGGAAAAGTGTGGAAGGAAGTGAATGGGGCAACGTGGAGGCAGCCGGAGGGTAGCGAGATAGTCTTTGCCTCAGGGCGTGCGGAGCATCCTGTGGTATCTGTGTCTTGGGATGATGCACAGGCCTATTGTCGGTGGGCCGGGAAACAGCTACCTACAGAGGCGCAGTTTGAATATGCGACCCGGGCGGGCACGACGACGGGGTACTGGTGGGGGCAAGGACATCCAGGGGCCCGACGAGTCGAAAACCTTGCAGACGAATCCGCTAGAGATTTCCTAGGAGGCATCATTACCGGCTATGACGATGGTGCGAGGCGCACCGCACCCGTCGGGTCCTATGAGGCAAATCCCTGGGGGCTGTATGACATCACTGGAAATGTCGCGGAGTGGACGGCGGACTGGTACGACGCCAACTATTACAGCAAGAGCCCAGTTCGCAATCCGACAGGGCCCTCTAACGGCCAGTATCGTGTGCTCCGCGGTGGAGCCTGGTCCACTGTACTGGTCTACCTACGTTCTGCATACCGCCTCTGGAGCACACCTACGCATCGGAAGAGCAATATCGGGTTCCGTTGTGCCCAGGACGTTCCGAAGTAACCTTTAACCTCTGTTTCCTTTTCTCCGGGTCTTATATTTTCTATGGTCTGCGGGGTGCATGTGACCGGATATTGCAACTTTTACATTAATCCGTTTGCCCTGAGCTTGTCGAAGGGCTCCTGATTCCGTGTCATTCCGTTCGTGGTTCGACAGGCTCACGACGAACGGAGGATCGTGCGAGGTCGGTAACCATTCATTGATCTACTCAAGACAGGACAGCTACCCACTTTCATAGGAGGATATTATGGCTGACGACTATTTCCTCAAAATCGACGGGATTGAAGGCGAGAGCACGGATGCGCGACACAAGGGAGAAATCGCACTGGATGCGTGGTCGTTCGGAGGGACGGCTGGCTCGGTTGAAGGAAAGCCGTCAGGGCCAACAAGGCCGGGTATCGCCAGCGGAAGATTCAACGCGCAGGACTTTCAGTTTACGGCGAAAGCCAGCAAGGCCTCACCGAAGCTCTTTGAGGCATGCGCCACGGGAATGCGCTTGAGAGATGTCACGCTATTCGCAAGAAAAGCAGGAGACGAAAAACAGGAGTACTTGAGGATCAGATTGACCGATGTCGTGATCTCTTCCTACCAACAGGGCGGATCAAGCGGGGTTAGCGATGCACCTGTCGAACAGGTAGCGTGCAACTTCGCCAGAATTGAAATTGAATACAAAGAGCAAAGCCCCGATGGTTCGCTTGGCGGCTCAGTCACCGCGATGGTCGACGTAAGAAGGATCAAGTCTACTAGAGCGAAGAGTCGCTGACTCCTACGGAGAGGACGGGATCTCCGCTCGATCTGAAAAGTTCCCCTAGTAGGCTGAACGCCTGGAGACTGTTCGGAGATCTACATCGACAACTGCTCGACCAGGTTTCTCATCTGTATGCCATGAACCAGTGAGGCTCCGCCGCAGATCGCGCAGGACGTGGAGAAGGTAAGAAGAGAACGATGGAACGATCAGGCATGACCGGGAGGCATGGGATCGACATTCGAAAGGGTTTCGGAAAATCGATTCCCTACGATGTCGGTGACCTTCGCCATCAGATCCGTCACCTCTTGCCATTCTTTGGGCAGTAAGTCATGCTTTAATTGAGGATGGATGGCCCATTGGGCCTCAACCTGCGTCCCTGTCCTGCTGACGAGAACGCGGAGCAGCTCCACATCCCACGCCGAGTCGGTAGCTTTATTGCTGGAAGGGGTCATGTTCGGTTGTCCGGAAGGGGGAACCGCGCGTGCCATGAGATGACCTCGGTCTTGCGAGCTCGTGTAGCATACCGTATTCAGCGTCAGGTTGTATATCCAGAGATCCACGGGCGAAGGATGTCTTGTCGTGAAGCAAGGCATTCTATCGCGACCCCTCTTGGGCGAGAACCTCAAGCATAGCCGAGTGGATTGGCCCATTGCTGGCCACAAGTTCCTGCCCATAGATGGTAAGGTCTCTCCCGCGGAAATCGGTCAGCCGCCCTCCGGCTTCCCGCACAATCACCGACCCGGCTGCCATATCCCATGGATGAAGTCGGACTTCCCAAAAACCATCGAAACGTCCCGCTGCCACATAGCAGAGATCTAGGGCAGCGGAACCCGTCCTTCTGATTCCCTGTGCCTTGAGGGCAAACTTGGAAAAGTGATCGAGGTTGTTTCGCGGCGATTCCCTGATGTCATATGCGAATCCCGTGACCAAGAGGCTGTTGTCGAGCCTGATTGTGTTGGAAACGTGAATGGAGCGGCCGTTTAACTGGGCGCCGCCATTTTCGATGGCAGTGAACAGTTCATTTCGTGTGGGGTCGTAGATGACTCCGAGGATGCATCGCCCATCGTACTCAAGGCCAATGGACACGCAGTAGGCTGGGTAGCCATGAGCGAAGTTGGTCGTCCCGTCTAACGGATCAATGATCCATAGATAGGGCGATGGAGTGTCTTCGACAGGCCCACGCTCTTCGGCCAAGAACCGATGGGTCGGAAAGCGAGTCTGGATAGAATCGATAACGCACTGCTCCGCGGCATGGTCTGCATCGGTCACCAAGTTGATCGGGTTCTTGTACTCGATATTGAAGCCAGCCCCGGCATACTTGAGAAGAATGGCACCGGCTTTTTGACTGGCGGCAACCGCTGTGTCTAGGAGGAGCTTCGCAGGAACTGATTCGTGAGGAATCGGCACGGCCTGATTTTAGCACGACACAAACTGTTCATATGAATAAATCATGATCCTTTCAGTAGAACAAGGCTTATCCACAGCAATGAGAAAAGTATTACTTGCGTGCAAGAGTACATACGTATAATGAAATGTATTATTCAAATAATATGTCTTGACACAGATTACAAGCAATGCTATAAAGCAAGCATGCTTTAGTCGGGGTGCTTGTGGAAGAATTAACCGACATCCTGGTTGGGCTGGAACAACGAATCAACGCGTATAAGAGCCGGTTCCAGGACCTAGAGAAAAAACGTCGTCGACTTGACGACGAAATCGCGACCATCAAGAAATACCTCGAACTTGCTGAAACCCTCTACCGGGTCGAGGCCGACAAGGCCAAGCTGGCCAGCCTCTCGAACCAGATCATTCCTACAGATGACTCCAAAGGTATGCGGTCTGCGCCTGTTATGGACGTGACCGATCAATCTCGAGAAATTCTTCTTGGGCGGAGTAAATATGTCGGGAAGAGTGTTCCTCAAGCCGCCTATGAAATACTACGCGAGTCCAATCGGGCGATGCATGCGAAGGAACTTGTGCAACGTTTGATTGAAGGCGGGTTGCAGATCAAAGGGAAAACGCCGCTGACTTCTATCGCGACGTCGCTCAAGCGGGATAAACGCTTCAGAAAGGTCGGTCCCAACACGTTCGAAGCCGTGGATGACATGCTGATCCAGGCTGTATAGCACTGGTCATCGGGCCTAACTTGAAACTGCGAAGGGGGGTGAGACTCTTGGCAACAAAGAAGGCAGCGAAGAAGAAGAAGAAGTAATCCCCGCCATGATGTGATACGCCGGGGGTGAGGTCACTTACCCTCGGCGTACCATGTGTCTCATTGCTGAAGACGGAAGAGCGCCCTGCCCGTAAGACACAAGCTACCCTCAACAATATCGATCAATATTGTTATTTTAGGAAGCCTGGAGCGCAACGGCTGATTGGAGGCGGCGCACATGTGTGACTGGGTGCGCTTTTTCAACCGATGGTTCCGCGTTCAGAAGGACCCACTTTTCCGGTTGCTGAAGGATCTGCTGAACTAATCGAGTGTGGAGTGCGTGCCCTGACCGGTCTGCGACGATGTGGCCGATGAAGGATACTCCCAGGAGAGAGAAGTCGCCTATAAGATCGAGGATCTTGTGACGGACGAACTCATCGTCGAATCGGAGCCCGGACTCATTGACGATGCCGTCTCCCGATAGCACGACGGTGTTGTCCAATGTTCCGCCCTTGCCAAGGCCACGAGCCCACAAGGCTTGGACTTCGTGCAAAAACCCAAATGTTCTGGCCTCGGCGATTTCGTTCTCAAACGCGCTCACAGAGCAGTCATAGGTATAGGTCTGTGTCTTGATCAGAGGATGTTCATAATGGATCGAATAGGTGATTCGAGAAGTAGAGGACGGTTCAATCCGTACGCGCTTCGATCCCTCGGCCACCTCAATCGGCGCCATGATCTTAAGGAAAGGCTGTTTTCGATCTAGCGATACGACTCCGGCCGATTGTATCAATCGGACAAACGGCGCAGCGCTTCCATCCATGACCGGAATTTCGGTTGCCGTCACATCGATCAAGACATTGTCAATCTGCAATCCTGACAACGCCGCCAGTAAATGTTCAATGGTTTGAACCTGGAACCCATTCCCGCTGATGGCTGTGCATAATTCGGTTGGGACTCGGTGTTCAACGGATGCGGAAAGATAGACATCAACGTCTGCTTGTCGATTGACAAACACCACTCCGGTGTCAGGGGGAGCAGGTCGTAGCGTAATAGACGCGGATCGACCAGAGTGAAGCCCTACGCCGGAGCATGTGACCGTTGATGCCAAGGTTTGTTGATTCCGCACAAGTCCTCCATTTATAAGATTCGCGTTATCGCTCTGTAAGCAATTAGCGAGCCTATCTAAATAAATCGTAAAGTATTGTTTTATCTATAAAATATGACCATTTATCACAATTCATACTGTATCTAAAAAGACACAACTGTGTATTACAAAAACCTGACACGCGGACAGGTGGCTCCTGTGTGAAGAGAAAGGAAGCTGTCTGAGAAGTAAAAAATAACATGTGAGGCATACGGAGACAACCTAGAATGTCCACCCACTTTGCTGCCGACGCCGGTCCGAATCGTTATAGTGTTGCGGCTGCAAGGCTTGCCGCTTGAATGTGGGGACGACACATCCACTCATACCCATTCTGATCTCATCTCACGCCGCACTGTGGTTCGGCTGGTCGTGTCACGCAAGGAGCCATGATTCGCACACGGCCGCATGACACCAGTCACCTCGACAGCCCAATTACTTGGCGGCATATGGATTCCACACCATAGGGTTGTCGCTGAACGTGGGATTAGTCTCTATACGTTTCCGACTCGTAGCTGCGCCACCCCACAACATGCGTAGTGTCCGAGGCTGCATTGGTCTCACTAGTGGAACGTACCAAAATATGAAAATTGATGACAAACAATTAAAGTTAGATACTCTCTACAAAGCTACGTAAGCCAACTAATCTAATTGATAGCAATGATAATGCTATGAGCGCGCGCTCGGTGTGCATTGGTCCGGTCGAACAGAAGATGAGCGACTCGGTCAATAAGCGGGATTCTTCAAGCGAACGAATGCGTGGTATCACTCGCCTGGCTTCGCCCATGTGGTTGCTGGTCATTGTTGCCCTCGGCACTGGTTGCGCCATTACACCGATACCGTTGACCGCTGATGAGGTCCAGTCACGGGTGAAACAGGATCGGGCAGTTCTGACGAAGGATCAAGAACCTCTCGCTGGCCCGGTGGATCTCTATGAGGCGATGGCCCGGGCGCTGAAGTACAACCTCGACGCACGGACTGAGCTGATGCAGAAGATGTTGGCGCAGACGCAGCTTGATCTATCTCACTACGCCATGCTGCCCCGTCTTGCGGCGAACGCAGGGTTTGACGGGCGGAATAATTTCCCCGGCGGCGTCGCACAATCCTTGCTCACCAGCCGGCAGGTGCTCGAACCCTTTACATCAGCAGAACGAAACATTTTCTCAGCTGATCTGTCGCTGAGCTGGAATGTATTGGATTTCGGTTTGTCCTATATCCGGGCAAAGCAGGCGGCCGATGACGTCTTGATTGCCGAGGAAGAGCGGCGGCGTGTGGCCAATCGAATCATGCAGGATGTGCGCATCGCCTATTGGCGGGCGGTCAGCGCGGAACGGATCCTCCCATCTCTCAAACTGCTCGATGAATGGGTGAGAACCGCCCTTGAAAAAGCACAAGCCGTTCAAGATGAACGGCTGCATACGCCCCTGGTTCCCTTGCAGTACAGGCTCGATCTCCTCAATACGCAACGATACATTCAGCAGTTATTCAGGGAACTCAACACCGCCAAGCTTCAGCTGGCCGCACTGATGAACCTTCCTCCCGAGCAAGAGAAAGAACTGGCCCTCATCGTTCCTGAGCGAGAGGCCCTCACCGTGAAGCTCCCACCCGAGATGTCGGGGTTGGAAGACCGGGCTCTACAGTCGCGTCCGGAGCTGCGCATGATCGACTACCGTCGTCGAATCAACGCGCACGAGGCCAAAGCCGCCATCCTTGAGATGTTACCCAGCCTGAATCTCCAGGCCGGTGGAAACTACAATAGCAACACCTTTCTCTTCAACAATCATTGGGCTGCCTATGCCGCCCGCACCAGTTGGAATTTGCTGAGCCTCTTACGGTATCCAGCTCGGGCCAAGACCATTGCGGCGCAGGATAAAGTTCTCCATACGCAGGATCTTGCTTTGACGATGGCCATCATGTCGCAGGTACATGTCAGCGTGGCACAGGTCGCCTATGCGAAGAAGGAGGTCTCGACGGCCGCTCTGTATTATGACACGCAGTCTCAAATTGCCGAGCAAACGCGTCTAGCATGGCGCACGGCCAAGCTGAGCGAACAGGCGCTGTTGCGTGAGCGTGTGGCACAGGTGGCGGCACAGCTACGCTATGACGCCATGGAAGCTGAGCTCCAAACAGCGTGGGCTTCACTGTTGGCGTCCGTCGGAGAAGATGTTCTGCCCAACAACCTGACGACCGAGCAAGGGCTGTCCGATCTGGCCATCCAATTACGGGCTCGCTGGACGAAAAGCAAGGAGTTGTTCGAGTGATTCGTCGCGACTGGTGTGTCGTCGGCAACTTTTTGGTCGGGATCTCGCTGGTATGGTCCGGTGCACTGCCGGTGAATGCCACCACGCTCGATGCGAAGCCGCCAAGCAGTTCGGCGGAACTCAGCACCATACGCGGTGTCGTCAAGGCGACCGCGCAGGCTACTTTGGCCAGCCAGGTGCAAGGCCGAATCAGCAAGCTACCCTTTAAAGAAGGCCAACGGTTCAAGAAAGGGGCATTGTTGGTAGCGCTTGACTGTTCCAAATACGAAGCGGAACTGGCCAGCGCGCAGGCTGAGTATCGTGGGAAGCAGAAAACCTATGAGAATAATCTGCGCCTGTCCGCACATCAGGCCGTCGGACATCTTGAGCTCGACGTTTCCCAGGCCGAGACAGAGAAAGCACTCGCTGCCGTGAGGGCCGCGCAGGTCAATGTCAGCGGATGTACAGTGCTGGCGCCATTTCCCGGACGTGTAGTCAAGGCCATCGCCAATGAGCACGAAAACGTATTTCCCAACGATCAACTCATCAGTCTCTTGGATGACAGCCGGCTCGAGATAGAGCTGATCCTGCCTTCGCGGTCACTGACATGGCTGAAAGTCGGCCAGCCGTTTGAATATGCGGTGGATGAGACGGGATCCTGCTATTCGGCCGTCGTGGAAGACATCGGAGCAAACGTTGATCCTGCCAGCCAGACAGTCAAAGTAAAGGGACTATTTCGTACGAAACCGGACCGGGTCCTCTCCGGAATGAGCGGTATCGCGTCGTTCGCGGAAGGTCCGCATTGATCACGCCGTTATGGTGTCAGTAGAAGCCCCACTTCACAGCGCACTTCCAAAAAATACCTCGTGGTCTACGCTTCTTCAACTGGAAGGGATGGTGCGGGCCGCCAGAACCACGCAGGAACTGCAATTTCTCTTCGTCAATGAAACGCGTCGCCTGGTCTCCTACCGCCAGGCCGTTTTGCTGATATCTCCTACAACCGCTTCGCCGAAGTATGAGGTACGTGCCGCATCGAGCGTTCCGGTCGTCGATCGCACGATGCCCCTTATCCAATGGACCGAATGCTTGGTTGATGACCTGCGTAAGGCATCGACAAGCCAGGAGATCCGTCATATTGTCGAAATCGATTGTCCTGCCGAATTCAAATCTGACTGGAAGGAATTTACCGCCGGTCATGGCCTCTGGTGTCCCCTCAAGCATCCGGACGGACAGATCGTCGGAGGCTTGTGGCTCACGCGAGAGCAGCCGTGGCCGGATCACGAACGCACGGTTCTACAGCGTCTCAGTGAGACCTATGCCTACGCGTGGCGGGCCGTTGGTCTGTCTCAGAGCTCGCGTTGGCAATGGAGGCTCAGCCGGACAACGACTTGGCTGCTCACCGGAACGATGGTCGGGGCCATGATCATCCCCGTCCCCATGTCGACGTTGGCTCCCGCCAAGATCGTGGCCAAGGACCCGCTGATCGTGAGCGCTCCGATTGACGGAGTCATCTCGGACGTTGTCGTGTTACCCAATACACAGGTCGCGCAAGGTGACGTGTTGTTCAGGTATGAGGACACGACCTTCCGCAGTGAATATCAGATTGCGGAGCGCAATCTTGATGTCGCGATGGCGCAGTATCGCCGCGCGGCTCAGGGAGCGTTCGTGGCAGCCGAACAGAAGGCCGACGTGCCACTGTTGAAAGCCGAAGTCGAGCTGCGGGAAACGGAGCGAAACTATGCGTACGAACGATTGAACAAGGTCAATGTCAAGGCCGAAAGGGCCGGACTTGTCCTCTACACCGACAAATCCGATTGGACTGGGAAGCCGGTTGTCGTCGGTCAGCGCATTTCGGTCAGCGCATTATGGAACTGGCGAACCTTCGGCAGGTGGAAGTCAGGATTGACCTTCCGGTTGACGATGCCATTGTGCTGCGGGAAGGGGCATCGGTGTCGGTATATCTCCACGCCCATCCGTTATCCAGCGTGCCGGCCACGGTGAGCCATGCGAGCTACCATGCCGAAGTCTTGCCGAACAACGTATTGGCCTATCGCGTAACAGCGCAGCTCGTGCAAAGCGAAGCAGAATTACGGATTGGCTGGCAGGGAAGCGCCAAGATCTATGGAGAACGGGTCTCACTATTCACGTATTTGTTCCGTCGCCCGATCTCCACGTTGAGACCATGGATTGGGCAATGACCCCGACGGTACCGCAAAAGAGCACGGTGATCCTTCCGCCAATGCGAGAGGATCTGCAGCTTCTCGCCGGGGTTCCAGCGGACGATGGGTCGCCGACCTGGGTCCTCGTAGACCCCCTCCGCGGAAAATATTTCCAGATCGGGTGGCAAGCCTATCAGATACTCTCACGGTGGAACGGCAGATCGGCAGAGGCCGTGACGACGGCGATTCATGCCGAGACGACCTGCCGCGTGACTCTCAAACACATCGATGATCTGTTGAAGTTCTTGCATGGACACCATCTCATGCGTGACCCGCCGCAAGGGGGCTACCGAACCTATGGTTCTCAATCAGAAGCGGCAAGGCCGCAGTGGCTGATGTGGTTGGTGCACCACTATCTGTTTGTTCAAATCCCACTGGTTCGGCCGAATCGGTTTCTTCGGGCCACTCTCCCATATATCGAATGGCTCTTCGCGCCATCGACGGCCTGGATCATTGGGCTCCTCGGGCTTATCGGTCTCTATCTCGCATCCCGCCAGTGGAACACTTTTACGGCCACCATGCTGCATTTTTTCACGCCGCAGGGCTTGATGCTGTATGTCCTATGTCTGGTCATCGTCAAGATCTTGCATGAGCTCGGGCATGCCTATACCGCGACGCGCTACGGGTGTCGCGTATCCACGATGGGCATCGCCCTCGTGCTCATGGTGCCGATGCTGTATTCAGATACTTCGGAAGCGTGGAAGCTCACCGCTCGTCGTCAGCGTGCGGCCATCGGTGCTGCTGGGATCATCGTTGAATGCTCATTGGCGGCGGTCTCGATTTGCGCCTGGAACTTTCTGGATGATGGGGTGGAAAGAAGTGTGACATTTTTTATAGCAACGACGAGTTTGGCGCTGGGGGTGGGAATCAATCTCAATCCCTTCATACGCTTCGACGGGTACTACGTGCTCTCCGACTTGCTGGGTATCCCCAATTTACATGACCGTGCTTGTACCTTTGGACAATGGCAGCTCAGGCGGTTGGTATTTGGACTGGAAACGCCGATGCCTGAATCGGTCTCTGCTACGCGGCGTCGCTTTTTGGTTGGTTTCGCGTGGGCTACGTGGCTGTACCGCTTTCTCTTGTTTCTCGGAATTGCCTTCGTCGTCTATCACTTCTTCTTCAAATTGCTGGGACTTCTTTTGTTCGCATTTGAAATCGGCTGGTTCATTCTGCTGCCGATCCTGCGTGAGCTGAAAGCCTGGTGGACGCTACGCGGAGCAGTGCGTGACCCGGGGCGAGTGTGGATATCGGCCGGAGCCGCAGTCTTGCTGGCTATGGTGTTCATCATTCCCTGGTCGGATCGGATCAGCTTGCCGGCGGTGTTGGAATCAACGCCGCATGCCACAATCTATGCGTCGGTGCCGGGGAGAATTGTCGAATTGACCGTAGCGGAAGGGGGACATGTGCAAAAGGGCGATGGAATGATGACATTGGAATCACCGGCCTTGGAAAAGGATATTGCCTTGACCAAAAAACAGATCGAGGTCGAGCAACTGAGAGGTCGGCGAGAGTCCCATGATCAGGAAAAACTCGCAAGGCGTGACGTGACGTTGGAAGAACTGAAATCTCGGCTCACTCAGCTCGAGGGGCTGGTGCAACAGCAGCACAATCTGTCCCTCGCTACGCCGATCTCGGGAGTGGTGGCCGACCGAGCCGAGGCCTTACATGTGGGACGATGGATCAATAGGGAGCTGCCGCTCGCGTACATTGTTGATCCGGTTGGAGAAGAACTGCATGCGTTGGCCACCGAAACCGACGTGGGTTATCTCCGCGTGGGCCAGTCAGCACGATTTATTCCGGAAGGTGCGGAGCGGCCGAGTTTGAAGGCGCAAGTCATCGAGATTCGGGACATCGATGAAAGCAGCTACTCCGTTCCTTACCTCGCCTCTCTCTACGGCGGCGAAGTGCCGGTTCGAGAAGATGCCAATCACAAATTGAGGCCGGAGACCTCCATCTATCGCATCACGTTGCGCCTTACCGAGCCGCCGCCACGATGGAACCAAGCTGTGCGAGGGACTGTGCTGGTAGAGGGCCCACGTATCAGCTTAGTCCACCACGCCTGGGAAAAGGGGGTTCGGATTCTGATTCGAGAAAGCGGAGTTTAAATGCGGCACGGTAGATTAGTACCGCAGCCATCACACTTAAGTAATTAGCATTTGTTAGAAATATGAATTTGCTTCGTGGGGCAGCGCTCGCCTTGTAACATTCCTTGATACATCGCGAACTCAGGTCTTGCCAAACTGAATGCGAATACTAGGTAGGCGAAAGAAAACCGGAGTGAAATCAGTCTGCGGGAAGCGGCCAGCGTCCGTACCAGTGAGTCCGCCTCTCCCCACGTATGGCCCTTCCTGGATTGCGCTCGAACCACGGATTATGTTCGACGGAGCCGCAGTGGCTACAGCCGGCACGGTGATTGTCGATCAGGTCGCGCAGCGGCAGGCGGATACGGCTACCTCGCCCGATCACGCGACAACGACTGACCACACCCCCAATGCGGCGCCGACAGGCGAGTCGCCACGCACGGGTGGTGACCAAGCGTTATTCGACGCCTTGGCGGCTTACGACACGCCGATGGCTCGGCAGGAAATTGCGTTCCTTTCCCCCAGTGTTCGTGACTACCAACATCTTCTCAACGGCATCAGTTCCAACGTCGAAGTGGTCGTGCTTGACCCCACGCGTGATGGGGTGACGCAAATCGCTGAGACATTCGCCACGCGCACAAGCGTCGATGCGGTTCATTTGATTGCAGAAGGGACGGAAGCGGAACTCCATCTTGGCGCCAGCATGATCACCCAGGAGTCGCTCAGCACGACCTACGCGCAGCAGTTCCGTCAGATCGGTCAAAGTCTCACTCAGCGTGCCGATATCCTGGTCTACGGCTGTAACTTCGGGCGAGGGAAGGCAGGCCAGCTCGCGATTTCGACCCTGGCATCCCTCACGGGTGCCGATGTCGCGGCCAGTACAGATCTGACCGGGGCGGCGGGCCTAGGCGGGGACTGGACGTTGGAAGTCAATACCGGTGTTATCGAGAGCGACATCGCCGTCACTGCACAAGGACAGACGGTCTATGGTGAGGTCCTCGATATCACGACCGGACTATTGGGGCATTGGACCTTCGACTCGAACGCAAATGATTCAAGCGGCAACAACTACAACGGCACGTTGACGAACGGCGCATTCGTCGATGGCACGGATGCCACAGACATCGTCGGTATCGCCAAGCTTTCCCTAGACATCTCGAACGACTATGTCGATCTATCGGCTCACAAGGGAAGTTTCGAATTTCTCAGTCAGGGCACCGTGGCGATGTGGATCAAAACCACCGGCACGAGCGCTGACCTTTTCGATATCGGCAAGACGACCGTTAACTCTAGCGTTGCCAGCCTGTGGATCACCGGGTCCGGCAAGCTCAGCTTTGAAGTGTGGGAAAACAACTCCGCCATCCTGCGAGTCAATTCGGTAGCCTCGGTCAACGACGGACAATGGCACCATGTCGCAGCGACGGTGAACACGAGCGGCAACAAACTCTACATCGACGGTGTCCAAGCCTCCGTGACTTATAGTCAGGGAAACTCATCAACCACGGCGTTTTACGACGATGTGACCGGGATCAATAACATGCAGATCGGCCGCTTCTCCCATTCGGCAGGTAATGGGCTCTACTACACCGGCTTGATCGACGATATCCGTGTCTACAATCGTGCCCTTTCCAGCGGAGATATGGGGGAGCTGTATGCCACCGGCAACGATGCGCCGACGATCACCAACCTGGCGGGAGACACTCTGGCATACAGCGAGGGCGATGGGGCGGTGGTGCTCGAACAGGGAGGCAACGCGGCGGTGACCGATGTGGATTCCGCCGACTTCAACACCGGGACCCTCACTGTGTCCTTCATGGCCGGCAGCGACAGCACCGAAGACGTGCTCAGCGTCCGCCATCAAGGCACGGGACCTGGGCAGATCGGGGTCAGCGGAGCGACCGTGACGTACGGCGGGACGACTATCGGAACGGTGGCTGGGGGCAGTGGCGGTGCGAACCTGGTCATTACGCTCAACAGCAGTGCGACGCCCACGGCCGTCACCGCTCTTGCGAAGAATATCACCTATGAGAACACGGATACCGCGGCGCCGACGACGGGGGCGCGCACGGTGCGCTATGTACTCACCGATGGGGACGGTGGCACTAGTGCCAACTACGATATCACCGTCACGGTCAGTGGGGTGAACGATGCCCCCATGGTCACGAGCAATGGCGGCGGGGCAGCCGCCTCGATCAACGTCGCCGAGAACAATACGGCCGTCACGACCGTCGCTGCCACCGATGTCGATGCGGGGCAGACGTTGAGCTACAGTCTGGCGGGTGGTGCGGATCAAGCGTTGTTCACCATCGATACCACCACCGGCGCCCTGAGTTTCAACACCGCACCCAACTTCGAGGTGCCGACGGATAGTGGTGGAAACAATGTGTGCAACGTCACCGTGCAGGTGAACGACGGCAATGGCGGCATCGATACTCAGGCCCTCGCCATCACCGTCACCAATCTGAATGAAGCCCCCATCATCACCAGCAACGGCGGGGGAGCTTCGGCCAGTGCGAACATCACGGAAAACACCACTGCTGTGACCACCGTGACCGCAACCGAGACCGACTTTGGGCAGACCTTGACCTACAGCCTCAGCGGCGGGGCCGACCAGGCCTTCTTCACGATCGACAGCAACACCGGAGTGTTGACCTTCATCTCTCCCCCAGACTTTGAAACGCCGGCGGACAGCGGCGGGAACAACGTCTATGACGTCACCGTGCAGGTGACAGACGGGGACGGCGGCACCGATACCCAAGATCTTGCCGTGACTGTCACCAACGTGAACGCGGCACCCGTAATTACCAGTAATGGTGGGGGCGCGTCCGGCAACACAGATGTCGAAGAACATACCACCATCGTGACCACCGTGACGGCCACCGATGTCGATGGCGGGCAGATTCTCACCTACCGTCTCAACGGCGGAGCCGATCAGGCCTTCTTCACGATCGACAGTAGCACCGGAGTCTTGAGCTTCATTTCCGCTCCCGATTTTGAAGTGCCGACCGACAGCGGTGGGAACAACGTCTACGACGTCACGGTGCAGGTGGACGACGGTAATGGGGGCATCGATACCCAAGCCCTCGCCGTCACCGTCACTGATGTCAACGTCGCCCCCGTCATCACGAGTAACGGCGGCGGGGCTTCGGCCTCGATCAACGTGGCCGAGAACAATACGGCCGTCACGACCGCCGCCGCCACCGATGTCGATGCGGGGCAGATTCTCACCTACAGTCTCAGCGGGGGTGCGGATCAAGCGTTGTTCACCATCGATACCACCACCGGCGTCCTGAGCTTTCTCGCCGCCCCGAACTTTGAAGTGCCGACCGACAGCGGGGCGGATAACGTCTACGATGTTGCGGTGCAGGTGGACGACGGCGAAGGGGGCATCGATATGCAAACCCTCGCCGTCATGGTAACGAACGTCAACGAGGCCCCCGTCATTACCGGTAACGGCGGCGGGGCTTCGGCCTCGATCAACGTCGCTGAGAACAATACGGCCGTCACTAGCGTGATTGCCACGGATGTCGATGATGGCCAGACGTTGACCTATAGCCTCAGCGGCGGGGCCGATACGGCCGAGTTCACCATCGATAGCGACACTGGGGCGCTAAGCTTTGTCACGGCCCCCAACTTCGAGGGGCCGACCGACAGCGGCGGCAACAACGTGTACGACGTGACGGTGCTGGTGAGCGATGGCAACGGAGGCACGGATACCCAGGCCCTCGCCGTCATGGTAACGAACGTCAACGAGGCCCCCGTCATTACCGGTAACGGCGGCGGGGCCTCGGCCTCGATCAACGTCGCTGAGAACAATACGGCCGTCACCAGCGTGACCACCACAGATGTCGATGCGGGGCAGACTCTCACCTACAGTCTCGGCGGGGGTGCCGATCAGACTCTCTTTGCGATTGATAGCAACAGCGGGGTGCTCACCTTCCTCACTGAGCCGGACTATGAAATCTCGGCCGATACTGGCGGCAACAACGTCTATGACGTGACGGTTCAAGTGAGCGACGGCAACGGCGGAATCGACACGCAAACCCTGGCTGTGACAGTGACGAATGTGAACGAACTCCCGGTGGTCACGAGTAACGGCGGCGGGACCTCGGCCTCGATCAACGTGGCCGAGAACGGTACGGACGTCACCAGCGTGACCGCCACGGATGTCGATGATGGGCAGACGCTCACCTACAGCATTAACGGCGGCGCTGATCAGGGTCTCTTTACGATTGATGTCAATACCGGCGTGCTGAGTTTCAACACCGCCCCCAACTTCGAGGTGCCGACGGATAGTGGTGGAAACAACGTCTACAACGTCACTGTGCAGGTGAGCGACGGCAACGGCGGCACGGATACCCAGAGCCTCGCCGTCACGGTCACCGACGTGAACGAAGCGCCCGTGATCACGAGTAACGGCGGCGGGGCCTCCGGTATCACCAACATGGCAGAGAATAGTACAGCCGTGACCATGGTGACGGCCACCGATGTCGATGCCGGGCAGACGTTGACCTATAGTCTTAGCGGCGGGGCCGATGCGGCCGAGTTCACTATCGACAGTAGCACCGGCGCGTTGAGTTTTCTCACCGCGCCCAACTTCGAGGCGCCGACGGACAGTGGGGGAGATAATACGTACGATGTGACGGTCCAGGTAGATGATAGCAACGGGGGCACGGATACCCAGACCCTGGCCATTGTCGTCACAAACGCCAATGATGCGCCGGTGGTGGCAGCCAACACTGGCTTCATGGTGGCTCAAGGCGGGACAGCTTCAATCACTCTAGGTGAGCTACAGGTGACCGATGTTGATAATACCCCTGTGCAGCTGACCTATACAGTGACCGTCGGACCAGTGAACGGTCAACTTCAGCTCTCCACCGCTCTCGGTATACCCATCACCGGTTTCACTCAAGCACAGATCAATGCCGGTGAGGTTGTCTATGTTCATAACGGCTCACTGACTACCGGCGACGCCTTTACGTTTACAGTCAGTGATGGAGCTGGGGGGAATATAGCGGCCACTACGTTTGGAATTACGGTGACCGGTGTGAATAACACTCCGACGCTGGCTGTGAATGGTGGCTCTACGGTCGTTCAAGGATTGCCCGATGTGATTACAGCGGGTGAGCTGCAAGTGATCGACCTCAACAATACTCCGGCCCAGTTGATTTATACCGTCACAACTGTTCCCAGTAATGGTCAACTCGAACTGACGACCAACCCCGGCGTGGTGATCACGACCTTCACGCAAGCCGATATTGATGCTGGCCACGTGGTGTTTGTCCATAGTGGCGCCGTCGCCGCGAGCGACAGCTTTACGTTCACAGTCAGCGATGGATCCGGAGGGACGATTGGAACGACGAGGTTTGCGTTTACAGTGGCACCGTTTATCCCACCGCCGGGTGATGGTGGGGGTAGCAGTGGCGCTGCAGGAGGCTCCGGAGGCACTGGAGGTACCGGTTTAGGGTCTGGCTCACGCTCAGGATCCGACACAGGGTCCACTCCTGGTCGTAGCAATGGAATCATTCCCCCTCAGCTGGAGCTGACTTCAGTGCCAATGGGGACGGCTGGACTGAGCAAAGAGGTCTCCGTCGTGGGTGCGACCCACGACTTGCCGCCGAGGACAGTGATGGCGACTCGATTGGTGGCCAGGATCGAACCTCCGGGTATTGCGGCCCAGGAACTGCCGAAGTTGTCGATGGAACAGCCGTCGCCGCCGATAAAGAAAGTCTTGGTCGTCGGGCACAAGCTTGTCGAGCAGTTGACCAGGTTAGCCGATGATCTGGAACGCGGAGTGCAAGAACGAGAGTCGCAGACTCACCTCATGGGGCGGGTGGCGTCATTCTCAGGGGTGGCCTTATCTGCGGGATTCGTCGCCTGGATTCTCCGTGGTGGGTCGTTGATCGCGAGTTTCCTGGTTTCGATGCCGGCCTGGAGGCGTTTTGACCCTCTGCCTGTGTTGTGGCTGGGAGAAAGCGATCGCCGAAAACGCGATCGCACGGCGCGCGAGGCAGATGAACATGAGAAGCGGCAATTCCGCGGCCTGGATCGCGTGTTGAAATCTTCGAATCACGGACCAAATAGACAGAATCGACGTCCATGAACAGAACTCAGTCATGAAAATCAAACCTTTGGTCTGGATCAGTTTTGGTCTGGTCAGTTTGACGATCAGCCTTATGCTGGCCGGCTATTCGCTTGTTGATTTGGTGCCTAGCCACGATCGTCAAGTATTCGAGTATCGGCGAGATTTGGTCGAGTCGCTCGCAGTTCAATACTCGGCCTTGGCTGAACGCGATCAGGTCGAAACGATTCATTTTGCGATGAAGACGCTCGCCACGCGGAATCAAAACATTCTGTCGTTGGCTCTCCTTCAAAAGACCGGCGTGGTTGTTGCGCAGGTCGGCGATCATGAGCAGGTCTGGGTTCAACCACCCGGTGACCAGTCGACGCTCCAATTTCTCCAAGTCCCGATCTTTTCCGCGGACCAGCCATGGGGAGTGCTCCAGATTGCGTTTCGCGAGTCTGAGACCTCCGGAATCAGACGCTTTCTGACCGATCCATGGGTACAGTTCCTGGCGTTCGTGAGTGTCATGGGATTCATTGGGTACCTCTTGTTCATGAAACGCACACTCCGGCAACTGGATCCCTCCGGCATCGTTCCGACACGCGTGAAAGCCGCGCTCGATGCGCTGACACAAGGCGTGGTCATGATCGACACTCAGGACCTCATCGTCTTGGCGAATGACTCATTCGGTCGCGCCGTCAATAGATCTGTGACGTCGTTGATCGGACACGATCTCGGGGCTCTCGAATGGACATCAACCGTTTCATCGGATTCGCTGGCCGTTCATCCGTGGACTCGAGCCATTATGGATAGAGAGTCCGTGGATAGGACTACTCTGCTCCTAAGCCTTCCTGAGGGCAAGCCGCGAAAATTTCTGGTTAACACCGTACCGATTATGGACGACGAATCGATGGTCAGAGGCGCGTTGGTCTCCTTCCATGATGTGACCGAGCTTGATCGGGCTAATACCCAACTCAAGGAAGCCAACAGCGAATTGGAATCGTCACGCCGTGAGATCCTCAGCAAGAACCAGGAACTCGAAGCGATGAACAGCAATCTTCACGTGGAAATGAATGAACGAAGAAAGGCGGAAGCAGAAAAAGAGAAACTATACAGGCAACTTATGCAGGCCTCGCGGCAAGCTGGGATGGCCGATGTGGCGTCAAATGTCTTGCATAATGTTGGGAACGTGCTCAACAGCATCAACGTATCGACGGATACCTTGCTGAAAACTCTCAAGAGGCCGATGGCGGGTGATGTCTGCCGGATTGCGTCACTGTTCCATGAGCATCAGAACAACTTACAAGAATTCTTGACGGCTGATTCAATGGGGAAGCAGATCCCTACCTATCTCGATTTGGTGGCCGAATCGCTGAGTGAAAGCCATCAGACACTCCAAAGCGAGCTCGACTCCCTCGTGAACAAGTTCGACCACATCAAACACGTGATTATGTCGCAGCAGGAGATCGCCCGTGCGGGGAATATCCGCGAGCCCGCGTCAGCTGAAAACTTGATGGAACAGGCCTTGTTGCTGGCGATCCCCGAGCCGGAAAAGTATCACATCCACGTCGCGCGGGAATACAGCCCGGTCTCCACGATCTTGACGGATCGCCATCAGGTCCTGCAGGTGTTGGTGAATTTGATCACCAATGCCAAGAACTCGATGGTTGAACACTCGGGGCTCCCCCGGCATTTGACGCTACGAATTGGAGTGTATTCCGATCGCAAACCGTTCGTTCGCTTCACGGTTACTGACACTGGTGGTGGAATCAAAGCGGAGCATATCCCGAAACTCTTCGCCCAAGGGTTTACGACGCGAACGGCCGGCCATGGACTGGGGCTACATAGCGCCGCCATTGTGGCCAAGAATCTTGGCGGAACGCTGCAAGCGGAAAGCGCGGGTGAAGGGTGTGGGGCTACTTTCACGCTTGATCTTCCGTTAGTCCTCGCAGAGGCCGCCGCATGACAGCCGATCATGCCACCGACAATCGGCGAATTCTTGTCATAGACGATAACGTCAACATCCACGAGGACTTCCGAAGAATGTTGGCGCTTCCGAACGATTCGGACTTATTCAGTCAGACTCGGACCGCCGTGTTCGGAGAGGTTCCGATTCTTCCACCGCCGGTACCGTATGACCTGGACTTCGCGAGTCAGGGACAAGAGGGCTTCAACCTTGTCCAGGCTGCTCTTCGGAGAGGAAAGCCCTATGCGGTGGCGTTCGTCGATATGCGTATGCCGCCGGGATGGGATGGCCTCGAAACAATTAAACATCTGTGGTCGGCCGATCCTGACATCCACATCGTGATGTGTACGGCCTACTCCGACCATTCATGGGAAGACGTAAGCCGCGGTATCGGCGAGACCGACAAGCTGCTCATTTTGATGAAGCCATTCAGCAGCATGGAGGTCGTTCAACTGGCCAAGGCGCTGACGACAAAATGGAACCTGGCACGCGCGGTCACATTGCAGATCGAGATTCTTGCCCTCAGCGTGACGCAGCGTACAGCGGAATTGCAGAAAGCAAATGAGCGTCTGCACGAACGTGTCCCCGGCCAGGCGGTAGAGAATGTCACGAGTCAGGCTCAAGGCGACGTTACGGACGCGTTTCGGCACAAGGAAGAGTTCTTGGCGATTATGAGTCACGAAATCTCCGTGCCTATGAGCGAGCTCATCAGTAAAGTCGCTCTGCTGGTCGATAGCCCTCTCAATCCAGAGCAGCGGGAACAGATGGCGACGATACAGAAGTGCGCACAAGATGTGCGGACGCTTCTCGGAGACATGCATGAGTTCATGGCGGGTCGGAGACTAGAAACTCAGGTGGAACATCGTCAATGACGATGATGGTCCGCTCCTCAGATAGATCTGGCTGAGCGATCATGGCTGCCGAAAATACAAACCTTCGAATCTTGGTTGGCCCTCGTATGCATAGCGTGCCGAAAGAGGCAGCCGCATGCGATGGCGTTGGTGGATCGGAAAAGGTCGTCTAGATTGCGGTCGGGCAGAACGATGAAGGAAGTCTAACCGGTGTCGACGGATCTTCTCAATCGCCGAATTTTAGTCGTAGACGATAATTCGTCGATTCATCATGACTTTAGAAAAATTCTTCAACCCGAGACGGGACAGAAAGCGCTGGAGCAGGCTCGTGCGGCACTTTTTGGGCAGCCTATTTCTGTCCAGTCTGCCGAAGTGTTCGAGATCGATTGCGCAGACCAAGGACAGACGGCACTTTCCTTATTAGAGGCGGCGAGCAATGATGGGCGTCCGTATGCCGTGGCGTTTGTGGATATGCGGATGCCTCCCGGGTGGGATGGGTTGGAAACCATCGAGCGTCTTTGGGAAGCTGATGCGCGGCTGCAGATAGTCATTTGCACGGCATATTCAGATCAACCTTGGGACGAAATCAGCGAGAAAATAGGCAGAACTGACAAGTTATTGATCCTTCAGAAGCCGTTTATCGGCATTGAAGTCATGCAACTCGCCGCTGCGCTCTGCCGGAAGTGGGATTTGGGGAGTAGAGCTGCATGGCGACTGAATGAATTGAGCCATCTCGTCGATGAACGCACGGCTGAGCTCCAACGTGCCAACCACCAGCTCATACAGATCAATGGCACGCTGAGGAGAACCGTGGCGGATCTTGAAGCGGCGCAGGCGGAGATTCTACGACAAAACGGTGAGCTGGAACGCCTCGCATCCCGAGATCCACTCACCGGCTGTCTGAACCGCCGCGCGTTCTACGCGCTGTTCGAAACGGTGTTTGCAGACAGTAGAAAACACGGGACCGAACTCTGTTGTTTGATGGTCGATATCGATCATTTCAAGCGGGTGAATGATCAACTCGGACACGCAGTCGGGGATCAAGCCATCCAAGCGGTCGCGTACAGTCTATCCGCGGGATTGCGATTGACGGATATCGTAGGGCGCTATGGAGGCGAAGAATTTTGCCTGATGTTTCCACGTACGACGCTCGCCGAAGCTTCGGACCTGGCGGAGCGACTGCGAATTCGAATTGAAACAGAGGCCGGCGGCCGAGTCCGCATGGCGGCCGGCATGGTTCTTACGGTGAGTATCGGAGTCTCGACGACATCCCTTGGAGCGCGAACTCCGTTGGAGCTGATCGATCAAGCAGACAAGGCTCTCTATGCCGCCAAGCAAGGTACGCGGAATTGTGTGATGGCGCTCGATCTGTTGGTTCCATGGTTGAAACCTTCCGAGCAACTCGAACTTCAAGTCAGGCGGATCACTCCACACTCAAGTTCACCGAATGCCCGATAGGCAAGGCCGGTCAGTTAGGATGACTGAATCCGGGAGCGTGATGGCACACCGTTGTTTTCCATCATGTGCACGACGCACCTCAGACTCCTGTGCGTTTTCTTGAATTCAAGACGTGTATAATGCTGGTGGATGACACGCCTGGTTAGTCATTTTCGGTCTTCCGTCGGCAGCAAAGTCGTGATGGCCCTGACCGGACTGGGGCTCATCGTCTATGTCATCTTCCACATGTTGGGGAATCTGCAGGTATTCGAAGGACCCCATGCGCTCAATAGTTACGCGGCGTTTCTGCACGAGATGCCGATCCTCTTGTGGACAGCCCGAATAGGGTTGCTGAGTATCGCGGTTGTCCACATCGTGCTGGCCATCCAGCTGACCTTGCGAAACCGCCGCGCCCGCCCGACCGCATACGCGATCCGTGATTATCGCCAAGCTTCATTGGCTTCAAGGACGATGGCGGTCTCCGGGGTTGTCCTGTTGCTCTTCATCGTGTTCCATCTGCTGCATTTGACGGCGGGCGTCGTCGATCCATCATTTTCCGATCGTGTCGATGCGGAGGGCTATCGCGATGTCTATGCCAGGTTGATCCATGCCTTTCGAAATCCACTCATCGTAGGACTCTACGTAGCAGGTCAGTTGGGGCTGGGCTTGCATGTGAGCCATGCCGTCTCCAGCAGCTTACAGTCCCTCGGATTGGAACATGCGGCGTTCAATCGTCTGTTCAAGTCCGCTGGTCCTGCGGTCGCGCTGTTGGTGGTGCTTGGCAATGTCGCCATCATTCTGGCTGTCTTCCTGGGGATTGTGCGCGCATGACGATGCTCAATGCAAAAATTCCCTCCGGGCCACTGGAAACGAAATGGGACCGGCGACGGTTCAGCGAAAAGCTGATCAGCCCCAACAACAAGCGGAAGCTCACGGTCATTGTCGTCGGCAGCGGCCTCGCCGGAGCCAGCGCGGCGTCAACGTTGGGCCAGCTTGGCTACCAGGTGGAGTGCTTTTGTTTTCAGGATAGCCCGCGCCGTGCGCACAGCATTGCGGCGCAGGGGGGCATCAACGCGGCGAAGAATTACCAGGACGACGGAGACAGTGTGGGCCGGTTATTTTATGACACCATCAAAGGCGGAGATTTTCGATCGCGTGAGGCGAACGTCTATCGGCTTGCTCAGGTCAGCACCCAAATCATCGATCAATGTGTGGCGCTCGGCATTCCGTTTGCCAGGGAATACGGGGGGCAGTTGGCAAACCGGTCATTCGGAGGCGTTCAAGTCTCCCGTACGTTCTATTGTCGGGGGCAGACCGGACAACAGCTTCTCTTAGGCGCCTATTCGGCGCTCTGTTGGCAGATTGAGCGCGGACAAGTCACCATGCGCCCGCGTACCGAGATGCTTGATCTTATTGTGGTCGACGGTCAGGCTCGGGGTATTGTGGTGCGGGATCTGGTCACTGGACGGTTGAGTGTCCATACGGCCCATGCCGTGGTGCTTGCCACGGGTGGCTACAGCAACGTGTACTACCTTTCGACCAATGCCAGCGGCAGCAACGTGACAGCCACGTACCGGGCATGGAAGCAGGGGGCGGCGTTCGCAAATCCTTGCTTTACGCAGATCCATCCAACGGCGATCCCGCCGGGAGACGCGTACCAGGCCAAGTTGACCCTGATGTCCGAATCGCTCCGCAACGACGGGCGACTGTGGGTGCCGAAGATGTCGGCGGATCACCGGTGTCCGGGCGACATTTCTGCTGCAGAACGTGACTACTTTCTGGAACGCCGGTATCCACGTTTCGGCAATCTCGCGCCACGAGACATCGCATCCCGCGCCGTGAAGGACGTATGCGATGAGGGTCGTGGTGTCGGGCCCAGTGGTCATGGTGTGTACCTGGATTTCGCCGATGTGATTGAACAGGAAGGGCTGGATGTGGTTCGCGAGCGCTACGGCAACTTATTCGACATGTATCATCGAATCACGGGTGAAGACGCCTATCACGCGCCGATGCGGATTTATCCGGCGCCGCACTATACGATGGGAGGTCTCTGGGTCGATTACAATCTTATGAGTACCGTTCCGGGGCTTTTCGTCATCGGCGAAGCGAACTTTGCGGACCACGGCGCCAACCGGCTTGGAGCCAGTTCGTTGATGCAAGGGCTCGCCGACGGCTATTTCATTCTTCCGTATACGATCGGCCATTACTTGGCGACGGCGAAGCTTTCCCTGATCCGAGAGGACCACAAGGAAGCTCGCGCGGCGCTTCAGCGCGTGACGAATCGGATCGATCGCCTGCTGAATGCGAAGGGGCGTCGAACGGCCGCCTCCTTCCATCGTGATGTCGGCACGCTGTTATGGAATCATTGTGGGATGTCTCGCAATGAGGCAGGACTCAAGCTGGCGCTAGCATCGGTCCCGGCGCTACGGGAAGAATTTTGGCGAGATGTGATGGTCCCTGGCTCTGGGGAAGCGTTTAACCAAGAATTGGAATATGCGGGGCGGGTGGCCGACTATCTCGAATTCGCCGAACTGCTCTGTCACGATGCGTTGCATCGGGAGGAGTCGTGCGGGGCTCATTTCCGCGAGGAGTATCAGACGGACGACGGTGAACCGAAGCGCGATGACAGCCGTTTCGCGCACGTGGCTGCCTGGGAGTATCGACAGGGGGCGTTGCCTATCTTGCACAAGGAACCCCTTGCCTTCGAGTTCGTACAACCGACAATGAGAAGCTATCAGTGATCGGCAACATGACATTCACGTTGAACATTTGGCGCCAGAAGGGTCCGGAGGACAGCGGCCGGTTTGTGACGTATGAGGCGCGCGACGTGAGCTCCGGCATGTCGTTCCTGGAAATGCTCGATAGTGTTAATCAAAGGTTGATCGCTGATGGCGAAGAGCCGGTTGCATTCGAACAGGATTGCCGCGAAGGCATTTGCGGAAGTTGTTCGTTGGTGATCAACGGCGTTCCGCATGGCCCGGACCGTGGCATTACCACCTGTCAGCTATACATGCGGCGGTTTCCTGATGGGGCCGTCATCACGATCGAACCTTGGCGGGCGCGGTCCTTCCCCATCATTAAGGACCTGGTGGTCGATCGCCGCGCGCTGGATCGGATCATGCAGGCAGGCGGCTATATCTCTGTCAACACCGGTGGAGCGGTGGATGGGAACGTCCTGTTGATCGGGAAGGATCAAGCCGAAACTGCGATGGATGCTGCCTCGTGTATCGGTTGCGGGGCCTGTGTGGCGGCGTGCAAGAATGCCTCGGCCATGCTGTTCGTGGCGGCGAAGGTGTCGCACTTGGCGAGTTTGCCGCAAGGGAAGCCCGAGCGAACACACCGCGTGAGAGCGATGCTCGAAGCCATGGATCGGGAAGGATTTGGTTCTTGCGGCAACCAGTATGAGTGCGAAGCCGTCTGTCCCAAAAGCATCGGTGTCCGATTCATCGCCAACCTCAATCGTGAATACCTCCGTGCCGGCGTCGTCGAATCCGGTCTTCTCAGTGAGCCGGAAGCCCCCCACGCAGAGTCCGATTAGGAAAACCACCAACAGTCTCTCCTGATTCCGCTTTTTGACCCTCGCGGGAGACGATCAGTCGCCGATAGCCTAATGGCCAAAAGGGTGAGTGGAAGCCGGTTTGCGCCAGATAGCAATCAACTTGACTGTGGGGGAAAGGCCTTTATATTGCAATCAGAGACGAGTCTATGTGTGGAACCGACGGAGATGCCGCCGCATGAGTCGTCAAGTGATCTGCCCACAATGTCGAAAAGACGGTGCCGCTCCCGCACGGCCGCAATCACTGCGTGAATTCGTCGTGGCGCTGGTTTGGATGGCTCCGTTTCACTGTCGGCATTGTGACCATCGGTTTCTCGCTCGTCGCAGAGGCACGGAAGGATCGTCACAGCTTATAGATCGCCGGGAACATCTCCGCATTCCCGTGCGTCTGTGTCTGTCGTTTTCCGGTGGAAAAATACGCGGCGATGGCACTGTGATGGACCTCTCACTCGGGGGTTGCATCATCAAGAGTGAGACGGAGGTGCATATCGACGACATCTTTTACCTGGAAATCGTCCTTGCCGAAGACGAGGTCCCGGTCGAGGTGGCGGCCATGGTGCGCTCCGTCAGTGCGCGTGGCATTGCGTTCAAATTCCTTCGCAAGGCTCAAGAGAACAAACGGCTCCTCAATTTTATCCAGTCACATTCGGGTTCCACATCCTCCGTGCTCTCCAAGGCCGTTGAGTCAACGGTCTCGACGTAATCCCTTTCGTTCGCCCTACGTCGGCGTTTCCCAGGCAGACGGCAAGGGATAGTCCGTTATCAGACGATCATGTTCGGCGATATCGAACGGCTCGATCGTCAGATCTTGCCGATCCATAGGCTCTGTACAGGCTGAAGAGCAGAGCACATCGATCAACGCTTGTGCCTTGTTTGTTGTGGAAAACCGGCAGAGGCCATGTTCGGGCATGCCTGATGACGGATGCCAGAAGGCCAGGTCGATCGCGCTGCCTTGATAGATGCCAAGGGTCCGGTGTCTCACTTGGAACCCGCCGGCTTCATCGTTCCTTCTCGGCATAGAACCTCTTGACCGACACGACTAAATGATTATCCCCATGGTAGCATGAAGGTGAAATCGGAGAACACTGCATCAGTATGGCCCAAGGAGGGGATGATGGGGCGCACCTTGTGGAAAGAGACGGCGATCGTCATGGTGATGATCGGTGCATTGTCGGTATCCGGTTGTGGCTACAACGATCTCCAAGGTTTGGATGAAGATACCAAGGCTGCGTGGAGTGAAGTGATTAATCAGTATCAGCGCCGTGCCGACCTCATTCCCAATCTTGTTGCGACGGTCAAAGGGTACGCGGCTCATGAAAAGGAAACGCTTGAAGGAGTCGTCAATGCCCGGGCCAAGGCGACGGGGGTGCAAGTGACGCCCGAGGTGCTGAAAGACCCGGCTGCATTTGAAGCATTTCAAAAGGCCCAAGCCGGTCTGACATCAGCGCTCGGCCGGCTCATCGCCATTGCCGAAAATTATCCGAACCTCAAGGCCGATCAAAATTTCAGGGATCTCCAGAATCAGTTGGAAGGGACGGAGAATCGCATCACGGTGGCACGCAAGCGGTATATCGATCGTGTCGCGGAGTACAACAAGATGGTCCGGTATTTCCCGACCAACCTGACGGCCAAGTTTCTGCTGCACCTGGAAGAGCGGCCTAATTTTACGGTCGCCGATGAGAACGCCGTGGCCAAGCCGCCCGACGTGAAGTTTTGAATCGAGGGAGAAACCGAGGAGAGGGTTGAAAGTACCCGGAATGAGCCGCCTCGCGTTCTGCTGTTATCTGGCCGCTGCCTCCTTCTTTTTAACACTGCCTGCCTTCGCGCTCGATGTTCCTCCATTGACGGGGCGAGTTGTCGATCTCGCTCACGTCTTACCCACCTCCACGGTTGAGTCGCTCACCGCTCAACTTGCGACGCATGAAGCACAATCGAGCAACCAGGTCGCGGTGCTCGTCATTCCCTCCCTCGAAGGGGAACCCCTCGAAGAATTCTCCCATCGCGTGGCGACCACGTGGAAACTTGGTCAGAAAGGCACCGACAACGGCGTCTTGTTGGTGGTGGCGATAGGAGAACGAAAAGTTCGAATTGAAGTCGGGTACGGCTTAGAGGGCACCTTGACCGACATTCGATCGGCGCAAATCATCAGACAGGAGATCGTTCCTCGGTTTCGCGCCGGTGATTTCCCGGGAGGAGTGACCGGCGGGATCAACGCCATTCTGAAGACAATCGAGGGGACCTATCAGGCACCCGAGAAAGCCGTCCCTCGACAGGAGAACGATGCCCTCACGCAGGTCGCGATTGCCGTCATTGTCGGATTATTCGTAGGGCTCGTGCTCATGAATGCGCACCGATTCATCGGGCCGGTTGCGGGGGCGGGGATCTCTCTGCTTTTGGCGCCCTGGTTGGTACCGGCGCTCATGGCAAGCGGTGTGACCCTGCTTCTGCTGTTCGTCATCGGTGCCTCCGGTGTTGCGGGAAGATCAATGCGACCCCGAGGGATAGATGATTGGGTCTGGTACAGTAGCCGCGGCGGCGGGTGGGGCGGAGGCTCGTTCGGCGGCGGAGGCGGTGGCTTCAGCGGTGGCGGCGGGAGTTTCGGAGGAGGAGGTGCCAGTGGAAACTGGTAATGGGCTTCGACTGACAGCCGAAGAACAGGAGCGGGTCAGGCTGGCGGTGCATACGGCGGAGCAACACACGAATGCCGAGATCGTTCCAATGATCGTAGGCCGGTCTGGGCTCTATCGCGATGCGCAATATCGGGCCGGACTGGTCCTCGCGCTGTCGGCCCTGACGATTCTGCTGACCACCGAACTGCTCTGGCTTCCCTGGGGTTGGCATGCCTCCAATGCGGCTTGGCTCGTGCTGGTCATAATCGTCGCTTATTGTGCGGGAGTATGGCTCGGCACTCTCGTGCCTATCATTCGCCTGCTGACGTCAAGCGAGAGGATGCGGCATAAAGTAAGGCTCAGAGCCGAGCGTGCGTTCGCGCAACATGCTGTGTCTCAGACGCGTGAGCGCACTGGCGTACTGATCATGGTGTCTCTCTTGGAGCATCAGATCTACGTGCTGCCGGATCAACCATTATTTCAACGAGTTTCAATAGAACGATGGTCGCAGATCGCACAAGCCGCTGTCGGCCGATTGAAAACGGGCGATGTTGTCGGCGGGTTATGCCTGAGCATCGAGACGTGCGGCCTCCTTCTTGCTGAGGTAAGCCCTAGCCACCGAGACGACAATCCCAATGAATTACCGAATGAATTGGTCCAGGAGCCGTGAGGAATCTTCCGTCCTCCCTTGGGCGCTCAACAAATAACCGTAACCAACCGATAGAGGAGAGACTCGGCGTGACCGTTCGGCTGGGTATGGACCATGACCCAATAAGGATGGATAAGGAGGGAGTCATATTATGTGGAAGCAGGAAGAGGGGGAAGGGGGAGAGGGAGAACGAGAGCGGGAACGCTGGGTGGAGGACAGGCGCAGCCAGCCTAAGAGCGGCCCGACACTTCCGGATGAGGTCGCCTTCGTCGGAAAGGACGTTGAGTTCAAGGGGATCATCACCTATTCCGGCACGGTACGCATTGATGGCGCGCTTGATGGCGAAATCCATACGGACGGCGGATTGCTTGTGGGGCCGGAGGCGGTGATCAAGGCCAAGGTCACGGCTGGGACCGTGGTGTGCCACGGAACCATCACGGGTGATATCCAAGCGACGAACCAGATCGTGCTCCGTGCTCCCGCTGTTGTGCAAGGCAGCTTGACGACTCCGGTCCTTTCGATGGAGGAAGGCGTTGTCTTCAATGGCACATTGGAAATGAAGGCGCAGGTCAAGGCGGAAATGTCAAAGGATATGGGATCAAACGTCGTCAGCATCACGAGCCGACCACCGGTTCAGCGACTCGCGGCGTGATCGAGCGAACAACGGGTCTCCTGGCGCAACACGTCGGATAGCGCCAGGGACCCAGATTCAAAAACTCAACTCGCCTTCTTGACCTCTTCTTTTGGTCGCTCGGCAATCCCCATGTTGATGACGGATGGGTCTCCTCTTCCGTATGAACATGAATGATGAGCCCGATTCATTCGTATCACCAGCCATGAAATTGCTCCATCGATAGACGGCCTGCGATCGTTCCGCTAGAATCCGGTCCATGTCAGAGCCCACCGTGTCGGCCGGCGTTCCAGCCAAACCTCAGGATGAGAATCGTTCGGTCGTCAAAGCGGCCGGGGTGATCGGCGTCGCCACGTTTTCCAGCCGCATCCTCGGCTTCATCCGCGACATGGTCCTGGCGCGGTTGTTCGGCGCGACGCCGGCGGCCGACGCCTTTTTCATCGCGTTCCGCATTCCCAGCCTTCTTCGCGAGCTGTTTGCCGAAGGCTCGATGTCGTCGGCCTTCATCCCTGTATATACGGAGTACCGGACGACACGGAGTAAACAGGAGGCCTGGGAATTGGCTAGTGCGGTATTCACGACGCTCCTGACCGTCGTCACACTGGTCACGATGGTCGGGATTGTGGCCGCTCCCTGGCTTGTCCAGCTGCTCGCGCCGGGGTTTCAGGACAATCCCGACAGACTCGCGCTCACGACGCTGCTCGCCCGTGTCATGTTTCCCTATCTGCTGTTCATCAGCTTGGCGGCGTTGGCGATGGGAATTTTGAACTCGGTGCGAGCCTTCGCGGCGCCGGCCTTCTCGCCGCTTTTCCTCAATGTCTTCATCATCGTCGGGGCCGTTTGGCTGGCGCCGCATTTGGAAGAACCGATTATCGGGGTGGCGATCGGCGTAGTGGCGGGAGGTGCGGCTCAGTTCGCCATGCAGCTTCCCAGCCTGAAACTGCGAGGATTGCTGTTCGGCTTTCGATTCGAGCCGGGCCATCCGGGCCTGCGACGGATCGGCACGCTGATGGTGCCCACGCTGCTCGGCCTTTCCGTGACGCAGATCAATCTGACCGTGAGTACGGTGTTGGCGTCGTTCTTCGCCGGTGGACCGACTTATCTGTTTTACGGCATGCGGCTGATCCAATTTCCACTGGGCATCTTCGGTGTCGCATTGGCGACGGCCATTCTACCGACGTTATCCTCACAAGCGGCGCGAGGCGCGTTGGATGAACTGCGCACCACGCTCGGGTTCGGCCTGCGCATGATTCTCTTCATCATCGTGCCGGCGATGGTGGGCTTGATTCTGCTGCGCGTTCCAATCGTGCATCTTTTCTTTGAGCATGGCACGTTCACCGCCCACGATACGGCGGAGACTGCGTTGGCCGTCCTCTGCTACGCGGTCGGCTTGTGGGCATTCGGAGGGGTGCGCATCATCGTCGCGGCATTCTATTCGCTGCAGGATACCAAGACGCCGGCCATCTCGGCAGCGGTCGCGCTGGGAGCGAATGTCCTCTTCTCGCTGGCATTGATGTCTTTTCTGGGCGCGGCAGGGTTGGCGCTCGCTACGGCATTGGCGGCTATGGTCAATGGAGTCATTCTGGTGGCCGTGTTAAACCGGAGGCTCGGCGGAGTTGACTGGGCAGCGGTGGGACGGTCTTCTCTGCGGGTACTGGCGGCATGTATTCCCCTGGTCATTGCCTGCTGGTGGGTGGCCGGCGCACAGGTATGGACGCATCCTGCCGAATGGGTCATGAAATCCGTGATGCTTTTTGCCGCCATCGGGTTGAGCGTCGGTGGATATCTCGGCGTCCATGCGTTGTTCCGGTCTGAGGAACTCGGAGTAGTGTGGGGGATGGTTCGCAGGAAGCTTGGACGAGCGATGGGATAATAAGGAGCGATTCATGTCGCGTGCGATGATCTTTCGTTCATCATGGGGTTGGATGGGCATCGCGGAATCCCAGAAAGGGATTCAAGCGATTGTGTTGCCGAAACGCTCAAAGCGGGCTGTCGAGTCCGATCTCAGAGCACAGTCCGACGGGCCGTTGCAGCAAGAAGCATCGACACGACTGGAAGCAGCGCGTCGGCAGTTGCTCCAGTATCTGGAGGGGAAACGGGATACCTTTGATGTGCCGCTCGATCTGTCGCAGGGGACATCGTTCCAACGACAAGTCTGGCGGGCATTACAGCGGGTGCCGTACGGGAAGCTCCGATCGTATCAATGGATCGCGGCGCGCGTAGGGGGACGGCACTATGCCCGTGCGGTCGGCAATGCGGTCGGTGCGAATCCGTTGCCGATTGTTATCCCCTGTCACCGGATTGTCGCCCACGATGCCTCGCTGGGCGGCTTCTCGGGAGGACTCTCCATGAAACGCAAATTGCTGTCTCTCGAAGGGACATTGACGCAATTGCAGGGAGGATGACCTCACGCCATGAGAGCGGTCATTCAGCGCGTCACGCATGCGTCGGTGGAGGTCGAAGGGAACATCGTCGGCCGGATCCAAAACGGCTTGATGGTGTTGTTGGGAGTGGCGAAAGGCGATGACGAGTCGGACACGGGGTATCTGGTCGACAAAATCCGGAGCCTGCGCATTTTCGCCGATGAGCAGGGAAAGATGAATCGATCGCTGTCGGACGTGGGTGGCGCTGTCTTGTTGGTCTCCCAGTTCACCTTGCTGGGCCGAACCTCGAACGGCCGCCGGCCCAGTTTCGACGAGGCCGCGCCTTCTGAACAGACCAAGCAGCTCTACGAACGAGTCGCGGCCGGCTTGCGAACATCCGGCACACCAGTTGAAACAGGGGTCTTTGCGGCGCATATGCAGGTGGCGTTGGTCAACGACGGCCCCGTGACCTTCGTTGTCGACAGTAGAGAGCGGAACTCATTCTCACTCAAGGTCTGACGGTAGAGTTCCGATAGAATCGACAAGAGTGGAGATCGGTTTCCAGTCGCGATCTGGTATACTGAGCTCAAGCCTCATCGGCCTTCGCAGGAGGTGGAGATGGGCACTCAAGTTCCTCCACGACACCCGCTTCGGCAACTCTTTGGCGCGTTAACCGAGAAGAGCTTTACGGAACACCTCGGCTGGCCCGACCCCAAGGTCACCTCGTACGTTTCCAACCTGCTGGTCGATTTCACCCATACGGATCAGCTCTATAAGATCAGAAATCGGCAGAATCAGCCGATCGATACGGTCGTTGATCTCCTCTTTGAATCGGAAGTGATGCTGGAGGCACAATCCCTGGATCGTGAGGGAGACGTCCACCGCCATATCGGTGATTTCACCCTGTTCATGGCCGGTTTATTTCCCGAATATCTTCGACGGCTTAAATCGGCCGGCCGCATTTATCACAAGGATTTCCTCGTGGACTATGTGAAGACCGGCAAACGGTCCTACGGGATCGTGGCCCAGATCGGCCAGGATGATGCGGAAACCAGCTTGCCTTTGTTTCAAAAATTATCCGAGAACTTTGAACTCTGCGTAACGGGTCTGGGCTTTGTGCGGTCCGATCTGGACCGCATGCAGAATCCTGCCTATCGGAAGACCCGAGATCTGCTCTTGAATTGAAATCTGTCCGCCCCATCATCCTCGCGCACGGAGGCGCCGGCCCTCGTGCGATGACCTCACCACAGACTGCTTGCCTGCGTGCCGCGTTGCAGGTCGGTTACCATGTGCTGGATCGCGGTGGTTCGGCGCTCGTGGCTGTCGAGCAGACCATTCGCGTTCTCGAGCGTAGCGGGCTCTTCAATGCGGGAAAGGGATCGCGCCTACAGCTGGACGGTGTGCGGCGGATGGACGCCTCTCTCATGGAAGGGGATCATCTGCGCGCAGGAGCGGTCGCCTCTGTGGAAGGAGTGGTCCATCCGATCACTGCCGCCCGCCTTGTGATGGAAGAAACGGATCATGTACTACTTGTGGGCCCATCGGCGACGAAGTTTGCCGAGCATTTCAAGCTTGAGCGCCACCGGCTTCGGACGACGCCCCGCCGTCTCTCCTATGGGGCGATGCTGAAGCTGAAGAAATCCGCACGGAATCAGCATGGAACGGTCGGCGCGGTCGCACTCGATCGAACGGGGACGGTTGCTGCCGGTGCGTCGACCGGCGGAATTGATCTCATGTTGCCCGGACGAGTGGGGGATACACCCATTATCGGCTGCGGGGTGTATGCTGATAATGAAGCCGGCGCTGTGTCGATGACGGGACTGGGCGAGGGCATCATTCGCCTGGCCGTTGCCAAAGAGATTTGCACCCGTTTAGGTTACGGGAAGACTCCGGCGCTGGCTGCACGCCTGGTCTTGGACAGATTGGTGGCTCGGATCAATGGCTCTGCGGGATGTTTGGTCCTGAAGCCGAATGGACAGTTCGCCATCATGCATGTGACACCGTATATGGCGGCAGGATGGTGGGATGGTAAACGAGTACCGACCGTGAGGGATACATTTCGATGAGCAATAGCGTGTTTCATCTCGCCTTTCCGATCCACGACGTGGACGCCACGCAGCGGTTCTATGTGGACGGCCTCGGCTGTACTGTGGGGCGTCGATCGAAACAAGCCCTAACTCTGGGGTTGGCCGGCCATCAGCTCGTGGGACATCTGGTACGAGATGAACTGCCGGTTCAGAAAGGAATCTACCCCCATCATTTCGGACTGGTGTTGCTTTCATTGGAAGAGTGGCAGGCACTGGCCGATCGGGCCAAGGCGAAAGGCCTTACGTTCTACCAGCAACCGCGCGTGCGATTCCCCGGGACGCGCATCGAGCACCGCACGTTCTTTCTAGAAGACCCGTCTCACAACCTGCTCGAATTCAAACACTACACCTACGAATCGGCCATCTTCGGCGAACAAGATCATGACCAGGTGGGTGACGAGAGGGAAATCTAGCTGAGCCCTTTACTGGGCGCGTTTGTGAGAGGAAACGGCGACCTGATCCATCCAGCGAAGGATGCGTTGGTGCCGGCGCGTCAGAGCATTGGTTTTTCTGATGGGGTCATATCGTTGTGGACTGGGAAGAATGGCCGCCAACCAGGCTGCTTCGTCGGCGGTGAGGTCCGAAGCCGATTTTGCAAAATGATGATGAGCGGCGGCCTCGGCCCCGTACACGCCACGCCCCCACTCCGCCACATTCAAGTACAGTTCAAGGATACGCGCCTTCGTCAACCGGTGTTCCAGAGATCGAGTGATCAACGCCTCGCGAGCCTTGCGAAACAGCGAACGTTCAGACGACAGGTAGAGATTTTTTGCAAGTTGCTGGGTAATGGTGCTCCCACCCCGTTTCATCTCTCCTGCTTCCAGGTTATACAGCGCGGCATCGCGAATGCCGTCCCAGTCAAACCCTTCATGGTCGAAGAATGCGGCGTCTTCCGCTGCGATCACGGCACGTTGTAGCTCTGGCGAAATTCGGCTCAGCGGCACCCAGGTCCATTCCCGCCGGCCGGTGCGCCCCTGTTGTGTTGCGCTTGCCAGACGACGTTCCATGAGGGCCGTCGAGATCGGATTGGTTCGCACCAGCAGTTCTACATCGGGAAAGGTTACGAGCCAGCTCAATGCCAAGAGGCCCAAAGGAACGCCCGCCAGTAACGTGGTCCATAGGAGAACGCGTGCCACGGTTCGACGGCCGGTTGACTTGGGTGGGGGAGGATCGTATGTGTAGTGACGCAGAAAGACAGGACTGCGCCTTAGTTTCCGTCTTGAGTCCATTACCTAGCCCAGCGGCATGAAAATCTTCGCGGCTGAGTTTATCAAAAGTTGCGTATCCCCAGAACAATTTCCTTCCGGGGATCTCCATGAAGTTGCCTTTGTGGGGCGTTCCAATGTGGGAAAATCGTCGCTCATCAATTCGTTGCTCAATCGTCGGGACATGGCCAAAGTCAGCCGGACGCCGGGAAAAACGAGAGCCGTCAACGTGTTTCTGATTTCGACCTCTGATCCCGACATGTCGCGATTCTATCTCGTTGACTTACCCGGTTATGGGTTTGCCAGAGTGTCGAAGTCCGTCCGAACCCAATGGGGCCCGTTGATTGAAGACTATCTCATCGGTCGAACCTCCCTGCTGGAGGTCGTCTTGTTGGTGGACAGCAGGGTCGTGACCGACCAGGATCGCCAGACCATCGCATGGCTCCGGTCCATCCAGCGGAATCCGCTCGTCGTTGCGACCAAGGTCGACAAACTGAGACCCAGCGAACGGGTGCGTACCCTGAGGCAAGCGCATCGGTTCCTAGGTCTGGACGAGGGAGAAACGTTGATTCCTTATTCGTCGGTAACCGGGGACGGACGGGATCGAGTGTGGGGAGCGATACGTGACGCAGCCGGAAGACTTCGCGCTGATGCCACTTGACCTATCCTCAAGGAATCGAGCTGACCGGCTGCGGCTGAGGGTTGTCGGCAGCTTGGTCAAACTTGATCTCGATGTAGGCTTTATTCTTTAAATCTACCAGCCAGGATTGGTACATGTCATCGCTCTTCTTCTGGTAGACCAACGTCTGAATTTCACGCCATACATCCTCGTACTGACGAAACTGTTTCGGCTTCTTGTCATCCAGACGGATGATTTGGATTCCCTCCGGGCTCTCAATAATGTCGGAGATCCCCCCCGGCACCAAGTGGGCGATCGCCTGTTCAATCACCGGTAAGAGCTCCCCGTGCCGGACCAATCCGAGCCGTCCGCCTTGCAGGGCATTGCCGCCGTCGGAATACTGCATGGCGACATCTTCAAATTTCTCGCCGCGCTTCAGCTCATCCATGGCGCGCCGGGCCTTGGTCAGGGCGTCCGCCAGTCCGTCGGCGGAACGTGGCTTAATGATGATCTGGCTCAGATGGTATTCCTGGGGATGGGCGAATCGCTCGCGATGTTCCTGGTAGTACCGCTTAATCTCCGAGTCTCCGACCATAATGTTGCCGCGAATGTGTTGGTCTACTACTTTCATGAGGATCAGCTGATCACGAACGTCCCGAACGTTCATCGGATTGGCGGTGTCGAGAGAGCCGCTTTGTTGCTTCACCTGCGCAAGGGCCTGCTTGACTTCGAGATCGGACACCTCGACCTTTTTGGCCTTGGCTTCTTGCAGTTGCAGTCTCCGCTCGATCAGCTTCGTCAATGCCATGTATTCCGCTGTCTTCAATCGCTGGGCGAGATCGTTTCCACGGTGCTCGCGGGAGAGACGCTCCTTCTCCGTTCCGAACTCTCGTTTGACATCCGACAACATGATCAATTCGGAATTCACGATGGCCACGATGCGATCCTGCAAATGAGCGGCTGAAAAGGCTGCGGGCCAGGTCGACACCGCCAACAAGGCCAACGGCAATTTGAATCGGATCAGCCAATCTGAACGGAGCGAGACGCGTTTCATGATCTTTTCACCCGGTAGTGCGTGTGCCGACAATTCTACATGAAAAAGATAGGTCTGTGGAATCGGGTCAGGCTAGCGTTTTCCGGTGTCCTCGGTGATATAGCGGGAAGCCTCGGCGAAGCGAACAGCGGCGTTGGTCCGGATATCGGCTATGACTTCATCGAACCGTTTGCGGCGCTTATCGGCCAGTAACTCTTGCCGAAGCCGTTCCTGCGTCGCCAGGTCGGCTTGGATAATTGTCTCGTCAAGAGGGCTCAGCATAACCAAATAATACCCGTTCTCAGACTTAATGGGCGCACTGACCATCCCCAGTTTGAGCGTATGGATGACGGAATCAACTTCGGAAGGCACCAGCCCTTTTCGGTACGGCCCGAGGTCGCCCCCTTTTGCTTTTGTCTTCTCGTCGATCGAGTACCGTTGC
Source organism: Nitrospira sp. (assembly GCA_024760545.1). Classification (NCBI taxonomy): domain Bacteria; kingdom Pseudomonadati; phylum Nitrospirota; class Nitrospiria; order Nitrospirales; family Nitrospiraceae; genus Nitrospira; species Nitrospira sp. The sequence goes on from CP060501.1 coordinate 2,993,485, forward strand.
GCGAACTTCGCAAAGTTTCCACCGCGATTGACCTGCGCCTCGAGGTCCCTGGCTGCATACACATTGGGCAGCAGCATCAGCGAGACGTTGGCTTTTAAAGGATCCAACAGCTCGCTTGCATGGCTCTCGTAGTAGGAGGCGAGTTCCCCCTGCGTGAGCTCGACCTTGGATTGGAGTTTGTCCTTCAATAGCTCGTCGAGGATCAACTGCTCTTTATATCTCTGGGTTTTGTCCCGTATGGCATCGTTCTGATCAAGCCCACGGCGGCGGGCTTCCTGCATCAGCAGCTCTCGGGTGATGAGTTCATCCAGAAATCTTCGCTTGCCGCCTTCCTTTTCGTAGCGGGAACGCGTGGCCTGGGAAAGTTCGCCCCAGCGAAGATCAAATTCGGTTTGAGTGATGGCCCGCCCATTGACCAGGGCGACAACCGGCTCTTCTTGCCGCTCTGCGCAGCCCGACAATACCGCACCCCACCCGGCCAATAGGCCGACAAGAAGTAAAGACAGGCGATATGTGCTGCCGAGGATGGGGAACCGGAAAAGCATCATATGTTGTGGCACATGCGGGTCTCGGTCATGAGGCAGTCGCATCCTTTTGGAGGGACTTGGTATCACAGAGATCGAGGCTTTGCAAGGTTGCGTTGAGTTCCGAGAAGAGTGACGGCCAGTCGTCATGGGTCATCTGGATTTCAAAGGAGAGGGGGGTTAGGAACCGCAGCCGCTTTTTAAGCTGGTCCATCAAGCGGTGGACTGCGCCCTCCGGGATTGCGGCTTTCGGTTGGAACACGATCTTTGCCGACCGTCCATGCACCTCAATGGTGGCCATGCGAAGACGTTTGGCATGAGTCCGGAGTTGCATCACTTCGAGAAGTCGTTCGACCGGTTCCGGAAGAGGGCCGTACCGGTCCTGAATTTCTCCATGCAACAGGGCCAGCTCGCCGAGTTGGCCACACGCTGTCAGCCGTTTATAGAGGGACAGACGGTGATGCGGATCGGCCACATACAGTTCAGGAATAAAGGCTGAAACCGGCAGCTGGAGGGTCGGGTCCGGCTCTTCCTCGACAGCCTGGCCCTTCAACCGCTGGACGGCTTGTTCTACCATTTGCATGTAAAGATCCAAGCCGATGGCGGCGATATGGCCGGATTGCTGTTTCCCCAGGAGATTGCCGGCTCCTCGAATCTCAAGGTCTGCCGCGGCGATTCGGAATCCCGATCCGAGTTCCGTGAACTGCTGAATCGCGATCAATCGTTTCTGAGCATCGCCCGTGAGCGTTCCTTCGTCGGGGATGAGGAAGTACGCATAGGCCTGCTCTCCGCCGCGCCCCACTCGTCCCCGCAGCTGGTATAGCTGCGCGAGGCCGAAGAGGTCGGCCCGATGGACGATGATGGTGTTCGCGTTCGGGACATCGAGCCCGGACTGGATGATGGCCGAGGCGATCAAGACGTCAGCCTCACGCTTGACGAATTTCAGCATGACGGCCTCCAACGGCCTGCCATCCATCTGGCCGTGCGCCATGACCATCCGGGCTTCGGGAACCAACTGGTGCAGCCACGCTCCGATCCGCTCCATGGTTTCAACCCGGTTGTGGACAAAATAGACTTGTCCCCCTCGTCCGAGCTCGCGCACGATCGCGTCTCGTACGGCCTTGTCGCTGAGTCGGATCACTTCCGTTTTGATCGCCAACCGTCCGGCGGGCGGGGTATCGATAATCGAGAGATCCCGAACACTCGACATGGCCATTTGAAGGGTGCGCGGAATGGGTGTGGCGGTCAACGTCAGCACATCAACCTGGGTGCGCAGTTGCTTCAGTCTTTCCTTATGCTTGACGCCGAACCACTGTTCCTCGTCAATGATGACCAAGCCGAGTTGCCGGAACGCCACGTCCTTCTGAAGAAGCCGGTGCGTCCCGATCACGACGTCAATGGTTCCGGCCGAGACTTCTTTGAGAATAGCTTTGGTTTCCTTGGGCGACTGAAACCGAGAAAGCAGTGCCACCCGCATGGGAAACGGTCCGAATCGTTCGGCGAAGTTCTCGTAGTGTTGGTGAGCCAGGAGGGTGGTCGGCACCAACACGGCCACTTGTCGGTCATGCTCCACGGCTTTGAAGGCGGCGCGCATGGCCACTTCCGTCTTCCCGTATCCGACGTCCCCGCAGACCAGGCGGTCCATCGGCTTTGTCGATTCCATGTCCCGACCGATGTCCTCGATGGCTTTCAGCTGATCCGATGTTTCTTCGTACTCAAAGGCCGCTTCGAATTCGTGATAGAGGGTCGTCGTCGAGCCGTACGCATTCCGTTTCACCAATTCGCGGTTTGCGTAGAGATCGATCAGTTCTTGAGCCATCTCTTCGATGTCCTTCTTCACCCGAGCGGTGGTTTTGGCCCAACTGGTTCCGCCAAGGCGATCCAGTCGAGGGACATGGCTTTCGGCCCCGCTGTAGCGTTGGATCTGATTCAAACGATCGAGCGGGACATAGAGCGTATCTCCGCCGAAAAACTCCAGAATCAGGAAGTCGCTCTCGAAATCCTGCACCAACAGGCGTTTCAGTCCGCGATACTTGGCGATCCCGTGCTGCACGTGCACGACGTAATCGCTCACGTTGAGGTCTTCTAAGGAAGAGAGGAAGGTTGCCGTTCGGCTCTTTGGCTGTGGTTTATGTCGAGCTCCCTTCGCGAACAGTTCCTCTTCGGTCAACAGCGCAAGCCGAAGATCTCCGGAGAGAAACCCGGTCGAGAGATCGCCGTGCAACACATAAAATGGGAATTTTCCGGTAACCGGACTTGACCAGATCGACGGTTTCCATGGATCAGCCGGCAAATCGTGCTCTCGGAAAAGCGCCAGCAATCGGTCGACCTGCCCGCGGCTCCGCGCCACCACCACGACACGATGCTCATTCCGCAGGCCTTCCAACAGACGAAGAGTTTGACTGAATGCGGCCCCCCGGACTCCGAGGCCTATGCTGCCGGGCAGTTGAGAGGAAAATGAAAAGGTCGGATTCCACGTTGGGTCCGGCGCCGTCAACGGTTCGAGCGCCAACATCGGCCACCCCGCAATCCGTTGTTGGATATCGTGCCAGGTCAGAAACAGTCGCTCAGGTGAAGGATAGGGGGACGACACGTCACGATCGACATGGCGAAGATATCCATCGTCGATCTTTTCCCACGCCATCTCACATGTCTTTTTCAACATAGCCGGCTGATCGAGGGCGATAAAAGGGAACTCGGTGAGATAGTCAAATAATGTGTCCATGGAGTCGTACACGTCGGGGCTTCGCCACTCCGCGTCCGCCTGAATCGGCGCGATCGTATCCGTAGCGTCTGTGGGACGAATGAATTCCCGCGCCGGCAAGACCCAGGCGTCGTTCAATTTTGTGATGGAGGTCTGGGTTGACGGGTCGAACAAACGAATGGATTCAACCTGATCGCCAAGAAATTCAACCCGGATGGGATTGGCATACGCGGTCGAAAAGATATCAACGATGCCACCCCGGATGCTGAACTCTCCTGGAATTTCCACAACGGACACGCGTCGGTATCCCAGGCGAAGCAGATTGGTGGTGAGCAATTCCCGCTCCACGCTCGCCGCCTTCTCGAAGCGAAAAATCGCCTGCTCGAATATCGAGCGAGGGAGCAAACGGTGCATCGCGGCGGCGACGGAGGTGACGAGGAGGGTGGGCGGGGTAACCAGCAGCCGATGCAGCGTCGTCATCCGGCGGGCGATCAACCCGACGTGCGGCGCTGTTGCTTCATAGGGGAGCGTTTCCCATTCCGGGAACCAGGCCAGACCGTTAATCGGACGGCCCATGAGTTCGTGGAAGAAGCACAGGTCATTGAAGATCCGTTCGGCAGATTCGTCGGTTGCCGTGAGAATGACCCATGGTCGGGGATGGCCGGACGCATCTTTGCGAGGAGATCCAAGCAGCGTCAGAGCACAGGCCGCCGTTGATCCGTGTGTTCCAATCAGACAGGGACGAGCGCCGTCTTGGCCGAGTGCCGAATGAAGCGGAGCAAGCCAGGATGAGGAGTGGAGATTGTGCTCAGACACGCATCACTTCGTGGTTGACCGGATGCGTTGAAGGAGTCCGGTTGTGGAAAGGCCGGAAACCATGGGAATGGTCTTGACCACGCCTCCGCGCGCCTCGACGATCTCTCGGCCGACGATATGGTCAATCGCCCAATCCCCGCCCTTCACGAGGACGTCCGGTTGGACGGCTGTGATGAGCTGGAGTGGGTCAGGCTCATCGAAGATCACGACAAAATCCACGCAGCCCAAGGCCGCCACCACTTCAGCCCGTTGTGCCTGTGGCACGATCGGTCGATCGGGCGCCTTGTCCAACTTGCGGACAGACGCGTCACTGTTCACCGCGACGACCAGGAGATCGCCCAACGCCTTGGCTGCCTGCAGATAGCGCGTATGGCCGATATGCATGAGGTCGAAACAGCCGTTCGTGAAGACGACCCGTTTCCCCTTTGCTCGCTCAGCGGAAAGTTCGGACAGGAGTTGATCTCGCGGCAAAACCTTTGCGACCATAGCCCCATCATACCGTGCCGTCAGTCACAGGGAAAGAGCGACAAACTTACCCATTCCCCTGCCGGGCCGTGCTTTTTTTCTTCTCAGCGCTCTGTAAGTCCATGAAATTTCATCCTCAAGTCGTCACATAATGGACCGATACAGCACATAACGGACTCAAGGCCTGGTGTCGTCATGGGCCTGGGCCGATAGGTGCGCCCGGAGCGTGAATGATGATGGAGGAGGGGGTGAGCGTTTTCTGGATCATTGCGGCGGCCAATGTGTTGGTCGTTGCTCCCTTGATTTTCTTGCTCATACAGACTTCTCGTCGCGCACGGGCAGGCTGGCTGCGCGCGGAAGCGGAAAGAATTCGCTTTCAGGAGAATGAACACAGGCTTCGGAGTGTCTTGGAAGCCGAACCGCAAGGGATTTTGGTGCTCGGGCTTGATTGCCGGGTGCTTCAGGTCAACCCGGCCGGGCGTGTCTTGTTCGATGCGGGCTTTACAGAAGAGATCGTCGGCAAAGACCTCCGAGACTGTATCCACGCGAATGATTGTCTGCGGATCGAAGAAATGCTGAAGGCGGCTCGAGAAGGCCGGGAAACCTGTGGAAAGGGTAGACTCATCGGGCTGTCGGGGCAATCCCGCTGGATCGAAATCACATCCGTCCCGCTTCCGGCCGAAGACGGCACCGTGCAATCGGTTCTGAGCGTGCTCCGGGATGTGACAGAGGAAAAGCGTAGCGATCGCCGTCAAGCCCTCCAGCATGCCGTGGCGAAAGTCCTTGCAGAAGCCTCTACGGTCGAGCAAGCGATTCCGGAGCTTCTACGGGCGATTGCAGTCAGCTCGGACTGGCACGCCGGGCTATTTTGGCGAGTTCAAGAAGACCGGCGGTTTCTTCGTTGTGCACAGGCCTGGTCCGGCCATGAAGCCGCCTTACAGGATTTTGTCAGGCTGCGGAAGCAGGAAACGTACATGTCCGGGGCTGGTCTGCCTGGGCGTAGCTGGGCCCGCGGTGAGCCCTTGTGGGTGGAGGACATTGAAAGGGATCCTGGAGCCGCGCCTGGATCTCTTGAAACCACTCGCATGTTGCACGCGGCTTGTGTGTTTCCCGTTTGGCTGAGAGCCAACGTCTACGGCGTCATGGAGTTCTTCGGCCAAGAAGCGCAGTCACAGGATTGGGATCTCCTGAAAACATTGGGGACGATCGGAAGCCAGATCGGTCTTTTCATTGAGCGGGCCGAAGTGGAAGCGGCGCTCCATGAGAATGAAACCCGCACACGGCTGATCATCGACACAGCGCTCGATGCCGTGATCACGATGGATCATGCCGGTCGAATCACGGAATGGAATGCCCAGGCAGAACAAATATTTGGGTGGTCTGCGTTTGAGGTTCTGGGACGCGATTTCGGCGACACCATCGTTGCGCCGTCCCATCGTCTGAGTTACCAGGAGTATGTTCGGCGTCTCCTTGAGCCTAGGGACATATCCATCGCAAACATGTTGATCGAGATGACCACCCTTCGACGTGACGGCCGTGAATTCCCCGCTGAAATTGCCATGACGCCTTTGCCGGTCGAGGGCTCCGTCATCTTCAGCTCATTTATTCGAGATATCACGAGCCGGAAGGAAGCCGAGCAAGCGCTGAAAGATTACGCCCAGCAGTTGGAGCACATCAATCAGCAGCTGGATGCCGCCTTGAGGCAAGCCAAAGCCGCCACCGAAGCGAAATCGTCTTTTTTGGCGACGATGAGTCACGAGATCCGCACCCCGATGAACGGGGTCATTGGGATGACGGGTCTCCTGCTCGATACGAAATTGACCGATGAACAGAGAGAATATGCTGAAACAGCTCGAACCTGCGGTGACCATCTGCTGACGATCATCAACGACATCCTGGATTTTTCCAAGATTGAAGCGGGAAAACTGGATTTGGAAGTGATTGAGTTCGATCTTCGCCTCGCCATCGACGAATCGTTGGACCTCGTCGCAGAACGAGCGTCATCCAAGGGTCTCAATTTGGCCTGTCTCTTTCACGCCGATGTGCCGCGCAATTTACTCGGTGACCTCGGGCGCTTACGGCAGGTCGTGATGAATTTGATGGCGAATGCGATCAAATTCACCGACAGCGGCGATGTCATCGTGGAAGTGACGGTTGAGGCTCAATCGATGGAGGATTCGACCATTCGTGTTGCAGTTACGGACACAGGCATCGGGATTTCCGACGAAGCCCGCGAAAGGCTCTTTCGGTCGTTCAGTCAAGCCGATGGGTCCACCACGAGGAGATACGGCGGGACCGGTCTCGGCCTGGCGATTTGCAAACGACTTGTTGAGATGATGGGTGGAACGATTGGCGCGACCAGCCGGGTTGGAGAAGGGAGTTGCTTCTGGTTTACGGTGAACCTGCGCAAACAGGCTGAGGGCTTCCACAGAGCTGACCCGCCCAATGCCGTGTTGGAGGGTCTCCGTGTCTTGATTGTGGACGACAAGGCCATCAATCGAAAGATTCTTGAGCTGATGACCAAATCATGGGGGATGGAGCCGACGCTTGCCCATAGCGGCCCCGAGGCATTGGATGTGTTGAGCCGTCGACACGGACGGTCACGGTTTGATCTCGCGTTGTTGGACGTGGATATGGGATCGATGGAGGGAATCGAACTGGTGCGTGCGATAAAGACCCGGCCTGAAGGAGCTGAGATCCGGCTTGTGTTGCTCACCTCGCTGGGCCGGCGGGGTGATGCCAAGATAGCCAGGGAAGCTGGGTTGGCAGCCTACTTGACAAAGCCGATCCGTGAGCGGCAATTGCACGATTGCCTTGCCGCAGTCATGACACAGATCTCGGCATACGTGCCGACAACGAACGAACCGCTCCCCCTGATCACTCGCCACACACTCGCAGAAACCAATGCCAAAGTGGATCTTCGCATTCTCTTGGCCGAGGATAACATTATCAACCAGAAAGTTGCCGTTCGTCTCTTCCAGCGGTTGGGCTATCGAATCGACGTAGTGGCCAATGGGCGCGAAGCCATCGAGGCGCTCTCTCATGTTCACTATGACGTGGTCTTCATGGATTGCCAAATGCCGGAAATGGATGGTTTCGAAGCCACGAGGGAGATCAGGCAGCGTGAAGCGTCCAAAACTGTTTCGAGTTCCGGATTACGGGTTGCGGGTCCAAGGCAGGAGCATTCCCGTCTCCAACCAGAAACCGGTAACCAGAAACTCGAACCTTCCCATCACGTGCCGATCATTGCCATGACGGCGAATGCGATGCAGGGTGATCGCGAACGGTGTCTGGCGGCAGGAATGGATGACTATCTCTCAAAGCCCATTTCTGTCGACGCGTTGGCCGGGGCCCTGGACCGCGCGAATCGGGAGCGTTTACGCTCCCAGTCCTCCAAGAACCAAGAAGCCGCGTAATCCGTCTCCCTCTATCACGCTTTGGTCGATCACGCTAATTTCAGCGTCAGTTGCTCCGGCGCATCGACGAGCCTGCCCGGTCGGGCGGATGGGTGCATGATGTCTGATACGCGAGCGAGGTAGGGGAGAAGCCGATTCTCGATCGATCTGGTTGGTGACATGAGCTCTTCCAAAGAGCCTCGACAGGCACCGCAGTGGTGATGCTTGGGCTGGATGGATTTTCGTTGCCGTCGATAGACCCGCCCGCAGTCTTTGCAGCGCCAGGCAAATCTCGAGAGCGCAAGGACTTCCTTCTCCAAGGAGTGATGGGTCGTGACGGCCACTTCGCCGGACCGGTTGATCTCCGTCATTTTTCGCAAGAATTCCAGTCCATGATCGGGCCGCCGTTTCAGCACATCGAACTGCCATTGATGGATCATCTCATGGACGAGGGTGTTCAGGAGTTCCTGTTCCGCATACGGTGTCCGTTCGGCGAGCCGCTCGAACAAAGGGAGCGACAGGCGAATCTCTCGACGGCTGCGGTTGCCGACGGGATATCCTGCTTTCGGCCCTCCACGGCTGGCGAACATGCCGACTGAGGAGGTGAGGCGCCGGCTCCAGCACATCGCAATCGGCGGCAATGAACCGGCAAAGTACCGTGCGTTCAGGCGCTGCCAATGAGCCTGCAGCTCTTCGGAAGACAAGAGGATTGAAGCAGTCGTGGCCGCCATGGCCGGTCTCATCCCAATTGCTCCAGCACCGCCGCGGCCAGCAACGGCAGCATGATTTCGTGGTGACCGGTCAGAGAATAGCCCTGGCCGCCCTTCTGCGTGGGGCGTCGCACGACATTCGTCTGCGGACGGTAATGAGAGAGGAAATCCATATTCACCGTGGTGATGTTCGCGATCGGATGGCCGAGATTTCGCCCCAACGACAGTGCTTTTAGAAACACCTCGGGAAGTATCACGGCCGATCCGATATTCAGGTAGACGCCGCCTTCCATCCCCGCAACAACGGCGGTCAAGCGCCTGAAGTCGAGAAGAGACGTGGCTCCGATGGCTGCTCCGTCCGCGGAGGGATGCATGTGGATGATATCGGTTCCGACTGCCACGTGCACCGTCACCGGTATACCGAGCTGGGCGCCGGTGGCTAAGATACTGACGGCTCGATTCGGAAACTGATTGCTAGAATGATTCAGATAGCGCCCGATGGCTTCACCCATCCCGTGGCCGTCCTTCGCCCCACGCGTGATCGCCTCATTCAGGATCCGTCCTGTCTCCTCCGCCATGCCGAACCGACCATCGTCGATCTCGGCATCGACTTCTTCAGACGTGTGACCCATCAGAGCCAATTCGAAGTCGTGAATAATCCCTGCCCCGTTCATCGCCACTGCGGTGACGATGCCTCGCTCCATCAAATCCGTGATGACCGGGGACAGCCCAACCTTGATCACATGGGCGCCGATCCCGACGATCACGGGACGGTGATTCCGATGCGCCTTCACGACGGCGTTCGCGACGGCCCGCAACGTCTTGACCGCTAAGATGTCCGGGAGGCGCGAATAGAATGTCGCGAACGATCCTCCGCGTTTCCACGGTGTGGCGAAGTCCGAAAGCCGTACCTTGCTGTGCCGTTTCTTCAACGGATAGGTCTTGAGATCCGACGCATTGATCGGAGGGATCAAGGCGGGAGGACGAGTCGGGGAAGTCCGATCAGGACGCTTTCCCAAGGAGATGATCCTCTACCAGTTCGCACAAGACATGGCCGAGTGTGATGTGGCTTTCTTGAATTCGGGAGGTGACCGTGGATGGCACGACAAAGGGATAGTCGACGAGGCCGGCCAGTTGGCTGCCTGTCGCTCCGGTCCACGCCACCGTGGTCAAACCACATTCGCGGGCGGCGGCGATCCCCTTCAGCACGTTCGGAGAATTCCCGCTGGTGCTGATGCCGATCGCGATGTCGCCTGGTCGGCCATGCGCCCGCACCTGGCGGGCAAACAGTTCTTCATAGCCGTAGTCGTTCGCGATGCAGGTAATGGCGGCAATGTCCGTCGCCAGCGCGATCGCAGGCAGCGGTACCCGGTCGCGTTTGTACCGTCCGACAAATTCCGCCGCGATATGGGCGGCGTCCGTTGAACTCCCTCCGTTACCGAAGAGCAGAACCTTGTTGCCGTTCCGGAAGGCCTGCGCGATGAGCGTGGCGACCTCCACGATTCGGTCGGCATATTCGCGCGCAAACTGCTGCTTGACGTTCGCACTGTCGGCAAAGGCCGTCAAAACAAGTGTTTGCATGGTCGGATTCTAGGGAAGGGAGTCTGGACTGTCAAGGTTGGGAGATCCCTTCATCATATCCTGCAGCATCAAATTGAACACGGGATAGGGCGATGTTATAGTCGTCGCGCGATGGCAAAAGATCAACCCGTCAAGGTACTCGTGATCGCATTGGTCGATGACGCGATGTCGGCGGTCTATTCGATCAATCGGCTCACGCCGGAGGCCTTGTGTTTTGTGTTGCCGGAAGGAAGCAAGGCCTTGGTGGAGTCTGCCGTGCAACCGAACATCCAGCAGATGCCGAGACGGTGGGATTGGATTGTGCTGGCGGAAACCGCTGAGTTCCCGACCTCCTATCAGACGCTTGCGCGCTCGTTGCCTGAACTGTTGCGGACGTGGGAGGTGCAGCCGGGTGAGCTGGTTGTGGACGTGAGTGGGGCGACACCGGCGATGGCCGGAGCGCTCACTGTGGTGGCGCTGCCGTGGACTTCTCGGCTGGTCGAACTGAGTCCGGCTCGCGAAGGACTTGATGGTGATCGCATTGAATTGGGCACGAAGACCCTCGTCTGGACGCAGAGCAATCCATGGGACGAGCAAGCGACGGTATCACGACGAGAAGGATGTGAGCTATTCAACCGAGGACTCTTCCACGCTGCAGCCAAACTCTTTCATGATGTGGAACTGCGGGTCAGTGGCGGGCAGAAGCCGCTGTATCGGGCATTGACGGATTTGGCTGACGGCTATGAATTGTGGGAACGGTTTCACTATCGTCAAGCTTGGGACAAATTGAAAACTGCGACGAAGGCTTTAGAAATGGCTTCGCTCTGGGGTGGACCGCCCGGCTTGAAGTCGGTCGTGCCTCCTATCAAGGCCAATGCCGGTTTCCTTGAAAAGATCGTCCTTGATTCCGCTGAGGTCAAAGAATTTGTGCCGTTAGATCTCTTGGCGCATGCAGGCAGAAGGCTCCTTGCCGGACGCGATCCTGAAGCGGCTATGGTCTCACTCGTCCGTGCTCTGGAGGCATTTGCCCAGGTCCGACTCCACAAGGCGCACAAGATGAGGAGCTGGGATGTGGCGCCCGAGCAGCTCCCACAGGCGCTTCAGGAAATGTGTCGCACCTGTTATCTCGAAGACATCGACGGCAAGTACAAGCTGCCGCTGCAGGCACAGTTTCGTGTGCTGGCCGGGTTGGGCGATCAACTGGGACAAACCTTCCTCAGGGAATGGCAGAAGATGAAGCCCCTGCTTGACGCAGCGAACCATGCGGTGTTGGGTCATGGCTTCGAGCCCATCAAATCGGAACGAGTGCAGCAGTTGTACGAAGTGATCGTCCGACTCACCGGGGTTGCAGAGTCGTCGTTACCGAAGTTTCCGGTCCTGAGCCTTTAGCATCGTCGCTCGTGAAACGTGAAGTGTATCTCGTCGAACAAGGAAGCTATCCGAGAAAGTCTTTTGGAGAAACTGGATCACGAGTCAAAGATGCTCAGAAATCTGATCAAGCGGTTATAGCAAAAGACGGTTTACAAGTGCGAGTTGCAGCGCATGCGAGATTCGCTTCACGAACGACGAGATGCCATCGAAGTTCGCATCTACTACGAAGATACCGATTGCGGCGGGGTGGTCTATTACGCCAATTATCTGAAATATTTTGAGCGGGCCCGTACCGAGTATCTTGAAGCGCGAGGGTATTCAGTTTCGGCATTGATGAAACAAAGCATTCTCTTCGTGGTGGTGCACGCCGAAGTGGCGTATTGCTCGCCTGGTCGGTACGGAGAAACGTTGGTCGTCGAAACGGAAGTGGGCGATGTAACCCGGGCTGCGTTGACATTTTCGCATGTCGTGTGTGAGAAGGCGAGCGGCCGCGTGGTTGTGAAAGGCTCGGCTCGGTTGGCGGCGACGGACGGGAACGGAAAAGTCAAACGTCTGGACAGAACCATGGTCGCCGCGCTTCAGTCAGCGATCCATCCTTCATCCACGGCCTGATCCTAACGCGAAAACAGCGCGTGAAGCTCCCGCATTCAGCAAGTGCCGCCGCCGATCGCGTATCCGTAACAACGCATCGTAGTTTTGCGCCTTGACTTGAAACCTACCTGCTCCGTACATTCGAAAAAAAGAAAGGAGTTGTGTCATGAGTCAACAGTCAACTATCCCCGGTTACACGTACGGCACCCCTGCGGTTACAACGTCCCCTGTGACAGTTGCCGATTTTGAGTTGATGAAAAAGAGCGCCTTGTTCGGCGACGAGGATGTGAAGTATTTGCGTCTATCGCTCGATGTCGTGAAGGATCAAGTCGAGGCGATCCTCGACGTCTGGTATGGGTTCGTCGGATCCCAGCCCCATCTGCTCAAGTCCTTCTTGGGCAAGGGCGACGGCAAGCCGCTCGGTGATTATCTGGGCGGCGTGCGCAAGCGGTTCGGCCAATGGATTCTCGACACGGCCCGTGCGGAATACGACCAGAAATGGCTCGACTATCAGCACGAGATCGGCTTGCGGCATCATCGCACCAAGAAGAACCGTACGGACAATGCGGCTGCATCCGCTGAAGTCGTCCCGTTTCGTGATCTCTTCGCGCTCATCTTTCCGGTGACCTTTACGCTCAAGCCGTTTCTTGCTAAGAAAGGTCACTCCGCTGAGGACGTTGAGAAGATGTATGCTGCATGGGTGAAATCCTGCCTGCTTCAGGTGACGCTGTGGAGCCATCCCTACGTGAAAGCCGGAGATTTCTAACGAAACACAAGGTAGAGTCCGGGGATAGACTGGTCCTCATCGGAGCGGACTTCGGTGAGGGTCATGATGTTCCCGGCTCATCCGTCGCAGTTCGCGTGCATATCGATCCCACTCAATCCCAGACTTGAGGCCTCATCACGCAGTTTGTCCGGATCGGTGGAGCTCATGCGGCAGACTCCAGACTGTGCTGGTGATAGGAGCTTGAGGGATGACCGTTTGCTGCATCCGCCTAGGAGAGAGTTTCGGCGCGGATTATGGCTTGTGGATACTCTAGAGCTTGGCGATCAGGTCAACCGACAGGGCCGTGTAAGGTCCCCTCTGTCGCGTCAACGATTCACCACACGTTGAGTGACTCCCTTGTGGTGGCGGGAAGCTACTCGGGATTTCTTGCCGACGTGGTTGTCTTTCTCGCCCGACAGGACACTGGGTTCTGACCACTGAGTGACGATAATCTCCACCCGTCTGTTTTTACTCCGACCTTTATCGGTATCGTTGCTTGCGATGGGTCTGGTGGCCGCGTATCCGACCGATTTGACTCGATCGGCTTCGACCCCGCTGCCGATCAAAGCCTGACCGGCGTGTTCAGCTCGTGCCTGGGAGAGTTCGATATTGTCTCGAAACGTTCTGCGAGGGTCGCTTCGGACGGGCTTGCTGTCGGTATGTCCGGCCACTTCGATGCTCTGGTAACGGAAATCATGCAAGATCGCCCCGATCCGTTCGAGCAACGAGGCGCCTCCCGGGGTCATCGTCACTTCGCCTGAACCGAATAGCTCGCCCGTCGCTAACGCCAGGGTCAGTTTATTACCCCGCTGCCGTAAGCCCACACGACCTTTCTTAAGCTCATCTTGCAGTGCGCTGCTGAGACTTTCACTGACCTTGGTGAGATCACTTCCTATGGCTTTCGCATCGTCCGGACGAACCGGATGGGGTTCTTGAGTAGGAGCTGCCTCGCCTTGCTTCGTAGAATTACGCTCCATCTCTGCAAGCAATTGCTTCGCCTGCGCGAGTTCCGCATTTCTGGCCGTAAGCTGCGGGTCGAGATCAGTCAGCTTTTGCGTGACTTGCTTAAGGTTGTCCTCAAGCTGCGCCAGATCCTGCTCTTTTCCTGCCAGTTGCTGTTCTAGCTCAACCACTCTGTTCCTGGCTTGCGTTAACTCTCCAGTCTGTGAGGGCACGTCACCGTTGAGTTTGGAATTGTCGTCGGGCTCGGATCGCGGGACTCTGGCCCCTTTCTTTTCTGCATCAAGCTGACGCTCGAGTTCGACGATTCGGCGCTTTGCATTCTCGAGACTGCTGACCGCAAGTTGTCGCTCGAGATCTTCGATTCGCTGTTTAGCCTGCTGCAGGTCGCTTTTCGTCGTGCTCAGCTCTTGAGACGGCTGGCTGTGTGAGTCTCCTGGGTCGCGCAGAGCATTGAGCGCCTGTTCTTTTTGGGCAAGCTGTGTCTCTAAAACACCCACGCGCTGCTTCTCAGCGTTCAGGAGATCATTCGCCGCCGTTGCCTTCTCTCGCAGCAGAGACAGTTCTTTCTCTTTCGCTGAGAGCTGCTGCTGGAGCTTGTCCAACGACGGCTCCTTCTCTGCTTCGCCTTTCGAGGTTTGGGGCGGAAACGAATACTTATTCTGGGGGAAATGGTCGTCGTGAACCTTGTAGAGAGGCGTTGTCGAGGTGCTACTTGTCGCTTGAAAGCCGGCTGCGATACTCGGAACGTGTCCGTTGATCAGCGTGAAGGTCGATGCCAGCACCAACGCAAGTAACTTCATGGCTTTATCTCACTTCCTTGGAGAATAACGTACAGTGATCGCAAGATAGAGTGGGAGGATTTCCGCCGGGCCTCAGGGCTCCGGAACGCTGCTCACGATAAACCCGCACTGCAACAAGAGTTGAAGCGTCAGGGTTCTACTATAAAAAACGTCGATGCGCTTCTTCATCAGTGCCTCTGTGAACGAAAAAAGTCAGCCTATCCTATCCCCTTCCAGAATCACTTTGCAATCGAGGTCTTCGCGCTTTCCTCGAGCGCGCCATTTCGGCCCTGTTCGGCTTAATCAAGCGGGGTGACGGTGTGCGGTGGTCGGCGTTTGATCCGCATCACTCAACAGGGTAGAAAGGATCTTTATTAAAAACCCGCTTGCCCCCTGCAATTCCACTTCCCGAACACTGATAGCCTTCGTGATTCAAAATTGGGAAGAAGAAGGAAAACCAATTGGTGCCCACTTCCACATCCTCGGGATTCAACCGCATGTTCCTCTGGCGCGCTTCCAGCTTCAGATTGAGCAAACAGCCATCCTGTGTGTACCCGGTTGCCGTGATTCTTGCGGACGGATCTCCTACCGGTTGCTTCGTCTGTGACGCGCAGGCGACGAGGAATAACGATGAGACAATCCCAAGTGTCATAAGACGAAATGTTTTCACCGTTACCTCAAGCGATCGTTCATGTGACTACCGGCTGACGGCTATGATGGACCTCAAGGGGCAAGGTCTGGGGAGATTAGTGGGGTTGGGAGCCTGACAAACGTTCCCATTTAAAAACAGCTTCCCTCGTCTGAGTTGCGGCGCATCCTCACATCTGCCCGACTACTTCCGTGAGGGGACGTGTTCGGAACTCATGAAAGTGGTGAGATTGTCGGAGAAACACACGGAATGTGTCAAGAAACGAGAAGAGAATCACCGGAACGCTTGATCCTCAGGGTTCCTGGGCAAGCTGTGATTGCCACAAAATTTAGTCCCCACCTTCTGTGGATAACCGTGTGAATAACTCGCCCTGGATACCAAAGCATGCCTCAATGACGTATTAATTCATCAAACTGCCTATTTTTTAGGCGTCTGTACCGGAACAGTTGAGGCACAACTAATAGTGGTCCAAGTGTTCCTTCTAAACGTTTTCACCGCATTCCTAGCAATCTGTGCCTGGTGCCGAAAAGTTCACCGTAACGGAGTCGTTACCAATGCAACTATTTGGATCGCTATCCACAGCCTCGGGAATTTTCTGGGGATCACAGCCTAATCCATAGGCCAGGAGCGATGTTTGGCATCTGTCAAGAGCTGGTTAAAAAAAGAAAGCATCCTGGCAGCTGAAGAAGATAGGGCCAAATGGCTGCGAGACGAGCTACTTTTTCCTATACACATTGAGCCCGACTTTCTCTTGCCGATTCGGAACTGTCACATTTCCTTCCGTCGAAGCGATGATAATCGTCTTGCCGGTTGAGGACGGACCGAATTCCTTCGAGAGATCCACTCTAATCGTCAACATAGATCCCTCCACGCTCATCTCGACATTCTTCATGCTCACACCCTTTCAGTACTAGGATTATGCCCTCTTGGCGTTAGCACCCTATCCTTGCCGTAGTTTCCATTCACCTCAACCGTGAAGGAGTATCTCAGTCGTCGGATCGAGCAAATTAACGGGCGAAAGGTTTGCTGGAAAGTTGCTTCGCGACTTCAGCTAGGTGGCTGTGTGCAACAGCGCCCTGGAAGCTGAAAGTCAGCACAAACCCGGAACATTGTGTGTACCCTGTCCCGCCCGGACCGGTCCCGTTCCGAAAATCTCCGGTCACCATGTCACCTTCCGTGCAGACTGGGAACGCCGTTTTCTTGAACACCGGGTTCTTCAAAATCGTCTCCATCATCTCTTTCATCATAGCCACCGTTTCGGGTTGCTGATCGATGTGCACATACACCGACAGCGTCTGCGCGTTTGGCCACTGCCATGCGCAGCCCTCACCGGTACCCATACTGGCCTGGACGGATACGAGCGAGGGAGATGACAGCAGACTACAGACTTGAGCGGCCATAGGACTTGCCGCGTGGGTAGATGGTGCCACGAGGAATGCGCCGATGACGATGAAATAGAGGACGAACATAGGTGTGAATTGTATTCATTGTCAGCTGCTTGTTCAATGGCCTGTCCATCGACGCAGCCTCATGCGTTTTTCGAGGCTAACCCAGCTACTCAGTGATTTTCGAGATTGACACGGCTCGAAGGGAAGGATTGACCTTAAGAGTGAACAGGTTGATTCTTCCGCTAGACTCCTATTGCAACAAGGTAATCGTCGCAATCCAAATTTCGATTCCATAGCCTTCTTTGCGCTGGTCGATGCGTTTACCGACTATCTCGACCTTAGAGCCGACGCATGGACTAAGGGTCTCTACGTCAAAACCGGCTACATACACGCGTAGTTGTTCCGTGCCGACAACCAGCGTGAAAGGCGCCTTACGGGTATTTGGACCCTCTTGAACCGGGATCCGTTGAAACACTCCGACGAAAAGTTCTTCGGGCTCCGGTCTTTTCAAATAGAAAGACTTTTCGGCAAAAACGTGTAGCGGCTTCAGGGTGTTATCTTGCCCAACGATTTTCTTATCATTGTTCGCAGGAGCCGCCGGCTCGTTCGGTGAAGGCAGCCTGTGGTTCGACGTGTCAGGCTCGCTTCTGTGTGAAGCGGGATGACAGCCGACTCCAAGACAGGCTGCCAGAACGACTCCAATCAATCCTCGCTTTCCTCCTACGGTCACCGAATTAATTTCTGATGTGGGTCGCCCAATATACTGTTTGAGATCCCGTAGGAACATTGTATCCCCTGATTCGGATCATCCACGTTCCCGCTTGGAGCGTACCGTTCACACCGGTTCGCTCGAAGACACTGACACCTGAGAAGCCTTTGGCACGTTCGATTCCCGATGGATCGATCAGATGCACGTCGATATCATTGTGGGTCTGTGCCGCTGATTCGGGCCACCATAAGGCCACATCCAGATCCTTCTTCCCGGCTCCCACGTTTATGGGGATGTCGATGTTCATATGATTCCCGACTGAAACCTTGCCCCACCAAGCGTGGCCGTTGGTCGCCATCTGAAGGGGACCCGCACCCACCGTGTTGTCGTACGGCCATTCCCTCTGGCCATAGAGAATCATGAACGCATATGTCTGACCGTTATCGAATGATCCGAACTGTCGCAACCAGTTATGAGCCAACATAGCCACGGCTGCGGCATAAGGCGTAGCGCCGCTTGTGCCGGTGAAGACTTTTAATGCTGTATCGCTTGTGTTGCTGGCAGTCTCGCTCCACGTTGGAGCTTGGATATCCGGTTTGTAACGTGAATCGGTTGCGGGGCCGCGTCCCTGATTGTCGTACTGGGCGCCACCGTCAGTCATGAACCCCCCGACACCAAGTACTTTGTGCGCAATCCCCGGTGAGCGCACCGTCGATGCGTTCGGACCGAAATTTCCGTTGGCTGAGACGAAAATGACCCCTGCATCGTATGCATTGTCGGCCGCTGTCGCGATGGTGCCGGTCTCCGACTCATTCGCCTGGATTTCTCCGACCAGCACTCGATCAAATGCCGCGATGCCTGCCTGTATAGCCCGCACGGCCGCCGATGTATTCAAACCGCCGGCAGAATAGATCTGCCAGCTGTCCGTCCGTATTGCCGTCACGCCGCGGTACTGGTTGCCAAGCCTGTTGTTTCCGGTCAGAAGTCCAGCGGAACTCGTGCCGTGATTCCATGAAAAGTCCGTCGGATCAAAATTTGGATTCGAACTATCGTTGCAATTGTTTCCACCGTTGACGCAATCCCGCATCCAGGCAATGTGATCGGGCGAATTGAACATGTTGTGCGTATCTCGAACGCCTGTGTCGAGAAGACCGATCCACGGATTGGTGAGCCCCAAGTTGAAATAAGGATCCGAGACGATTCTGTCCCGACCATCCTGAGCATCGTTATTGGCATTTGCGTCTTGTGGAGGCGGTTCACCCCCTTCAACCGGTTGGAGATACACGATTTCTCTGGATTCCGCGAGGCGTTGGATCTCTCCTATTTTCGCGGTTCCGACCACGCTATTGACGATCCAGAAACCGTCGGATTGCTTGAAGTTGCCGTGCTTGGCCAGTTGCTTTACAGACCTTGCTTGGGACTCCGCCCGCGCTTTTTTGAGTGTGTCGATGGCATCCGCTCTCCGGGTCTTGCCTTCGTCACGGCTTTCTCCTGAACCTAGGTCAGGCAGTCGAGGTACCCGTAGATCCTCGTGAAACGTAACCATGATATCTACTGATTCGTCTGCTTTTTTCTTAACGATCCATTCCTGAAGCACGGGGCTGATCTTCGAGATCGCAGGACTCTCCCTGCCATCATGCGCTTTCATTTCTGATCTCTTGTCGATGTAGATATTCTTGACAGGAATTTCATATGTCTCGGCGACCTGGCCCCGTGTATCTGTAATGGCCGCCGATCGGACCTGATTCAGCGGGTCAAGCATGACGCCGTAGGGGTTATAAATGCCGTCGTCGGATTGCGACCCCGTAACGCTCGGCTGAGTCGTGCACCCGATCAGCGATGCCACAAAAACAACAACGCTCAGAGAAACCGGATGCCGAATGCGGTTTGTGTTCATGATTTTCAACCTCCGGAAAGAAAAAATGTTCAAATCTGGCACTCAGCTGATTGCTGAGTTCCCCGGGCGAACCGAAATCCCGTATTTCCCGGTACCAGTGGGCTTGTAATGCCGCACGCGGGCATAGTACATGCCCGGATTCAACTTCGTCGCGATTTTGGCGTTGTATTTCTTCCCGCTGTCGTCGTCTTCAGCAATGACAGCCGTTTTATTGTTTGGGCCCAGGAGCACCATGACCACGTCCGTGGAACCTTTCGTCTCCAAGATATAGGGGCCTTTTGTGCCTACGGTGAAACTAAAGAGATCTTCCTCGCCGTGTTTCCCGATCAAGGCTTCGATCGGAGCCGCACCGACCGTAATAGCGGTGACGTCCGGAACGACTGTCTTGGGATACATCGTCCAGATGAACTCCTTATCGATTGCTGAAAGCTCGCGATTCCATCCGACCTCGAAATCGCCCAGCGTCAAGTCATTCGAAATGGGATAGTGCATGATGGATATTTTGTCGTACTCGGAGAAGTTGGTGCTGTCCTGCCCATATTTCTCAAACAGATTGTGGTCTATATCTTCTTTGGTCCAGTTGTTGGGAGGGCCCATGAAATATCGATAGACCGCTTCCTTGTCCCATGGAATGCCGGCTTCGGGATGCTGATGCTCGTGAATGCATCCCAAGGCGTGACCGAACTCATGGAGCACCACACGGCGATATTCGTCGTCTGTACTCGCAGGGGTCAGCCAGCCGTAGTTCATGGTTGGATTGGGTCTGGAGATCCCTAGCGCGTCGGTGCCAAGATAAGACCAGGATCCTTCTTGCAAGAACGAGATGCGGATTTCCGCGGACGGATCATAGGCAAAGTCGAACGTGATGTCTGCAAACTGACTCCATTGCTTCGCGTAATGCTCCACTTTGGCCTGCACATCGGGGTGGCCATCTAGAAAATGAACCCCCAATGTGCGGCCTTTCTGCCACTTTTTTCCCGTTACGATCGCCATCCGCATGCGATCGCTGGGATCAACCCCGAAGAGTGGAAAGTCACGCATCATTGGAGCATTGGCCGGATTCTCCTCCACAGCACGGCGACTCGTCTCAATCAATAACTCCCGGGGAACGAGACGATCGATGCACATTTTGACCCGTTTTCTCGACATAGCCTACCTCCTACCTTAGGAGTCGGCTCAAGCAGAGCCAACTCTCCGTTGACTGCTTCACCAGACTGGACAGCCCAGCCCGTTCTTAGTCTCCGTAAGTGGAAAAAGCAACGATGCATCCGTGAAGGCACTGAAGCATTTTTTGGGCCAGCGCATTCCAAACCTGGACTCTTGTTTTTCAAGCGCCTGACACAATTGGCCCGGTACCAACGGCTTATCTCTGGATCTGAGTGGATTCTGGCTGGGATCTGATTAAATAGAGAAGGTTGAGAAGAGACGTGACCAAGAAGTCGTCTTGGTCAAGGCGAGTGCTAGAGACAGCGGGTTACGAGTGGTTGAAACTCGGGTCCAAGCTATCGGTTGAGCATAGCGGAAAACCGTTGGGGTTGTGAGCTAGAAAGGATCAATCCTTTTAGGCCTTCGAGTGCGTTGAGATTTTTGGCGGCGATTAAGCAAACGACTATTCTCAGCTCCTATGACCGTGCCTTTTCATATCCCTCTATGATTAACGTCTCCGCCACATTCTGTTCGTTCACGAATACGTCGGCGACGAGACGATTGTAGACATCTCGGCCCTTGGGGACGATGCGGATCGGCCCGCGGCGAAGCAACTCTTCCAGTCGTTGCTTGGCTGCCGGGCCGGCTAACTCACTCATTTCCGGGGTGTCAACGCCACGAAGTCTGATACGCTCGGCTCCGACGCGAATGGTATCGCCATCGACTGCCCGCACGTGTAAGGTACTCAGTAGGCGCATCTCGTGTCTCGACCGCGATCGAAGGGCTGAAAGGCGAGACTGTTTATGTATGGGACCTAGTTTGTAACGGCCTTTGGGATAGCGTTGTGGTCTGCTGTCCGGGGGACGTGGGGGCCGACGCTGCCTATACGTGGGAAGGCGATCCGAATGTTGCTCGTTCGGCGATGGATACCAGCAGAGGTCGCACTGAGGTTCCAGCGTTGAACCGATGTCGGATTTCTGTAGGCGCTGTGCATGGGCATGAGGTGGAGATAGGACACACAACATCCCGCAGACGAGCAAACGGGCTAGGATCGTTATTGGGCGCTGGTTCATAGCCTGTGTGCGTACGCAGGTGTCATGCCAAATTTGATCGATTGACAACGTTCAAAACAGCATGCTGGAATGAGTTCATATTTCGTCGTTCGTGAAGCGTTGTTCGTATCTCGCTTTTGGAACGAGTCTGTCCCACGAGATACGCTTCACGAGGAACGAGATACACATCACGGAGGTCGAAGCCATGGATATGATGGGACGTGTGGGGCTGGTTGAGATTCCTGTCTTGATTGCCCCGGATCAAAAAGTCTGGATGGACCGCATGATCAAGGAAGGGAAAATCGCCATCCCCCCGGGCGGAACGTTGGAGAAAGGGTCGCTGTATTCAATGTTTATCCGTATGTTGCTCCATAACGCGATGGAAGAACAGAAACGGCAGGAGGCTCTCGAAGCAGAAGACGAGGACGACGAATAGGCGAACGTGAAGCGCGAAAGATCTCTCAGGTGGACTGTATCTAAATAGATTGACGATGTATCCTACGAGATACGAGCACCGCTTCACGAGGGACTCGATTAGAGCTTCTTGAAGGCGGTGTGCGCGGCGCGGATAGTCTTCTCGATGTCCTGCGCGCTGTGGGCGGTGGAGAGAAAAGCAGCTTCGAACTGGGAAGGGGCCAGATAGATTCCCTGTTCCAACATATGATGAAAAAACTGACCGTACCGCTTGGTGTCTGATTGTTTCGCCGTATTCCAGTCCACAACCGGACCTGGAGTAAAGAAAGTCGTCAGCATCGATGCAACCCGGGTTTGAGTGACGGGAATACCCGACTTTTTTGCGGCCTCGCCGATCCCTTTAGCCAGGGCAGCTGATCGCTCCTCAAGTTGCTTATAAATCCCTCGTACCCGCAATTGTTTGAGCGTCGCCAATCCTGCCGAGACTGCCAGCGGATTACCGGAGAGCGTACCCGCTTGATAGACCGGTCCGACCGGCGCGATGAGATCCATGATCTCTTTCCGCCCGCCATAAGCACCGACCGGCAATCCACCACCGATAATTTTCCCAAGGACCGTGAGGTCAGGCGTGATGCCGTAGAGCGCCTGCGCGCCTCCGTAACCGACGCGGAAACCGGAGATGACTTCATCGAAAATCAAGAGAATGTTGTGGTCGGCGGTCAGTTGTCTGAGTGTGGATAAGAAGTCGGGAGCAGGAGGGACAACGCCCATGTTGCCGGCAATCGGCTCAACGATAATGCAGGCAAGCCGGTCGCGGTTGGCGGCAATAAGCTGCTGGACTGTCCGAATGTCGTTATAGGGAGCCGTCAAGGTATGCTTGGCAAAGTCTTCAGGTACGCCCGGTGAGTCCGGAATCCCCAATGTTGCCAACCCTGACCCGGCCTTTGCCAGCAGGTAATCACCATGCCCGTGGTAGCATCCTTCGAACTTCATGACGGCCGTTCGTTTGGTAAACCCCCGCGCCACTCGGATCGCGCTCATCACGGCCTCGGTCCCGGAGCTGACCAGCCGAATCTTTTCCATGGAAGGGAAGCCGTTGCGGATTTCTTTGGCCAGCAATACTTCCGACTCAGTCGGAGCCCCGTAACTGGTCCCTCGCCCAGCCGCGTTCTTGATCGAGGTAATCACCGCCGAATGGGCATGACCCAAAATCATCGGCCCCCAAGAAAGGACATAGTCAATGTAGACGTTCTTGTCCACATCATAGAGCCGTGATCCTTTTGCGCGTGCGATGAAACGTGGCTGCCCACCGACCGAACGAAAGGCCCGAACAGGGCTATTGACGCCACCGGGGATGAGTTGCTGCGCTTCGGTGAAAAGCTTGGCGGAACGGGATGTTTTCATAACGGGGGCGCACCCTATCACGCGGTACGAGAGATGGTCAAGAAACGCATCGTCGCGCCATGAGTTGGAAGACGACCGATCAAAGTCAAAAAATGTCGTAAGAGATACACTTCTCTCAATTTCGATACAGCGGACGGATGGGAGCTCCGATTGGAAGCCGAATATTCCTTTGATTTCTCTGCTCTATAGGCACTCACGCATGACGGCGTAATTCTTGCTGTATTCATGCGTAATCAAGAGGGTGAGAGACATGAAGGTCATCTGTTCCTGGTGTCGAGGAGAAGGTCGAGACGGGTTGGTTGGAGAAAAGGCGCCGCTGGACGACCAGCGTGAAACCCACAGTATTTGTCTTGAGCATGAGAGGGCGGTGCGAATTCGCTGGACGGCGCATCGGAGCATAAGTCGATCCATGTTAACCACCAATGGAATGAGAGAGCGACCCTCGCGTGTCCGCCGGGTGGTGCTGTCGGCTGTTCAATTATATGTTGGTCTTAAGGGTTTCGCCTCGAAATCACGCCTCTAGCGGCCTAATCCATCGCAACCTGTTTCCGGAGCACATCGACGGCGGTCTATTTCGGGGAGGATTTGGCCGAACGTTTTGAGCGGGCTTTCGTCTTAGGCGCCTTCCGCTCTGCGGAGGAGAACTCGTCTAATTCCCAGCGCTTCCGACTCGTTTTGTCCTGTTCAGTCACCAAAAAGCACACATGGAATGGCGCGCGCCGACCATCGGCCGTTTGCCCCTTGCTCCAGGCTTCGCCGGCGTCACTCAGGACTTCCAACAACGTTTCATACTCCTCTTCATCATCGGGAAGCACAGCGTGCGCGTCGGCAATAAATAGAATGTAGCCTTTGGCAGGAAGCCACTCAAAATCGGCAAGACATTCCTCCAATGCGTCCCAGTTGTGTCCGAAGTACTCCGGAAAGGCCAGCACCCGGGCGAACTCATCGAACAGACCGGATGAGGTTCGGCATTTCTTCCCTTGGATGGTGCGCACCACGAATTCCGGTGGAACCTTCACCAACGTTGTGATCGGGGCTCCTCGCGGGACAATAAGCAGTCCTGACCAAGGCGGCGTGGCGTTGCTCAGATGCGGGTACAGTGTCGGTTTCCCTGTCATACAGAATCCGCCGGGTTGGGCATTCCTCAATTCAAAGGGACAAATGTTCGGTAGTGATCGCCCGTGTAGTACGCCTTTCCGGTCCGCTGCTCGATGACGATCCGTTCAGCATCGCGCCTGCGTCTCGGGATCTTTGGATTGACATCATACTCTCGGTAGCGACCTCGTGGAAGAAGGCGTTCTCGATTCTGGAAATCGCGCCCACCGATGTACCCGGGGAGAGGGGCACCGCGTCGATCTTCCAACTGCTTGAGCAGATCGTATGCTTTCTGGGGAGCGGTTGTGAGTGAGGATGGGGTGTCGATTCGATGAGGAAGATTGGTTGAGGTGTTGCCCAAAAACGGACCATCGCCGGTGTCGGCTGCGGGAATTGAGATGGCGGACACCATGCCGATCGCGCATAACAGGATGGCGAGAAGCCCAATGAGCTGAATCCGCCGCCGCTGATCGTTGAGCACAGGTTCCTCTCTCGTGACCATGCAGAGAACCGACCGTAGCATCCTCCTTTCAGGAAGGTCAAACAACGTAGCGGGCATTCACGTCGTTACCTGGATGTATCTAGCGCTGTTTGCTAGAATGACCCGGCTGATGTCTGCATCAGAAGAAAAGGGAACCGGAGTCATGTGTATGAATCAGTGCGCGGAGTCTACACGCTGTGGGTGAAAGCGGCTCGCTCGGACGCGTGAATGCTTTGCGCAAGTGTCTGGCGTATTCCTTTCTCGTTCTGGTTGCCCTCACTCCGGCAGCGATATCGAATGCACAGCTCACTCCCAGCGGCTCGATCAAACGATCTCCGGCGGAGGTCGTCAAGCGCTACGTTCTCCTAGATCAAAGGGGCGCGCGCTTGGACGCCCCCTCGTTCGACACGTTGACGCCTTATATCGATTGGAAGGAGGAGCCGGCATGGGGTCGTGTGGTGGTCGTCCAGGACACCACCGTCCCGGATGATTATCGAAAATGGGAAATTCTCAGCAACCTGGAAGTGGTCATTCCGGTCACGTTTCAAGTACGGGGCTCGGTCTATTTGGAGACGGCCACTTTCGTGTCTGAAGAAACTACCGAAGAGGTTCGTTTCCACGTGAAAGTGGTGGGGAACTACTGGCGTATCATCTCGCCGGTCATCCCTCCCCACGTCGGACTGAAACGGATGATGAGTTTCGCGAGAGACGCGGCAGCCCATGAGCAGGATGACGCGCAACGGACGGTGCTTGCGGCGCTCATCGACTCCTTGAGAAAGGCTCAATGATGGTCAAGACCCCCGTAGATCTATTGATTTTTGATCTGGATGGTACGCTCATCGAATCCAAGTGGGACATCGCGCGGTCCGTCAATTTTACGCTTGCCGAGTTGGGATTGCCGGAGCGCCCCATCGAAGAAATTTTCGGGTTCGTCGGCGACGGCGTGAAGCGACTGCTGCGTTTGGCGGTCGGAGAGGGCAATCAGGTCAGATTCGAAGAGGCCTTGAAAGTATTTCGGGGCCATTATCTCGAACATTGTTTGGACCGGACGACCTTCTACCCAGGCATCGAGCCGATGCTGCAACACTTTACCCATACATACAAAGCGATTGCGACCAACAAGTCGATCGAATATACGCGCGTCATCTTGAACGGGTTAGGTCCGCAACATTTCCGGTACATGGTCGGTGGAGACAATGGATTTGGGCTCAAGCCGGAACCCGGCATGTTACTGCATATCATGGAAAAAGTGGGAGCCCCGAAGGAGCGAACCGTTCTCGTCGGAGACAGCACCAATGATATTAATGGAGGACATAACGCAGGTATTCGCGTCTGCGCGGTTGGGTATGGCATGGGGAATCGAGAGAGGATGGCTGCGTGTCAGCCCGATTGGTTCATCGAAAAACCGGAACAACTCATGGAGCTCTTTACATAACCAGTCATGAGAGGTTGAGGATGAGAGTACACGGCGGCAGCAGGACCTCGGTTCGTGCATTTGGTCGTCTTGTCCTTAGGGCGTGCGCGCTCAGTATGCTGAGCCTCCACTTACTCATCACCCTGTCGTACGCCGCCACGTCGGGTCTTGCCGAGCGAGTCATCGAGCACCGGCTTGCCAATGGGCTGACAGTACTCATGGTGGAGCGGCATCAGACGCCCGTCGTTTCGATCAACATCACGTTCGCTGTGGGCGGCATCAATGAGCAGGTCGGCCAAACCGGCCTCGCACATCTCTATGAACACATGGCCTTCAAGGGCACGCGTGTGGTCGGCACGACAAACTATGAAAAAGAAAAACCGATCTTGGATGAAATCACATTGGTCGGAACGGAACTCGACCTGCGTCAGCGTGATGCGGCCGGAAGAAACGGTGGCGAGACAGCAGAGGAGCGAACGGCGATCGAATCGCTGCAGAAGCGCCTCCTGGATCTGCAGACGCAGGCTTCGCAGTATGTCGTCGGCAATGAAATGGCGCTCCTGTATCAGCGTCATGGCGGAGTCGGACTCAACGCGTCAACGGGAAAAGATTTGACGCGCTACATGATCAGTTTGCCGTCCAACCGACTGCCTTTGTGGGCGGCGATTGAATC
Organism: Nitrospira sp.; assembly: GCA_024760545.1. Taxonomy (NCBI): domain Bacteria; kingdom Pseudomonadati; phylum Nitrospirota; class Nitrospiria; order Nitrospirales; family Nitrospiraceae; genus Nitrospira; species Nitrospira sp. The sequence goes on from CP060501.1 coordinate 3,020,451, forward strand.
GGATCGGATGGCCAATCCGGTGTTGCGGGAATTCTATAAAGAACGCGGCGTTGTGATGGAAGAACGGCGCCTGCGCAACGACGACAGTCCGAACGGTCTGCTGTTCGAAACCTTCACCTCTACCGCGTTCCGCGCCCACGGCTACGGGATTCCCACCATCGGATGGGGGTCTGATATCCTGGCATTGACACCCGCCGCCACGGAATCCTTTTTTAAGGCCCAGTACGGTCCGAATCGCGCCACCATTGCGCTGGTCGGCGATATCAATCCGAAGGAAGTCATCGCGTTGATTGAACACACGTTCGGAAAGATTCCTGCCGCGCCGCCGCCTCCGCCGTTGGTGACGGTTGAGCCGGAACAGCGAGGCGAACGGCGAGTCGAAGTGGAGTTTGATGCCGAACCGGTCATCGTCATCGGGTATCACAAGCCGACGTTGAGGCATCCGGACGACGATGTGTTCGATGTGCTCGACGCGGTGCTGAGCGACGGACTCACCTCCCGCTTACATCAGAAGTTGGTGCGAGAGAAACGACTGGCCGCCTCAGTCGGGTCTGATGCCAGTCATCCGGGAGTGCGCGCGCCGAATCTGTTCGTCGTCACCGCTACGCCGCTGGCCCCTCATACGACAACAGAAGTAGAAACCGCCATCTATGAAGAGATTGAGCGCCTGAAACGAGAGCCGGTCTCGTCCCAAGAGTTGGAAAAGGTACTCAACAATTTGGATGCCGATTTGGTGCGGGGCCTGCGATCGAATAGCGGCTTGGCATCTCAACTGGCGTTGCATCAGGCAGTCGCCGGTGACTGGCGCTATATCCTGACCTCACGTGATAAGGTTGCCAAAGTCACGGCCGCCGATGTGCAGCGAGTGGCCGCGCAATACTTTACAAAGTCGAATCGCACCGTCGCAGTCCTCGTGAAGAAGGGAAACACGAAGGCGATTGCAGCGGTGCCGGCCGGTGAGGTGAGACCATGAAGAGGGCAAAGAGACAAGGGGTAGAAACGGGGAGTCTTTCCCGGTTGAGAATGCTGCTCTGCATGGCGACCGTTTTACTGATGGATGGAGCTATCGCTTGTGCGGCCGACCAGACCTTCGGCGATCCCAGAACCATGACGTTCAAGCCGGTGGAATTTTCCCCGCCCGAGCCGGAGCGAGTTGTCCTCGGCAATGGCATGGTCGTCTACCTGTTGGAAGACCATGAATTACCGCTGGTCACCGTCACGGCCACCATGAGAACAGGGAGTTGGCTTGATCCAACCGATAAGGTCGGACTGGCGGCCATGACGGGGGCGGTGATGCGTACCGGCGGTGGGGGGAGTCTTTCGGCAGAGCAGGTTGATGCGGAGTTGGAACAATTTGCGATCGATGTCAGCATCGGAATCAGCAGACAGTCCGGATCGGCATCCCTGGACGTTCTGAGCAAAGATGTGGATCGCGGGTTGGAGATCTTCGCGGGTCTTATCCGAACCCCGGCGTTCGAACCTGCGCGTGTCGAACTGGCCAAGTTACAGGCCATGGAGGGGATCCGTCGCCGACAAGATAACCCTGGCTCCGTCGTCAGCCGGGAATTTGCCAAGTTGCTCTATGGAACGGACCATCCGACCGCGCGAGAAAGTTCAGTGGACTCGATCTCGCGCATCACGCGGGACGATCTTGTCGCGTTTCATCGCAATACGATTCACCCGAACGGCATGATCCTCGGTGTGACCGGTGACTTCAAGAGAGACGACATGCTGACCTCGCTCAGAAAAACGTTCGGAGATTGGAAGCGAGGTTCTGTGCCCGAGTTGAAGATTCCGGATGCGCAGGAACCGGGTGCGTCTCGTCCGGTCGTCCGGTTCGTCGATAAGGACACTTCTCAGACGCATCTTCGAGTGGGACATCTCTCGATCAAGGAAAATGATCCCGATTATGTCGCATTAGCCATTGCGAACGATATTTTGGGCGGAAGTTCGTTTCGCAGCCGCCTGTTCAACGACGTGCGGACCAAGCGGGGGCTGGCCTACTCGGTCGGCAGCCGACTCAATACGGGAATGCATGATCAAGGGGTCTGGCTGATGCGGGCGGAAACCAAGATGACCTCCACGCAGGAAGTGATCGAGCGGTTTGTTGCGAACATCGAACGTATACGCGCCGAACCGGTGACCGATACCGAGCTTGCCGAAGCGAAGGAAGCGTATGTGAATTCGTTCGTCTTCTCTTTCTCCAGCCCGTCGGCCATCGTCAGCCGTTTGATAGAGCTAGAATATGATGGGTTGCCGAAGGACTTTCTTCAACAGCTGCGCGCGAAGGTGGTGAAGTTGACCAAGGAGAACGTCTTGGCAGCAGCCAAGAAACACTTGCGCCCTGATCGCTTGAAGATCCTTGCCGTCGGCTCTGGTGAGGCATTGCCGAAAGCGCTGTCAACGTTCGGAGACGTGAAAGAAATCAAACCGGTGCCGGAGGGCTAAGCGTTCGCTGGGCTGGAAGCGCGGTCACGTTCGACGCTGCTATGGTGCGAGGGGGCCGCGTGACCGCCGGGACAATTTCTCTCTTAAACGCGCGCGCCTTTCGAATAGGCTTTCCTCCTCGGAGCTCACTCCTACTTTAAGTCATTTGACTCTCATTCCCCTCACGCCTCCTTGACCGCCGCGACATCGCGACGAAAGCCATATCGTATCAACACTTCATCACCTTGATCGCCGGCCGCATGGCGCGGTACTGTGAAGGATGTCTGCGACGAGAGACGGTTGTTTCACGTAAGGGACAGAGTCGTGGTACTCTGTATCGAATTGATCGACTGAGAATGAAGGTGGCTGGGTAGGTTTGGCAACCCTATGTCGATCGCTGAGTGGAGAAGGCTCGTGTATGCCGCTCGAAGATGAATTTTGCGATATTCTGAAAAAATCACGCACAGGGCAAGGCCTCTCGGTCGGCGATGTTTCGAGAATGACGGGATTGCCCGGTGGCGATATTACCGCGTTGGAACGAGGAGATCGGCCGCGGGATCGTGCCGAAGTGCGTGCCTTGGCGAAGGGCTTGGGCCTGCGAGCTGAGCCGCTCGAACAGATTGCGATCGATAAGTGGGAACCGGTTGCGCAGCACATGCCGCCGTGGGTGGAAATGGTTCACGGGTCCATCAACGGGTATGGTGTGCAGGGGTACATCGTGCATGATGAGGGTGAGGCAGTGTTGGTCGATACGGCTTATAACGCACCGGCCATGCTGGATCTGCTTCGTCGATACCGATTGCGTCTCATCGGCATTTGTTTGACCCATGGCCACGCGGACCATGCGGATGGGATCGAGCAGATTCTGGGCCAACATGAAGTCCCGGTGTACCTGGGACCGGAGGATGTGAGCCTATTGAGTTGGCGGCCACGAACGGAATTGCTGGTCGTGCCGGGCGATCGATTGTCGATCCAGGTTGGGCGCCGTGCCGTCCGATGTATGACGACGCCGGGACATACACCGGGTGGGATCTGCTATCGGGTGGATGATGCACAGTTGCCGGTCTGTTTCGTCGGTGATACGCTGTTTGCCGGATCAATCGGCCGGTCCAATCCCAAGGAGTTGCATTCAACTCATCTCAATTCAGTTCGCCGCCGGGTACTGACTCTTTCCCCGGATTATCGTCTCTTGCCCGGACATGGACCTGCCACAACCGTGGAGGAAGAACTCGATCACAATCCGTTTGCGATGATTCAGTAAGCGAGATTGTTATGGACGGCTTCGGGCGGAATGAACATCAGAATGTGGATAACGGTCTCGTCATCGAGACGAGAGAAGAGTCTGCGCCACCGCCTGTGGAAGAGGCGGAGAGCGGTGACGACATAGCGCCGTCGTTTTTTTCACAGTGGGCATTGCCGGTCGTCCTCTTTACCCTGACCGTCTTTACGACTCTGTGGGCCGGTGCCTATCAAGTCTATAACGGACCGGCGCGCGGCCCCCTGAATTTCCTTCTGACCTCTCCTGAGACGCTCTGGCGGGGAATTCCGTTTGCCGGTGCGTTGCTCTTTATTCTCACCACACACGAGTTGGGGCATTATCTGTTGTCCAGGATCCACCGAGTACCCGCTTCCTTGCCGCTGTTCATTCCGGGGCCGCCTCATTTTATCGGAACCTTCGGCGCCATCATCCGCATGCGGGGACCGATTCTCAGTCGTCGTGCGTTGTTCGACATCGGCGTCGCCGGCCCCTTGGCGGGCTTCGTGGTCGCCGTCCTCGCGCTGATCGTCGGGCTCAATTTGTCCACGGTCGTCGAGCGAACGGCGACGTATGGTTTGCACTTGGGCGAGCCCTTGCTGCTCCAGTTCATGTCGTGGGTGGTGATCGGGCCGTTACCGCCTGAAGCTGACGTGGTGTTGCATCCGATCGGCTTTGCCGCGTGGTTCGGGCTTTTTGTGACCTCACTCAATCTCATTCCGATCGGCCAGCTTGACGGCGGCCATGTCGCATACGCGTTGTGGGGCTCGCGACAGCGGACAATGGCGCTCGCCTTTCTCCCAATCTTGTTGATCCTGGGCTTCGTCGGCTGGTCGGGTTGGTTTCTGTGGGCCTTTATGGCGGGACTGTGGGGCGTCGGCCATCCTCCTGTCATGGATCCTCATGTTCCGCTAGGTCGCAACCGGACGATTGTCGGATGGATTGCGCTAGCGGTGTTTGTCACGACCTTTGCCCCAGTTCCCTTTTCCTTCCACTAACAGACTGTTGAAAAAGCCCTCCAGCTTCGTTCTCGCGTCGCTCAGAGGCTCAAGGTGGGGAATAATCCATTCAAAGGGGGTTTATCCGTTCGCCAAGAATCATGCTACGGGCGAACGGCTCACACGAAGTGCGGTTTGTACCTCCTCACCTCTTCGCTTACTGCGGCCTTGCCCGGTGACAAGCGCGTCTCGACGCGCCGGGGTGGGTGGGTGAGAACGAAGGCCTTTTTGAACAGCCTGCGCCTCGGACCTTACAATCCTTCGCTCTGCCGCATTGGGAAATTGCATAACAACACTTCGTCCCGTTCTCCGGATTTCCTTGTCCGATTCACCTCACGATCTTAGAGTGTGTCCATGATCACAGGAAGCACATCCACGACTCACTGTCCGAAATGTCAGGCGGAACAGAGTGAGAAAGCAGAGGAGTGCGTGCGTTGCGGCATCATCTTCGCCAAGTACCGGCCGAATGCGGTGAGGGCCCGTGTTCGAGGATCCTCACCATCGGTCGATCGCTCTCAGTGGTTTCTGACGGCCAAGCAGTGGTTGATCGAATCGGATACGACGACCGATTCGATGACATTCTACGGTCGGGCAGCCGTGTTTGTGGTCATGATCGGGTGGGGTTGGAAGTTCATCGTGACGCCCTTGGAAACGAACTACACCGGTGAATCATTTCTCCATCTGATCAATCTGCCTTTTCACGAAGCCGGACATGTGATCTTCATCCCATTCGGTCGTTTCATGACGATTCTGGGAGGGACTCTGGGTCAGATTCTTATGCCGATCATCTGTCTCGGCACGTTTCTTCTCAAGACCCGCGACCCGTTCGGCGCTTCTGTCGCGTTGTGGTGGACGGCCGAGAGCATGATGGATATCGCTCCTTACATCAACGACGCGCGGGCGCTGGACCTCATGCTCATCGGCGGAGTAACCGGAAAGGAAACCGACGGGCACGACTGGAACAACATTCTGACAATGCTGGACTTATTGGAATGGGATCACCGGTTGGCTCATCTCACGTATAACGCTGGCATTCTCCTCATGCTCGGTTCCTTCCTCTGGGGAGCCGCTCTCTTGTTGCGCCAATATCGTAGGCTGTCCGCCTAACTCGCCTCACCTTCACTGCTCCGATACCATTCTTTTTTGTGGTCAAAGTGCGAACCATCCGCCAATGCCTTCTTGTTTTGCACGAGTCTTGATCCCTTCTTGGCGATCCGGTCGTCTATTTTGACACCATTTTTACGGCGAAGTTTGTAGGGTAATTGTGAAAGGAAGTCACGCCGCCATGGACATCATCACCATCGGGCTGTCGATCGGGTTCTTTCTGTTCTGTGCCTGGCTGATATTTGGTTTGGATCGCCTGCAAGGAAAATAGTGATGAATGCGATGTATGCACTGGGCGGAGTGGTGTCGGCGGGGCTCCTGGTCTATCTCATGGTCGCGTTATTGAAGGCTGAATGGTTCTGATGACGATGAATGCCATTCTGCAAGTGCTCGTGTTTTTTACCGTGCTGCTGGCTCTCGTCAAACCGCTCGGCTGGTATATGTCGAGAGTTTATGAAGGCGCGCCCTGCGGCCTGGACTATCTCCTCGCTCCCGTTGAACGAACCATGTACCGGTTTTGCGGCGTTCGACCGGCCGATGAAATGGATTGGAAAAACTATGGGACAGCCATGCTGCTGTTCAATGCAGCGGGGCTCTTGCTGCTGTATAGCTTGCAGCGCCTACAGAGTTTGTTACCCCTCAACCCGGCTCACCTTGGTGCCGTCGCTCCTGACCTGGCCTTTAATACGGCCGTGAGTTTCGTGACCAACACCAACTGGCAGGCGTACGGCGGAGAAACCACCCTGACATACCTGACCCAGATGCTCGGCCTGACCGTGCAAAACTTCGTCTCCGCAGCCACCGGGATGGCGGTGCTCGTCGCATTGATCCGAGGCCTCAGACGTCACACGTCAACGACGCTTGGAAATTTCTGGAGCGATCTGGTTCGTAGCACGCTCTACATTCTTCTGCCGCTTGCTCTACTCGTATCCCTCCTACTGGTGTCCCAGGGAGTTGTCCAGACCTTCGATTCATATCGGACGGTGACCGTCCTGCAGCCATCGGGTTACGACAAAGCCGTGAGAGATGGGAACGGCCAAGCGATCCTCGATGAGCAGGGGAAGCCAATAGTCGAACACACAACCCTACTTGAGCAAGTCATTGCGGTAGGTCCGGTGGCTTCCCAAATCGCGATCAAGCAGCTCGGCACGAACGGCGGCGGGTTCTTCAACGTGAATTCCGCCCATCCGTTCGAGAATGCTACACCACTGTCCAATTTCATTGAAGTCTTGGCCATTCTTCTCATACCGGCCTCGCTTTGCTACACGTTCGGTCGGATGGTGAACGATACCCGCCAAGGCTGGGTACTTCTGGCCGCCATGACTATCCTTCTGTTCTGCTTTGTTCCCATCGGGTTGTGGGCGGAGCAAAGCGGCAATCCCTTGCTTGCCGAACTCGGTGTGGATCAGCAGCCTCAAGCCGGCCAAGCCGGCGGCAACATGGAAGGAAAAGAGACGCGATTCGGCATTACCGATTCGGCCCTGTGGTCTGCTGTGACGACGGCTGCGTCCAATGGCGCGGTGAACTCAATGCACGATTCGTATACTCCATTGGGTGGACTCGTGCCGCTGTTCCTCATGCAATTCGGCGAGGTGGTCTTCGGCGGAGTCGGCTCGGGACTGTACGGCATGATCGTCTTCGCTATCATCGCAGTGTTCGTTGCGGGATTGATGGTTGGACGGACGCCGGAATATCTGGGAAAGAAGATCGAGCCCTACGAGATGAAAATGGCCGCACTGCTGATTCTGATCATGCCCATTGTCGTCTTGGGCCTCACGGCAGTCGCGGTCAGCACTGAAGCAGGTCGATCATCGATCTTGAATGCCGGTCCTCACGGGTTCAGCGAAGTGCTGTATGCCTATACGTCCCAGGGCAACAACAACGGAAGCGCGTTCGCAGGTCTGAACGCCAATACTCCTTTTTACAACCTCACCGGTGGGATCGCGATGCTGATATCCAGGTTCTGGCTCGCTATTCCGACTCTGGCGCTTGCAAGTTCCCTGGCCGGCAAGAAACTGGTTCCGGCTGGTCCCGGAACCTTGCCGACCCACACCCCCTTATTTGTTGTTCTTTTGATCAGCGTCGTGGTGATGGTCGGAGCCCTCACGTTTCTACCGGCCCTGGCCTTGGGGCCGATCGTTGAGGAGCTGAGGATGGGGGGGCGGTAACAAGGATGGACATGAACATGGCCGCTTCGCATAAAGCATCCCGCTCATTGTTCAACGTCTCGATCACCAGTCAGGCGTTGCAGGCCGCCGTCCTCAAACTTGACCCCCGCCACCAGGTTAAAAACCCCGTCATGTTCGTGGTGTGGGTTGGAAGTGTCGTGACGACCCTCCTGTTTCTGCAAGCGATGGCCGGAGCGGGGGAAGCTCCGGCCCGGTTCATTCTTGCCGTCGCCCTCTGGTTGTGGTTCACGGTCCTGTTCGGAAACTTTGCGGAAGCGATGGCGGAAGGTCGAGGAAAGGCCCAGGCCGATTCGCTGCGGCGCGCGCGCCGGGAGCTCAGCGCCAAGAAACTTGGTTCGGTTGATTTCGACAGCGAGCATCGTGCCGTGCGGAACCGTCAGTTTCAGCGAGGCGATACCTTCAGCGTCGTGTCAGCGAATCAACTCAAGCAAGGGGATGTGTTCCTCGTGGAGGCCGGAGATTTCATCCCCGCCGATGGCGAGGTCGTGGTGGGGGTGGCGTCAGTGAACGAGAGCGCTATCACGGGTGAGAGCGCGCCCGTCATTCGAGAAAGCGGCGGTGACCGGAGCGCCGTTACGGGGGGCACGAAGGTACTGTCCGACTGGCTCATCGTTCGTGTCACGGCCACCCCTGGAGAAAGCTTCCTGGATCGAATGATCGCGATGGTCGAAGGAGCCAAGCGCCAGAAAACGCCGAATGAAATTGCCCTGACCATTCTGCTGGCAGCGCTTACGATCATGTTCCTGCTGGCTACGGTCACCCTGTTGCCGTTCTCTCTGTACAGCGTGCAGGCCATGGGACAGGGGACGCCCATTACGGTCACCGTGTTGGTCGCACTCTTGGTCTGTCTGATTCCGACGACCATCGGGGCTCTTCTCTCAGCCATTGGGATTGCCGGAATGGACCGCATGGTGCAAGCCAACGTCATCGCGATGTCGGGAAAAGCTGTTGAAGCGGCAGGCGACGTGGACGTTCTGTTGCTTGATAAGACCGGGACCATCACCTTGGGCAACCGTCAGGCGACCGCTTTTCTTCCGGCGGAAGGAATAGACGCCCACACGCTGGCGGATGCAGCCCAGCTCTCGTCGCTGGCGGATGAGACGCCGGAAGGCCGCAGCATCGTCGTGCTCGCAAAGGAGAAGTATGGATTGCGCGCGCGAGACATCCAGGAGATGGGTGCCACATTCATTCCCTTCACCGCCCAGACGCGGATGAGCGGGGTCAACCTGGATGGAAGGCACATACGCAAGGGATCAGCGGATGCCATCGAGGCTTATGTGACGTCCCAGGGAGGACGCTTTCCCCACGTTGTCCAGCTCCATGTCGAAGCGATCGCCAAACAAGGTGGAACACCGCTCGTGGTGGCAGAGAAGGCCAAGGTGCTCGGCGTGATCCGGCTGCAGGATGTCGTGAAGGGGGGGATTAGGGAGCGCTTCGGTGAGTTGCGCCGAATGGGTATCAAGACGGTCATGATCACCGGCGACAACCCGCTAACCGCCGCGGCCGTGGCGGCAGAGGCCGGGGTCGATGATTTTCTGGCGCAAGCAACCCCGGAAGCCAAACTGCAGCTGATCCGCGACCTTCAATCTCAAGGTCGTCTCGTGGCTATGACAGGAGACGGAACGAACGACGCGCCGGCCCTGGCACAGGCCGATGTGGCGGTCGCCATGAATACGGGAACGCAAGCGGCGAAGGAAGCCGGGAATCTGGTCGATTTGGATTCCAATCCGACCAAGCTCATTGAAATCGTGGAAATCGGCAAACAGTTGCTGATGACTCGCGGCGCGTTGACCACCTTCAGTATCGCCAACGATGTGGCCAAGTACTTTGCCATCATTCCTGCGGCCTTCGCCACGACGTATCCGGTACTCAACACATTGAATGTCATGCGGCTGGCAACACCTCAGAGCGCGGTCCTGTCCGCTGTCATCTTCAATGCCCTGGTCATCATCGCGCTGATTCCGCTCGCGTTACGAGGCATCACGTATCGACCGATCGGAGCAGAGTTGCTGCTTCGGCGGCATCTCCTGATCTACGGATTGGGCGGGGTGGTGGTGCCCTTCGTCGGCATCAAACTGATCGACATGATTTTGGTGGCCCTGCATTTGGTGTAGTCAGGACGTCGACCGGGTGGCCGAGAAAGAGGGAAAAGCATGAAGGAACACATACGACCCACCCTGACCATGCTGCTACTGCTGACTATCCTGACGGGTCTTATCTATCCGCTGGCCATCACAGGATTGGCCAACGTGTTCTACCCTGATCAGGCGAACGGCAGCATGATCGTGCATCAAGGCACGGTGATCGGGTCCAGGCTGATCGGACAGTACGTTGACAAACCGGAGTATTTTTGGAGCCGTCCGTCGGCGACGGAGCCGTTTCCTTACAACGCCGCAGCGTCGGGAGGGTCGAACCTTGGCCCTACCAACCCGGCCCTGATCGAAACGGTCACAGCCAGAGTGGCCGCCTTACGAGTCGCAGATCCCGGTAACGACGTGCCCATTCCTGTCGAGCTGGTCACCGCCTCGGGGAGCGGGTTGGACCCCCATATCAGCCCGGCTGCCGCCTTCTACCAAATCAAGCGTGTGGCCCGTGTGAGAGGCCTGGATGAAATCATCGTGGGAACACTCGTGGCTCAACACATAGAGGAACGTCAATTCGGATTCCTGGGTGAACGCAGAATCAATGTTCTACTGTTGAATCTTGCGCTCGATGCGTTACCCCGTTGAACCAATTCCTCGTTGAAATCTTCGACACAGTGAGGATCTGTTGTGTGGTCATTGTTCATCCTGTTTCTACTGACGATTTGGGCGATGGCCTGCTTGATCTGGCTGTTGTGGAAATGGCTGCCACCAAGCGGTAGGGTGCGCCGCCCCCCTCAAAATCCCTTCGCCAAACCATAAGCATTTCCGAAGTCTATCCAAGTGACGTAAAATTGGCGGGAGGGCGCCCGACTCCTCAGGCACATGGTTTGAACGTTGCCGGAATATCTCAGGCAACTAGGACTAGACATCAGCGATGGATACACAACGTCCGGATCCCGACGCGCTGCTCAAGCGTGTGCAGGCTGAAGAGGCCCGGCAGCTTCAAGGAAAGCTCAAAGTGTTCTTCGGCGCCAACCCCGGCGTGGGGAAAACCTATGCCATGCTGGAGGCGGCTCATGAGCAGCGGCGAGACGGCGTGGACGTCGCCATCGGTGTCGTCGAGACACATGGTCGCACGGAGACCGAGACGCTGGTAAGCGGACTGGAAGTCATACCGCGCCGCGCGGTCGAGTATCGCGGCACGACACTCCTGGAATTCGATCTCGATGCGGCGCTGGCGCGCCGTCCAACCGTTATCCTCATGGATGAACTCGCACACAGCAACGCACCGGGTTTACGCCACGCCAAACGGTGGCAGGATGTGCTGGAGATCCTCAAAGCGGGCATCACGGTGTACACCACGGTGAACGTACAGCATTTGGAAAGCCTGAATGATGTGGTTGCGCAGATTACGGGTGTGCGCGTGCGGGAGACCATCCCGGATTCTGTGCTCGAGCGGGCGGATGACGTGGAGTTGATCGACCTTCCCCCGGATGACCTCCTCCAACGACTCAAAGACGGCAAGGTCTATGTTCCGGAACAGATTCAGCACGCCATTCAGAATTTTTTTGCGAAGGGCAATCTGATCGCGCTTCGTGAACTCGCCCTGCGGCGCACTGCCGAACGGGTTGATCAGCAGATGGAAGTGTATAGACGCGATCATGCGGTGGTGCGAACCTGGCCGGCGGCAGAAACCATCATGGTGTGCGTGAACATGAAACCCCGCGGTCCGCGTTTGATCCGCGCCGCCCGTCAGATGGCCACGGATCTTCATGCCAAGTGGATCGCGGTGTATGTGCAGATTCCCCGGCACCTGCGCTCACCGCAAATCGAACGGGATCGTCTGGTACAGACGTTACGGTTGGCGGAGCAGTTGGGGGCCGAAGCGGTGACGATAGCCGGTGAACATGTCGCCCAGGAAATTCTGAGCTATGCGCGAAGCCGTAATGCCACCAAGATCATCGTTGGAAAACCGGTGCGGCCTCTCTGGAAGGAATGGATTTTCGGCTCAGTGGTATCGGAACTGGTCCATCAGAGCGGGGACATCGACGTATACGTCATTACGGGTGAAGCGGGCGAAGGCGAACCGGTTGCCCGACGGAGTCTCGCGAGAACCAGTAAAACGGACGGGTATGTCAACGCGTTGTTCGGAGTGCTGATTGCGACGGCCATCGACTGGTTGATGTTCCCGTATTTCTCGGCCGAGAACCTGATCATGATGTATCTCATCGCCGTGATCGCCATCGCGATTCGTTGCGGCCGCGGCCCATCGGTGCTTGCCTCAGCCTTGAGTGTCGCAACGTTCGACTTCTTCTTTGTGCCGCCGTATTACTCCTTCTCCGTCTCGGACATTCAATACCTGTTGACCCTCGGAGTCATGTTAGTGGTGGCGCTGGTCATCAGTAATCTCACGGTGCGGTTGCATCATCAGGCGGCCTTGTCCCGGTACAGGGAAAGACGCACCGGAGTTCTGTACGCGATGAGTCGAGATCTCGCCACGCATCGGGGAACGGACATGCTGACCCAGCTTGCGGTCGCGCATCTCCGAGAGGTATTCGACGCACAGATCGCTATCTTTCTGGCGGATGCCAACAAGAGAGTACAGCTCCAGCGCGGCGAACAGTTGTATTTTGAGCTGGACCCGAAGGAGTCAGGCGTCGCGCAGTGGGTGTTCGACCACAATGAGCGAGCCGGATTCGGTACCGATACGCTGCCGGGGACCAGCGCATTATATCTCCCGTTGGTCGGCTCAGGCGGAGCGATCGGAGTCATTGCCGTACGGCCCAAGGACTCTGCACTCCTGCTCGATCCCGAACAACTTCATCTTCTGGAATCCCTGGTGAATCAAACGGCCTTGGCGATCGAAAGGACTCGGTTATCCGAAGAAGCTCAGCAAGCGCACGTGGCGGCCGAAACCGAGCGCATGCGTAGCGCGATTCTCAGTTCCGTGTCCCACGACCTGCGAACGCCGCTCGCGACCATCAGCGGTGCCGCCAGCAGTTTGGTGGCGGGGCAGGAAGCTCTCACTGTCGCAGCTCGGCAGGATCTCGCTCGATCCATCTATCGAGAGGCTGATCGACTGGACCGATTACTGAGGAATCTTCTTAATATGATGCGGCTGGAAGCGGGAGCCGTACGGCTCAGCAAAGAGTGGCACCCGTTGGATGAAATCATCGGTGCCGCCCTCTCGAGGCTGGAGGGACGATTCCCCGAACATATCGTCAACACTGACTTGCCTGCCGAACTGCCGTTGCTGTTGGCCGATGGGGTACTCCTGGAGCAAGTGATTATCAATCTTGTGGAGAATGCGGTGAAGTATGCGCCTGTCGGAACCGAAATTGGTCTGACGGCGTCGACGACCGACCACCAGGTCGTCGTGGAAGTCGCTGATCGGGGACCCGGCATTCCAGCCGGAGAAGAGGCACTGATTTTTGATAAGTTTTATCGCGGAAAATCCGCTCGGGAGGGAGGAGTCGGGCTGGGGCTGACCATTTGTCGTGGCATCGTTGAAGCGCATGGCGGACGGATCTGGGCTCAAAATCGGCCGGGCGGGGGTGCGCTGATTCGGTTCTCGATCCCCCTGCCGGACGAGCAACCGGCTGTCGAACGAGAGGCCGACGCAAATTCGGCAGGTTGACCGGGAAGGGGTGACGCGAGAAGTGTGAGGTCTTATGTCACAACAAGCAACGATACTCCTGATCGAGGATGAACCGGAGATCCGGCGGTTTCTTAGAACTTCCTTGCCGGCGCATGGTTTCCGACTCCATGAAGCCGCGACGGGGAAGGATGGGCTCATCGAAACCAAGGCGAGAAACCCGGATCTCATCCTTCTGGATCTCGGGCTTCCGGATCTCGATGGAACCGAGATGATTCGCCAACTGCGGGAGTGGACGCAGATTCCCATCATTGTGCTGTCGGCTCGAGACCAGGAACAGGCGAAAGTGGCGGCGCTCGACCTGGGCGCGGACGACTACATCACTAAGCCGTTTGGAGTGAACGAACTCCTTGCGCGGATGCGGGCGGCGCTTCGCCATGCGTCCCGAACAGCCGAAAGCGGTGAATCAGTGTTTACCCTCGGCGATCTGAAGGCAGATCTCGGGCGTCGGCAGGTGTTTGTTTCAGGGAAAGAAGTTCATCTGACCCCGATCGAATATAAGCTGCTCACCACCTTGATCCGGTATGCCGGTAAGGTGCTGACCCACCGTCAGCTGTTGAAGGAAGTCTGGGGCCCGCTCCATGTGGAAGAAGGTCATTATCTGCGTGTGTATATGCGCCAGTTGAGAAACAAACTGGAGAAGACCCCCGCCCATCCCCGCTATCTTGTCACGGAGCTTGGAGTTGGATATCGACTCCGGACAGAATGATCTGAGGCCGATCCTGACGCCGTCCTTACAGTCGCGGCATTGGTTTTTATCCCGTTTTGATGCCTGACCCAGTATAGTTTGTGTGTCGAGCTTCTACCGGTTCTTCCGAGGGCGCACATAATGCGGGTAGGCGCTGGTCAGTTCTCTCCGGTTGATCAGAAGATAATCGGTCAACGAGACCGATTCTGCGAACATCTCTATTGCTTGGTGATCGTCTGTGCGGTACTCGCAACGGCGCCTGTCTCCGAGGCTCAGGACTTGAGCCAGCAGTCGAAGGAAAATCCCACGTCTCTGGATCGTCCGTCGAATTCCGCAGATGCCGGGACGGCCAACTGGCACTATGGCGCCTATCTCGATGTGAGTTACATCGGGAATTTCAATTTTCCCGACAACCACCTCTGGCGCAGTCGGACCACCGCATTCCACCATAACGAGGTTTCACCCAACATGGGGTTGGCGTATGTGCGAAAGGATGCGGGAGAGTCTTCGCGTTGGGGCATGGAGCTTGGCTTCCAAGGCGGTCGAGATTCGGAAGAGTTTGCATTCCTGGCTGGTGAAAGGCGAGTCGATGGGGCGGACGTGCTCAGACATGTGCACCGGGGGAATGTGTCGTACCTGGCTCCGGTCGGAAGGGGAATGCTGATCACCGCCGGCCTGTTCAACAGTTTGATGGGGTACGAGTCACTCTACGCAAAGGATAACGCCAACTACACGCGGTCATGGATCGCGGACAATACGCCGTACATGATGTTCGGTGTGAATGCTCAGTATCCGGTGAATGAGAATTTCACCATCACTGCTTTTGTCGTCAACAGTTATTATCATCTCGCGCACCCGAACGATCTCCCGAGCTACGGGGGGAGATGGATCTGGAAAGCCACGCCACGGTTCACGCTGATCCAAACACTTTACGGAGGACCGGATCAGAGGCAAACATCCTTGGAGTTCTGGCGTCTGTATGGAAATCACATTCTGGAATGGAAAGGTGACGATGTGACGGTGGCGGCGTCCTTTGATGTCGGAACAGAGAGCATCGCCGGTCAACCTGGCAGCCCACGAACCTTTGTCATGGGAGGCAACGTGGTGGTGAGATGGCATGTCACCGGTCCTTGGTCTGTGGCGCTGCGGCCTGAGTTTTACTGGGACCGGAATGGCCGGTGGACAGGAGCCGAGCAGTTCGTAAAGGCCATCACGTCTACCGTCGAGTACAAGTTCCCGTACAAATGGATGAATACGATCATACGAGTCGAACATCGTTACGATGAATCAACTGGAGTTGGAGGCGGGTTTTTCAAGAACGGCGAGATCCGTCCCGGTGTAAATGAACTTGCGCCAGGGCAACACCTGTTCTTACTGGGAATGCTTCTAAGCTTGGATTCACCGTGAGTGGGGGATGGAGTGCGAGAACGCTTCTGTCCATAACGGGAGCTGATCGACGATGCGCTTGCTGATTCCTTCAATGGCGTGCGATTTGGCTTCTTTGAGAGCGGCGGTATCCTCGACCAAGACCGCCGAGCCGACCAGCTTTGCGACTCCTTCCGCTGACTGGATGGGTGCCTGCCACTCGGAACGGACAGCCAACAAGCTTCCGGTGACCATGACTAACGCGGTGCTTTCAGTGCCGGGAGCGAGATAGGCGCCGATCAGGGTTGGATAAAACCACGCATACCGGTTGTTGTACCGATCGACCGCGCCCGCACCATCTACAAGCAAGACCAGATCGGCGCCATAACGCGCGCCGAGTTGTCTGACTCCACGGATGTTCTCCGCTCGCAATGTCGCATCCATCAGGACGAACGTGTCAGCCAGTATGTGCTGATCGCGCAATGGCATCAGCTGGCGGAGAAGCTGGTCTCGATCCGCACTCAGCCATTCGACTTTGCTGATGGATGGTCGACTTGGAAAGTCGTGATCCGCAAAAAACACACCGAGGCGAAATGGCGGAGAGAGACGAGATTCTTGGCTTGCGAGAGGCGTGTTCTTGTGATTAGGAGCGGGATCTACGCGAAGGGCTTCGATCATCGCAGCCTGATCGAACCCGTGGCTCTTCGCGCAGCCGGCCGATACGGTCATGGTCAGTGCAAGGGCGATCGAGAAGCGTAGTCCTACTACCCACGCACTCATTGGGCCAAGCGCCTCACGCTATCAGAATTCGCTTCCATCTCTGAACCCGATGATGAATTCGACCACATGTCTCCCCAAAGGCTGTTTACACGGCCACTCGATGGAATGCCCGCAGGTTATCGGAAGGAAGGACCTAATCCGCGATTGGGAGAATGCGATCGGCCACTGCCTGCACGACTCCTTCTTCTTCAGTCACCACCTTCAACCCTTTGAAACTGAGGTAGTATCCTCCATGACTCGGTGCCTGAATCGTGGCACCCACTTCGACGCGATCTCCCTCCTCAACTTCCGGGTCACGGACGAGGGGTCTGCCGCAAATACCCAATACTGCCACTGGGATAGTCGCAGCATCCTCTTCGAGGCGAAACAAGTAGGCTCCATAACAACTGTCTCCATTCGGAACTGTGTAGGGGGCCAAGGGCTGCACATCACGCACGATGCCCTGCAACGTGACATGCCGAAGGTGGTAGCCCCGTGGCTCATCAAGTATCTGCTGGATGCTGATCGGTTCCTCTGCCCACAAGAGTAGCGGTGTGCCGGTTGTCATGAACATCAGCATGAAGCCTACAAAATGAGCGACAACACGGACCTGCGTGATCATGATGGATGAACGGCATTCTATCATCTTCGATTGAATCCCGCGGCGCTTTCTCTTCCAATTCGTGATCGCTATAATCCACCAGTTTCAGTCAAGGAGGATCACTCGTATGGTGAATGAGCGGCAGCTCCGGACGTTCATAAACGAATCGCGGCCGGGATTTGAGGATTTCTTGGGTCAGATGGTGAAGGTTCCGTCGATCAGTATGGACTCATCCCGAACCAGCGATATGCGGCGCATGGCCGATCTCGCGGCTCAGTATTTGGCGGGAATAGGCGCCAAGGTGCAAGTGGTAGAAACCGGTGGATATCCTCTCATCTCTGGTGGATGGACAACAGGGGCTGAGCATCCGACCGTCACGATCTACAACCATCTGGATGTGCAACCGGCGCAGGAGCCGGAATGGAAGCAAGCGCCGTTCGAGTTTAGGAATGAGCACGGCATGTACCATGGTCGAGGCGCCACCGATGATAAGGGGCCGGCTCTTACGGCGTTGTTCGGTGCTCGATATGTCATCGAGCAAGGGTTGCCGATCAACATCCGTTTTCTGTGGGAACTGGAAGAAGAGATCGGGAGTCCGCATTTTGCCGAGGGTCTTAAGGACGGCGCGGCCGTCCCAAGACCGGATTCCGTCGTCGTCTCGGATACCATCTGGATTGCCAAGGGACGGCCTGCGGTACCATACGGCTTGCGCGGTCTGCTCGGCGCGCGACTGGTCTTGCGCACCGGGGAGAAAGACGCACATTCGGGTGTGACCGGAGGCGCAGCTCGCAACCCCCTGGCTGAGTTGATGGAGGTCGCGAATACCTGCCTCGATGCCAAGACCGGAAGAGTGAAGATACCGGGATTTTATGACGAGGTCGTTGAACCTACGAAGGAGGAGATCAGGAATTTCCTCAAGTCCGGCTTTCAAGTAAGCCGTTTCAAGGAAGCCTACGGATTCAGATCTCTGCGCACGAAAGATCCCGCCGATATCATGCGAAGAATTTGGGCATCTCCGACCTTTGAGATTCATGGTCTCAGCGGGGGATACCATGGGCAAGGCGTTAAAACGGTTGTGCCTGGTCATGCCGAACTCAAGGTCAGTATGCGCCTGGTCCCAAACCAGACGCCCGAAAGGGTATTTGCCCTGCTGAAGAAGCATGTGGCTCGCGTGAATCCCAGCGTGAAAGTGGAACGAGAAGGCATGCTTCAGCCATTTAAGGGTGATTTTGCCGGGCCCTACGTGGATTGTGTGAAGCGCGCCATAAAAGCAGGGTTCGGTAAGGATCCGGCCTTTGTGCGAGAAGGAGGATCAATCGGCGCAGTGGTCACCATGCAGAAAGCCTGGAAGGCTCCGATCCTCTTCATGGGTTTGAGCTTGCCGGAACATGGGTATCACGCTCCCAACGAATATTATGATTGGGGGCAAGCCTCCGGCGGAATGAAGGCGTTCGCGCACTATTTCTCGGAATTAGCAAAGATAAGAAAAGGATAGAGCCTGTTTTGGGCAGTTTGAACATCCTGCCGAGGGGGCAAATGGTCGGTTTTTGAACATTGTTTCGCAAAAATTGTTTGGCCGTGTCGTTTCTCATCTTGCCGTTGACTGGATGGCTCTATGCTCAGGCGAGGAAGCTGCCCTAATTCATTGCAAATCAATATGATACCTGGCAGGAGGCTTTCCAGGCTGGGCATGGATGTTGCTGAAGCATATGTCAGAGGTCTAGGGATGGTCGCAGTGGTGGCAATGCTAAAGTTGATTGTATAAAGGCTCTTGGGTATCCTGAGCATCCCATGGATACCGAAACGACCAATGTGGTAGTTGTTATGGTCACAACGCCAAGCCAAGATGAAGCGATCAAGATTGCCGATCAACTGGTCAAATCTCACCTCGCAGCCTGCGCATCAACGATTCCCACGGTTCGCTCAATATATTGGTGGGAGGGGAAAATCGTGGATGATCAGGAAGCGCTACTCCTGATCAAGACCACCTCGGATAAATTCACTTCCCTACAGGAGACAATCCAAAAGATGCATTCTTACAAAGTGCCGGAAATCATAGCCCTTCCGGTAATTAAAGGGTTTCCACCGTATCTTGAGTGGGTTCAACGTGAGACCTCCTAGATAATGTGGTTGAAACTGTTTGGCCGAAACACTATTTTAAGCATTGACCATACATGATTAATTCGGTAATTTGCCGGGCGAGATCAGTCGAACCGAGCGATGGATAGGTAGAGGTAGGGGGGCGAAGACTATGGGGCAAACAAACGGTCCAGAGGGCGATGCCTATACGGTCGTAGTTTTTCGAGGGTCCACTGCAAAACCCCTTCGCTTCAGCTTTTCAAAGAAGCTTCTCCGTAGGTTGCTTGTGTGTGTAGGGCTGGTCGTTCTTGCCGATCTCCTTGTGGTCTCTCACTACGTTATTAGAACGGGAGAAGTATGGGAACTGGCTGCCTTTCGTACTGAAGCAATGAGTGCACGAGAGCAGACTGCGGCATTCACGAGCGCCATTGACGATCTGAAGAAACGCATTGGGGCCATGAATGAGGTAAATCAAAGACTTCGGGTCATGCTCGGAATAGAGGTTCCTAAGTCAGGCGATATGGTCAATGGTCGAGGTGGTGAGGAAGTGCCGCTTCCTGAGGAAGGGGGTATACCCCGCGCCAACGGGAACAATCCCATGGACCCCATGCCAAGCTCTATGGAGCGTACGGAGGGAACTCCCGAGCAATCCTCTGCCAGCATCGAACCATCTCCAAATGACGTGGCGGCAGTGGCCGCGGTCAAGGAAGGCCTGGAATGGCTTTCGAAAGCCGCGACGGCGCAAGAGCGCATGTTGAACGAGTTATCGCAAGCTGCCGAGCAACGCTCAACTCGCTGGGCCTCGACACCTTCGATTTGGCCTGTGAGAGGGTGGGTAACGTCGGGGTTTGGTCCTCGAATTTCTCCGTTTACGGAAAAACCAGCCTGGCATGACGGATTGGATATCGGAGCCGCGCCAAACACTCCGGTCCGTGCTCCCGCTCAAGGAAGGATTACATCCATAGGGTACGATCCTAAGCTTGGGCACATGGTTCGTGTTGACCATGGCTACGGAGTTGAAACTCTTTATGGGCACCTGGCGAAGGCACTGGTGAAAGAAGGCCAGAGAGTCGATCGCGGCGACGTCATTGCGCTTGTCGGGAGCTCGGGCCTTTCCACGGGTCCTCACCTCCACTACATGGTGAAATTGAACGGACAGGCACTAGACCCCACCAAGTACATCCTAGAGTAACAGAGAGTCAGACGTTCTCAGTGTGAGAGTTTGAGTTGTTCCCATCCAAGGTCGCTAACCTCACTCCAATCCAGTTCTTGGCGAGACTCCATGCTGTATTATTACCGTCAGGTATCATCTAAAGCGTAAAGTAGAAAGACAGCCCTTGACCGACCTCGACATCGCGCAGTCTGTCAATCCCCGCCCTATCGTCGATATCGGTTCCCAGCTCGGGATACGTCCCGAAGAGCTCACCCTGTATGGTCGCGACAAGGCAAAAGTCTCCCTGCAGGTATTGGATCGTCTCCGGTCAGTGCCGAAGGGACGGTATGTCCTTGTTACAGCGATTAATCCAACACCCTTAGGAGAAGGGAAGACGACGACCTCCATAGGCCTTGCCATGGGGCTCTCACGGCTAGGGCATAGGACGGCGCTGACCCTTCGGCAGCCCTCTCTCGGGCCCGTGTTTGGAGTGAAGGGCGGCGGTACCGGCGGAGGGCGCGCCCAAGTTATTCCGATGGAGGATATCAACCTTCACCTGACCGGGGATGCCCATGCAGTCGCCGCCAGCCATAATCTCCTCTCAGCGTTCCTCGACAATCATCTGTTTCACGGAAATGCACTCTCGATCGATCCTCAACGGGTCACATGGCCTCGGACTCTATGTATCAGTGATCGAGCTCTCAGGGAGGTCTTGCTGGGAGAGGAGTCAGGCAGGCGCCTGGGGCAGTTTGTCATTACCGAGGCATCAGAAATTATGACGGCGCTGGCCTTGGCAAAGGATCACCGAGACCTCCGTGGCCGACTTGGCCGAATTGTGGTGGGGCTTACGAAATCAGGTGCGCCAGTCACAGCCGAAGAGCTCGGTTGTGTGGGATCAATGGTTGTGCTGCTGAAGGACGCCCTAAAGCCGAACCTGGTCCAAACCCTCGAAGGGACTCCTGCATTCGTCCATACAGGCCCCTTCGGCAACATTGCGCACGGCAACTGCTCAGTCATATCCGATGCGATTGCTTTGAGATGTGCGGATTTCGTTGTGACAGAGGCGGGTTTCGGCAGCGATCTTGGGGCAGAGAAGTTTTTTAATATTAAGTGCCGGGTGTCGGGATTCACACCGACGGTGGCGGTGGTGGTGGCGACATTAAGGGCTTTGAAACTCCATGGCGGTGGAGGTGTTGCCAAGGCCGGCGTTGCGCTACCCGCAAGTTTGACGGGGCCGAATCAGGAAGCGTTATCGAAGGGAATCTCCAATCTCGAACAGCATGTCGCCAACGTACTGGCGCATGGAGTCCCGGTTGTTGTCGCGGTGAACGCCTTCAAGAGTGATCCCCAGGATGAGTTGGATTGGGTTCGAGAACAGTCGCTGAAGATGGGGGCTGTGGATGCGGCGGTATCAACCCACTGGGCTGACGGCGGGAAGGGGGCCGAACAGCTGGCAGCTGCGGTTGCCAAAGCATCCGAGAAGCCGGCCCATTTCAGACCTCTCTACGAATTATCCTGGCCGATCAGAGAAAAGATCGAAACCATTGCTACGCAGATGTATGGGGCAGCGGGGGTCAAGTTTGAGCCGGAGGCGGAGCGTCAGATTGACACCGCAGAAGCATTGGGATTCGGTGGTTTACCAGTCTGCATGGCCAAAACTCCGCTGTCGTTGTCACACGATCCCACATTAAAGGGGAGGCCGACCGGATTCACGGTTCCCATTCGGGAACTGCGTATTTTGGCCGGAGCGGGATTCGTGACTGCGGTTTGTTCGGGGATTCAATTGATGCCGGGATTGCCCAAGAAGCCGGCAGGTGAGCGGATCAGTCTTGACGCAACAAGCGGAAACATTGTGGGACTTTCGTGAAGGGTCAGCGTTGTTTCAAGTAGCGGAAGAATTCTGAATCCGGGCTCATCACCAAGGTGGAACCTTCTTTGAAGGCGGACTTGTAGGCTTCCATGGAACGGGTAAACTCGAAAAACTTCTGGTCCTGTCTGTACGCATCGGCATAGGTCCGAAACGCTTTAGCATCACCGCTGCCGCGGAGTTCCTCAGATTCTTTATAGGCTTGGGCGAGGATAATTTCCCGGTCTTTTTCGGCTTCTGACCTGATTTTCTGGGCTTCCTCGGCTCCTTCCGCTCGATACTGTTTGGCCTGCCGTTCTCGCTCCGCTTGCATACGCGCGAAGACCGCTTTTTCGTTCTGTTCGGGCAAATCGGCCCGCTTGATCCGCACATCCTGGATCTCGATACCGTACGCCGAGGCCTTTTCATTCGCGCGTTCGGTGACCACCCGCATGATCTCGGCCCTCGTGCTCGAGACGATTTCAAGCAACTCGTGGCGGCCCAGTTCGACGCGGAGCTCGGAATAGATGATATCGTGCAACCGTTGGAGGGCGCCCCGCTGGCTTTGGAATGCCTGATAGACCTTCAACGGATCTGTGATCCGCCATTTGGCGAAGTTGTCCAGCAACAAGGTCTTCTTGTCCTGGGTAATGACATCCTGCGCATTCGAATCGTAGTCCAACAGTCGTTTTTCGAAGTACGTCACCTCCTGGACGAACGGCATTTTCATGTAGAGTCCGGGTTCGGTGATATTGCGCACGGGTTTTCCGAGTTGCACGACGATGGCCGTCTGGATGACGTCCACGACGAAGATCGGAGACGCGCCAAGCACAAACAACGCGACAATCGCGGCCAGGACTGTGATCGCCAATCCCTGTTTCGTCATGGTCTGGTACCCCGAGATTTTAAGCTAGGAGATGGCTCAGGCCGAGACTCCTCAATCTCCGGTTGTGAACCTGACTTGACGCCGGCCGTGGACGCAGGTCTGGAGTGACGGTCTAAGGGAAGATACGGCAGCAAACGCTCACCGCCTTTTCCGTCGATAATGATCTTCTCCATGTTCGGCAGAATTTCTTCCATCGTTTCGATATAGATCCGTTTGCTGATCACGTCCTTCGCTTGGTTGTACTCCTTCAAGGTCGCGAGGAAACGGTTCGTCTCTCCCTGGGCACGATTGAGTCGGGCCTGCGCAAACCCCTTTGCTCGGTTGACCAGTTCAGCGGCTTCACCTTTCGCCCTCGGGATGATGTCGTTTCGGTATCCTTGGGCTTGATTGATGAGCTTTTCACGGTCTTCTTTGGCGTTCGTCACGTCTTTGAAGGCGGCGGCGACCGCTTCCGGAGGACCGACGTCTTGAAGTTGCACGGCGGCAATCTGCACGCCGGAGCGGTACTGATCGAGGATCAGTTGGAGCAACGTCAAGGTGTCTTGCTGAATCACCGCTTTCCCGGTGGTCAGGGCTTCATCGATCTTGCTCTTGCCGACCACTTCCCGCATCGAGGCTTCAGCCGCCTTGCCGATCGTTTCATGGATATCCGCTACATTGAACAAGAAGTCGCGAGCTTCCTTAATCTTATATTGGACGATGAACTCGATGGCGAGGATGTTCATATCGCCGGTGAGCATCAGGGCTTCCTGAGGCACCATCTGCTGGCGGCCTTGCTGGTTGGTCCGGAAGCCGACCTCCACACGATAGAGTTTAGCGACTTTCGGCTGGAGGACGGTTTCAACGAGAGGAATCTTGAAGTGAGGACCGGGCTCAACCGCGCGGACCGGCACACCGAACCGTTTCACGACACCTTCTTCGTCGGGAGCGATGATGAACACACTCTGCCAGACCAGCAGAATCATCAAGGCGGCGAGGACGAGGTTCCACATTCCGCCCGAGGGTAGGAGGCTCTTCAACTTGCCGGGAGGAAACAGATCCTTGAATTGCGATTGGGCCTGCTTGAATGCTTCCTCAAGCGGATCAGCCTTTTTACCCCAAGGATCTTTTGGGTCCCAGACCATTCAGAGATGTTTGAAATCCAATGAATAACAGGAAACGGTCCCACACATTAACAGAGTGCGGCTACTGTGACAAGGTGCCAAGGCATGAATACAAGAAGCTGAACACTATCGGAGAGAATATAGCCGCATATCACACCGTGATTCCCATGGCGGGTAAAGGAGGGAGGTCCAGTGCGCCTCCAAGTAACTGGGGACCTGGAACGATAGATTGATATCGAAATACCGAGAAGAGACTTGAAGAGGCAGTCGTTTGTTTCGCGTGGTCAAGCAGGGCTCAGAAAACCTTCCCTAAAGCCTCCAGCAGGGTCAGGTCAAAGTTCAGACGGTAAAGATTCACTTGCAGGGCTTCAAAGGTCTCTCCTTGCACCCAGTGGTCGGGAAAGTTCGGCAGATAGGCCAGCCACTGCTTTTCATTTTCCAGATAGAAATATTTAATCGCCTGCATGGGGCACCCCTAATATAGATTGTGGCAACACACCAAAACACGCACCCGTCCCTCAAACCACTCATGAATTCGAACACAAGATTGTATACAAGTCAACAATCGCCTCGAAGCCCGCCTAGGGACGTCCTGTTCAGTAACTTTTTGAGAATTGCCTCTTGCACAGTATTCTAATAAGAACGCTGGTGTTTCTGAACTGGTGAAAGCCCGAAGCCCGTTCAACTTATGATCCCCGCTGCTGCGTCAATGCTGTCTTCCGCATCCGCTTCTCGTACTATTATCGGCCGGTCTCGCTTCATTCTGGATAGGGAAACACCTTAGGAACTCACAAAAAAGACCTGAATCTAAGTCGCTGGGCCATTGAATTGGGACAGCGATGTAGCCCTACGGTCGATTCATGCGGTTTTCGGGGTTGGCGGCGTATGCTTGACGAAGGCCGGTTGCGCTCAGTGATTGCTGATCATCGTGGACAGGAGCTGTTCAACCCGTGCTCGGCGCTTGATCTGGGCGCGCGACATCGGACGGGACATCGTGGGGGTGTGACTGTGATGCTGGTTGTACTCACTCTGCTGGTATTGGTCCTGTTCTTGCTCCCGGGCGGTGAGCTCTTGATGCAGTTGCCACAGCTTGAACTGCAGCTCCTCGAACGAGTTACCATGCGCTTCAAACTCTGGATAGCCCTCCAGATACCCGCGCCACCCGTTTTGTTCCTGCAAGATGATGTATTTAGTGGAATGCATGAGGGAAAGTATATCTGGAGTTTTCAGGTGCGCAAGTGAAGAGAGGAAAGAAACAGCGGGGACGGCCGCCTGCGAAAAGTGTCAAGAAAGCCAATGGGTTAAGTCGGCAGTCCCCAGCACAATCTGTGAAGGCCTTCGCCCTTAGTCATGATGCTCACCCGGGAACACACTTTTGATCTGAGGCAAGTACAACCCGATTGACAATTACCGCCAACAAACCAGTATCTAGACAACCCGTACCTGATCCTCCGTGAAGATGAATCCACGACTGCATATCCTCGTTGACTGGGCCACGCCCGCCGAGTAGCCTCCGTCTTGAGTATTTATGACATTTCAACTGGCGCTTGCAGAAGCTGATGACGCGGAGGCCATTGCGACGATGGTGGGGGAACTGTTGCATGAGATCATGGCCCTCGTGAGCGACAAGAGTTTTGATTTCGATGTTGCCGAGACTGTCGGTCGAGCACGCTCCTGGATGGCGGAGGGACTGTACACCGTGTTGCTCGCGCGGGCGGAAGACAAGCCGGTTGGAGTGCTTGCTCTCTATGAAAGTTATGCGCTGTACACCGGAGGTGTGTATGGAACGATCCCGGAATTCTATGTCCGGTCGGCGTACCGTTCGCATGGGATTGGATCAGCACTACTTGCCGAAGCTCAAAGAATTGGCCGGCAACGAGGATGGACACGTCTCGAAGTCACCACTCCTCCGTTACCGCACTTCGATCGGACGCTGAGCTTCTATCAACGGAACCACTTCACCCTCTCCGGTGGGCGCAAGTTGAAATTGGAGCTGTGATGAAGCCGGTGATCCAACGGGAACAAACCGGCTGCGGCATCGCCAGTGTCGCGGCGCTCTCCGGCGTGAGTTATGGCGCCGCAAAGCGTGTGGCCAACCGGATGGGCATCTCTGCGGCGGACAGCCGCTTGTGGTCGGAGACGGCGTATGTGCGTCGGCTCCTCAAGTACTATCGGCGTCACGCGTCGTCAAGAGTGCTGCCGTTTGTTTCGTGGGAAGCGCTGCCGAGTCGAGCGCTCTTGGCAATCAAGTGGCATCGGATGAGAGGGCGAGCATACTGGCATTGGGTGGTCTTTGTCCGAGATCCCGGCAGGGCCTACGTGCTGGATTCGGGTCCGAGTCTCACACGCCATGTCCGGACGGATTTCGGCCGCATGAAGCCGAGATGGTTTCTTGCAGTGAAGGAGTTTTCGTGATTTCGTCCTATCCTTTCCGCTTCATTGCTCGCAGATAGACTCCAGTTCTGCATCGTCTTCCAAGGAAACCGGCCGACACGTTCAATGGATGGCGCATCGTTGGACTGGTCTGCAGATTGCGCGGCGGATGGGGCTGTCAATTTGGCGTGAAAATGTCGACAAGAACCGCTTTCACCGATACATTTTCACCCAGGCGTTCGGAAACGTTCCGATTTGATACTCCAATCGACTGTAGAGAGGAGCCCAGACATGATGCCAACCCAAACACTCACGGATGAACAGTTGAAGAACCACGCGATCAGACAAGCATTGGCGGGCGATACCGTTGGCGCGCGACACACCGTCAGTGGAATGGTCGACAGACGGTATCTGCGGGAAGTCTGGCAAATGATGCTGTTCATCCAATCGGAACGCGGGGACGTGCAGGCCGTCAAGGACACAATCCTCTCATGTCCCGATCCGTCGTTGTTGGCAAGCCACTTCTACCTTGAGCTTCCTCAAGTCTTCGTCAAGGCCGGGGACCGATCAGGAGCCATCGAGATCGCGCAGGCCATGGGTCAGTATGGCGTATTGCCGCTCATCGGAATTGCCGCCCACTTGGCTGAGGACGGTGATGCCGTCGGGGTACGAGAGGCGCTCTCTTACATTGATGAAGATTTGAGAGCCCTGATTCTGTACAAAGTAAGCACCTGTCTACCAAAGGGCGGGCGACTCGACGCACCGAGCACGGCGATGGACCAGAGTTCTCCTTCCGGTTCACTGGCGGCCTGACAGTTTCCATAACCAAGTCCGCTTACGCACACGTCTCTTGACTCCTTCCCCCGGCGTGCCTAGCCTAGCGACGATTCTACATGGATAAGCGGGAGTGCTTGGATGATCCAACCTAAGCACCATGGGAAAAATCGCTCCAGTTCACCTCACCGTGGATGATCTGACTCGACAGCTCAGCGAACGATTCGGTTTTGCGACGTTTCGGCCAGGCCAGGAAGAAGTCATTCGCGAGGTGTTGGCTGGGCGAGATGCGATGGCAGTCATGCCGACCGGACAGGGAAAGTCGCTCTGCTATCAATTACCGGCGACCCTCTTGCCGGGGCTGACGCTGGTGATTTCTCCGCTCATCGCGTTGATGCAAGATCAAGTGACTGCCATGAAGCAGCGGAAGATTGCTGCGGCGGCGTTTCACTCCGGCCTCACCGGGTTTGAAAAGAACCGCGTGATGCAGGATCTCCAGCAGCGGCGGCTTCAGCTGCTCTATCTGGCGCCGGAACGGATGCAGCATGAGGGGTTTCTCCAACTGTTGCGTTCTCTCTGGGTTTCATTACTGGTGGTCGACGAAGCGCACTGCATTTCCCAATGGGGCCATGATTTCAGGCCTGATTATCTCAAGATCGGTCACTTACGCCGGCAACTTACAAATCCTCCCTGTCTGGCGCTGACTGCTACGGCCACCACTCGAGTGCAAACGGATCTCTGCCAGCGGCTGTCGCTCCGCGATCCATTCCGTTTGGTCGCAGGTTTTCGCCGGGCCAATCTTGCCTTGTCCGTCCACCTCTGTCAGTCACGGGGGGAAAAACTGACGACGCTGGAACGCTTGGTTCGCGAGACGGAGAAGGGCACGATCCTCGTCTATTGCGCCACCCGCAAGGCGGTAGAGGAGGTTGCGGCATGGCTGGGACAATCTCACCCTTCGGTCGGCTACTATCATGCCGGTCTTTCGGATGAGGAACGGCGACTCGTCCATGACGATTTTCGCCGGGGGAGGCTGAGGATTTTGGCCGCGACGAATGCCTTCGGCATGGGCATCGATAAGTCGGACGTCCGATTGGTCGTGCATTTCGACATTCCAGGGAGTGTGGAAGCCTATTATCAAGAGGTCGGGCGTGCCGGTCGCGACGGACGTCCCGCTGCCTGTGTGTTGCTTTTCCACGAGCGTGATCTGGCCACGCAGGAATACTTCATTGAGCAGGCGTCACGAGATCCTGAAGGCGTTGAACGTGCCGGGCGAATGAGGACGCTCCTTCAAGAAATGCTGGGATATGTATCGGTATCGACTTGCCGGCAGCTCGCGATTCTTGAGTACTTCAGCGATGAAGCCGAGCTGGCCTTGGGCCCTTGCAGCCTGTGTGATCGGTGTGTCGCACCGCTGCGGCAACAGGGCCGGACGATTACTCACGATCCTGCCGTTTCCGAGAAGGCGATCTTGGAAACCGTATCCTGGTGTATGGGACGGTTCGGCATGAATCGAATCGTCGACATTCTTCGTGGAAGCCGTTCAAAAGTGCTGCTGGCCTACGGTGCAGAAGCCTGTCCGACATATGGGACTTGTCGAGCACAGACGAAGCTGTCTCTGACCGGCTTGGTGAAGGGCCTCATCGACTCAGGGTATCTTCAGGTCGAAGGCACGGAGTATCCCACTCTCGATGTGACGCGCACTGGGCGAGAGGTTCTGCAAGGGTTTCGCACCGTGATCTTCACACAGGGAGAGGAACATCAGTCCGATTTATCGGTGAAGAAGCAGAGTCGCGTGTATGCCGCCTCTATCCCGCCGGATCCACAGCTCTTCGAACGGCTCAGACAGCTCCGCACCGAACTTGCCGAGGAAGAGGGCGTTGCCCCGTTTGTCATTTTTCACGACAAAACGTTGAAGGCTATTGCCGGTTCCAAGCCCGTGACGCATGCCGCCTTGTTGGAGATTCCCGGCATCGGCGACGCGAAGGCAGAACGGTATGGCCGGCGAGTGTTGAATGTGGTCAACGGCGATCAATAGCCATCGACGATCGGCTCTCGGTCTCACGCGCAACCTGCCTTGCCCGCATGGGTCTTGGTGGACAACTTGCTTCGGGTCGACAAGTCGTTCGACCACTCATTACGCTGCCTGTGCCGGTTGAGCTGCCGTACGTGCTAACCGTGATGCAAGCCGCTCGGCTCTCTGTGCGCGCCGAACCATACGGTTGTGCTGGATCACTGGATCAACGATATTGCCGCACGTGACACACCGGTGTGCCCGCATCCACATCGGCAGATAGCTTTCTTGCATGTCCAGTAGATGATCCACGATCATCAGCCCGCAGCACCTTGTGCATTTCATGGGAACTCCCTCCTTGCTGAATCGTTGAGAACCGGTGCCCCTACCCGCGATCCATGCCTTCATCTGCTCAGGAAATAAGCAATGCTGGTGCCAGAGTAAGGCACAGCTTCACGAGCCATTTCCCTTCCATCGTCCCGTTATGCCTTGCGGCCTTCCAGCAGGCTCCAGTAGGCGCTTGCAGACCAGTCTGTGGAGCTCGCTTTCTCTTCTACGCATGAGTTCCAGAAATGGATTTCAATCGCGGATGGTATCTCGAGCGATACGCACGGAGGAACAAAACGATACAGCTATTACGCTTCGCGAAGGGCAACACCGATTCTGCGTGAATTCCGCCCACTGTCCGGCAACGAAGTTTTGTGGTTGGAGCCACCCAACGGAAGATGCTAATGATATGAACCGGCACGGGGGAGTCATGTACTTCACAGCCGCCAGAGGAGACCTCTTATGGCTAAGCGACGCGAAATAGAGCGACCCACTACCAAATCGATTCACTCCTATGTGACCAAGAATGCCGGCCGCGTGAAGCAGACGCAGCGGTTGCCTCACCACAGGGCTGAATCCGTGCGGACGGCCGAGTATCGAGGGCATCACATCGTTGTGAAGACACGATATGCCATCGAAGTGGATGGACGACCGGTGATGGGGCATTTGGGGGTAACCAATGACGGCCATGTTCACTATCACCCGGTGCCCAATCTGTCCTTCGCTTCGGCGGTTGATATGGTGAAAGCCATTATCGCTGTGTTCCCGGACCGCTTCCCAAAGAAAGCCAAGCCCAAGAAGCAAGGCGGCATGCATGGGGCGAAACACGCTCACCGCTAGGAGGTTACGATGGCTGTCACGCGACCCAATCTGTTGACGAATGCCGTGGCTAGACAACAGTACGCGCGAGGGGTCAATCTTCTGAAACAAGAGTTTCCCGGACCGACAACCTCGAGTCTGGGTATCCCCGGTCCGTCGACACCTGTGAGCACATATGACCTCTTTGTGGTGTGGCATCACACGGCCATGATGACGATGACGCCGCCGGACCAAGGGGATCGAAATGCCGCTCACCGCGGCCCCGTGTTTTTCCCCTGGCATCGCTTCATGCTGATTCAGCTGGAGCTCAATCTTCAACGGGTGTTAAACGACGCGACGTTCGGTTTGCCCTACTGGGATTGGGCCACCGATGGACAGCGCACGGCAGCGCAGCAGCGACGATCACGAGTTTGGCGAGCCAGTGCAATGGGAGGGACGGGTACTCCCGTGCGGACCGGACCCTTCCGGTTTAGGTCCGGGAACCCTACCAGTTTTCGCGTGCGAATCGAAGCGGATGAAAACGGACAGCTGGCGCAGAGCAATCGGGGATTGTCTCGCGCGCTGGGCTCGTTTATTCAAACTCTACCCGACAAAACCGACACGGAAGGTGTGCTCGCGTTGACGCCATATGACACGCCAAATTGGGACACCACCTCGGCGGGGTTCCGTAATCGATCTGAAGGATGGGCACCGCCCGATGCGCCGGCTTTGCATAATCGCGTACACGTGTGGGTTGGCGGGGACATGTTGCCGTCTACCTCGCCCAATGACCCCGTCTTCTATATGAATCACTGCAATATCGATCGTCTGTGGGAGGCCTGGCTGACTGAGCATGGACGAACGTACCGTCCACTCCAGAGCGCACCGGCCTTCTTACAAGGACATCGGATCAACGATGAGATGTCTTCGTTAATCTCGGCACCGATGACACCGGCCGACATGCTCGATGTACGGTCTATTTATGTCTATGACTCGATTGAAGTGTAGTGGGAAGCACAGCGCTCTACCGCGATTCTTTTAAGGAGCGGCACTCTTAGCTAAGTAGCCCTCGTGTCTATCAGATAGTAAGCCCATTCTCTGTCGGACCGTCACGTATCATCTCCTTTGAGTTGACAAGCTTCCGACCCACCGTCGAGAATCCCTTTTAGGATGTCATCGAAAGAAATTCCAATCGCCAGTCAACCAGTGGTGCCCGCGGCTCAAGGGGACGAGAAACCGACATTTCCGCCCTACGACGGGCCGGCGTTCTTGTCGTACGGGTTTCGACCCTTCTTTCTGGGAGCGGCGCTGTTTGCCGGTCTCGCTGTCCTGGCCTGGGTCGCTCTGTTCGCGGGCCGGGTGCAGGTGGATTTTCTCTATCCTCCGCGCGAATGGCACGTCCACGAGATGCTGTTCGGGTATCTGCCGGCGTTGATCGCGGGATTTTTGTTGACGGCTATGCCCAACTGGACCGACCGTATGCCGCTCAGGGGCGTGCCGTTGCTCATGCTGTTCCTGCTGTGGCTGGGAGGGCGACTGCTGATCGTGTTCCCGTGGGCGGGTGCGTCTATAGCTGCAGCGGTTGACGGAGCCTTTCTGGTCGCGCTGGCCGCCTACGTGTGGCGGGAGATTGTTGCCGCGCGAACGTGGGATCGCGCGCCGATCGGGGTGTTGGTGAGTTTCTATGCCTGTGCCAATATCCTCTTCCACCTATCGGCATTGCGCGCCGCGCCCACGGATTTTCCTGAGCGTCTCGCCCTGTCGGTCATGACGCTGATGTTGACGATCATCGGCGGACGTCTCACGCCCACCTTCACGCGCGAGTTCTTGAGTGAACGCAACATATCCGAGCTGCCGGAGGTGTTTACTCCGGTGGATGGGATTGCGATCGCCCTGGTGCTCGCGGGTGCCGTCACCTGGATTATTCAGCCGGAGAGCCTCTTGGCAGGAGTCATGCTCATCGTGGCTGGGATGGCGAGTCTGGGGCGATTGCTGCGCTGGACCGGGTGGAAGACCTGGCCAGAGCCATTGGTGTTGATTCTCCACGTAGGCTACGGATGGGTGGGACTGTTTTTGGTAGTCCTTGGCGCATCGATTCTGGGGCTTGGGTTGTCAACTGCCAACGCGGTCCATCTTCTCACCACCGGGGCGATGGGCACGATGACGTTGGCGGTGATGACCCGAGCAAGCCTTGGCCACACGGGACGACCACGACATGCCGATCGGCTCACCGTCGCGATCTACCTGATGATCAATCTCGGGGCCTTGCTCCGCATCTTTGCTCCGAACCCCGACACTCCCACGGCGCTGACCCATGCAATGATGGGCTTGTCGGCGCTTAGCTGGGGTGGAGCATATCTTCTCTTTGCCCTTCATTATGGCCCCTTCCTTGTCCGGCCGAGCCTGGATGAGTAGGGGTTTCACAAGAAGAACGACTGGCGTCCCATTGACCTGTGCGGTATCATTAGTATCTATAACGCACGTCGTTCGTGAAACGTGAAGCGTATCTCGCATGAAGTCCGTTGGTGTTTTGCGCTTCACGAATGACGAGTGGTAACGCTTCACAAAGTACACGAAAGGGGGCGACCGGTTTCGACGGGGATACTGAGGTCACTGTCGCATGTCGAGCTCTCGGGGACTCGTAACCCTCCGGGAAAATGCAACTGCCAATCAAGAACTGGCACTCGCAGCCTAATTTAGGCTGAGACGTCGTTCCATCTGAGGCCCGCGGGGGTGGAATGGCGCGATGCAGCGGGCTGGTCCCAAGCCGGTGCTCAGCGGCCGAGGATGAGAACTTTCTGGGCTAGCGGCTGTTCTAAGCTTGCCGATAGGCGTGGATGGCTGCGAAACTTAAATTGTCGGCTACACATGTAGACGCAGTGCACTGACGATCTTCGGACAGGGGTTCAACTCCCCTCGCCTCCACCACCACGGTTGATCAGGCTCGCGCCGGTCAACAAGCGATCGAATGTCCCGGTTGCCGTGAAGCGGTAGCCGGGCTTCCCCTCCTCCAGTATTGGCTCACACAGAATATGCCCATCCAGGAGCTTTCGGAGCATCTGGCGGGAAAGATCGACATGTCGCCCGAATAACGACGGGAGACTGCCCAGCTCCTCCTGTAAGCGCTTCGTAAGCCGCTTTTGATCCAGAGAGAGGGTGGTGGCTAGCTCTTGAAGATGCTCAAGTTCCTTGGTGAGTGCGAGCTTCCGTGCCTCCTCGCGATGAAGGGAGTGCACGACGGTCGGAGTTCCCTGGCCGGTTGCGACTAATTCCACCAGGTGGTGAAGGCGAGTCTCGATCAGAGACAGCTCGCGGAGTAGGGCCGTGTGCTGGTCGGGAAAGCGATCTTGTTTGGCTCGAAGCTTCTCTAATGCCCGGGCGACGGAGGCTGTGAGGACCCGATCATCAATGGCCTCGTTCATGGCGTGTAGGATGGCGGAATCAAGCAGGTCTTGACGGATTGAGACCGCATTCGTACAGATCGCAGGGCCGCGCTTATGATAATACGAACACCGGTAAACGGTCTTTCCGGACTGACCCTGGGGCCCCTTCTTGATAGCTACGATGGATCCGCCGCACGTCACACACTTGGCGATGCTGCTCAAGAGATAGGCGCTGTGCTGGTCCTCGCCGGTGGGACGGGCCACGAGCCTTCCTTGCGCTTCACGTTGGTAGGCGGCTGCGTTCTTTCTTCGCCTGGCTTCAACCTGTTCCCACAACACATCCGAGACGATACGCAGTTCAGGCGCTTCAAGGCGAATCCAGTCTGATTCTGGACGTTGGCGCCGCTTCCTCGTGCCACCGCGTTGGATCGTCTGTGTTCGGTTCCACCACACGATGCCCCGATAGAGGTCCCGCCGAAGAAGTTCCCGGATAGCCGTTGGACACCACCCCAGAGGTCCGCCCATGGGTGGGGCAACACGATCCTCATTGAGACTCTTCGCAATGGCGGCCAAGCCAAACCCGGACGCATAGCGCTCGAAAATCTGAACCACGACCGGCGATTGCTCAGAATTGATCTTGCGGACCACATGCTGGCGTCTGAGAGTTCCATCCGCATTCCGATCCGTGCCATAGACCGGGAAATTGTCGTAGCCATAGATTTTATTGCCGGTCACATAAAGGCTTTTGGCCTTGCGCAACATGGCATCGTGAGTGCGTTGGCTCGCTTTCTCACGTTCAAACTCGGAGGCGAAGTTCGTGAGCGCCAGCAGCATCTTGTCTGTGGCGCTATCAAGCTTCCGTTCCTGGTCGGTGAGATAGAAGAAGACCTGCACCCCTGCATCGACAATCTGCTTGAAGGCATAGCCGACCTGGATGGCTTCACGGCCGAGCCGCGATTCCTCGGACATGACCAAGACCTGAAAGGGTGCGTGGGGCTTGAGGGCGTTCATGAGCCGCAAGAATCCGGGCCGTTTCACAAATTCGGCGCCGCTGACCCCGTCATCGACGAACACATGATTGTCGGAGACCGTCCAACCCTTCTTCTCGGCGTAGGCCTTGGCGTTTTCGATCTGGCGAGTGACTGAGCGGGCCTCGGCGGCTACGCCGGTCTGTTCCGTGGATTTTCTCGCGTACACAGCTGCCTGCATTTACGCCTCGACGACCTCTGGTGAACCCGGACGATGCCGCTGAACCTCAGCGAATGTCAAGCCCGGAGCAGGACCCGTGGTGTGGACCGACTGGTATTCCTGCACGAGGATCTCGGAGAGCAGCTCTACCACGGCGTTAAAGACATCGGGTGGCCAAGTCTCCGAACCCAGGCCTCGCCGGAGGCCGGACCCTTGCCCCTCAGCAATACCCGAAGCACGTGCAGGAGTCGATACAGTGAGCATAATCACTCGATCCCTAAATCCTCGAACCGTGCATATCGATCCACAAACCGCAGGCGCCGATCGCCGACGGGCCCATTGCGATGCTTCCGGATAAGAACCTCGGCGACCCCCTTCTCCTCAGTGTCCCGCACATACACTTCGTGTCGGTACAGAAACAGCACGAGGTCGGCATCCTGCTCGATGGCGCCAGAATCGCGAAGGTCGGAGAGCATGGGGCGCTTGTCGTCTCGTCGTTCGCACTCTCGAGACAGTTGGGAGAGCGCGAGGACAGGGATATCCAGTTCCTTCGCCAGTAGCTTGAGCCGCCGTGAGGCATCGGCAATGCCTTGCTGCCGCGTCTCGGCCTTCGCAAGCGAGAGGAGTTGCAGGTAATCGACGATCAGCAGATCCAGACCCTTCGTTGCTTTCAGGTGTCGGTCTTTGGCGGCCACCTGCTCCACGGTGAGCACCGAAGAATCATCGATCCAGAAGGGGAGGTGTTCGAATTGCTGGGCGGTATTGGCGAAGAGCCACCACCCCTCCGAGGTCAGCGATCCAGTCTTGAGGGCATGGACATCGATCGGGGCTCCCATCCCATGAAGCCGAAGCCCAACCTGCAACCGAGACATCTCGAGGGACAACACACCGACATGAAACCCCGATTGAGCCGCGGCAAGGGCTGAACCCAGGACGAAGCTGGTTTTGCCCATGCTGGTGCGGGCCGCGATGATCACGAGGTCGGAACGCTGCCATCCCCCGAGCAATGAATCGATCGCGGCAAACCCTGACGGAATGCCGATGAGCTTGTCTTTCTGCTTGTGCACCCTGTCAACGTAGTCCGCCGTTTCGTGGGTCAGCTCGCCAAGGGAGCACCAGGTGCGATCGGAAGCGCCAGCTTGGAATAGCACCCGTTCCGCCGCTCGCAGGAGAGGCTCGAGTGCGTCCTTGTTGTAAGCGCGCTGGTTGATCTCCGCGGCTAGGGCAATTAACCGTCGACGGGTTGCTTGATCTCGCACTATTCGGCAGTGATACGCGATGTTGGCGGCTGAGGCCGTGACGGTGAGGAGTTCGGCGAGAGCTCCGCGTCCGCCGATTTTTGAGAGCTCCTGTCTTCTGTCGAGTGCGTCCCCGACGGTCAGCAAGTCCACTGGTTCCCCACACTGGGTCAGTTCACTCATGACCTGAAAGATTCGTTGATGCCGGCTGTCGTAGAAGTCTCCGGGTGTCAGGATCTCCTGAGCCGGCGCCAGAGCGGCCGCATCAAGCAGTACGGCGCCGAGGATGGCTTGTTCTGTCTCGAGATCGTGCGGTTGAAGTCTCGGTGTCTCGGTTAGCATGTGGCGGCAGCTCCTTCGGCATGTGTCAGGGGCATGAGGTGTTCGGAACAGCGTGGTTCGTTGGGTCGGCAACGAGGATCCACCGGCGCTCCGCATGGTTTCAGAAATTCGCCTTTCTGGATACGTTTGCTGCAGGTCAGGGGGGCATGGCCGTTGGTCAGCCTTGCTTGCTCTGGTTCGATCCATTCCCGCCAAGGTTCATCGCCTTTTCCATTCTTCAACCACCGGTGGGGGTCCTGGATGCCGATGCCTTTCGTCACCAGCTCACTGCTCGCGTAATGCCGAACGGCAATCAGCACCAACTTGCGATCGTCAGCCCTCAGGCGGTTCCACTTACGCTCGGCCTCGGCCCGTCCTAGACGCTTTCCGTTCCTCATGGGGTAGGTCTTCCAAAATTCCTCAAACTCGTGATCAACCGCCGGCGGCACATCCTGCTCTTGCTCCTGTTCCTGCTCTTGCTCCTGAGATGGCGAACGTTTGGGGGAACGTTGGTGGGAACGTTTCGCTAACGTTTGGGTAAACGTTTCAATGAGGCTTTCAGGAAGGTAGGCCGTATTGGTTGAAAACCGCTCTAGGAGAGGAGTTTCAGGGAGATCGTCGAGATCTTTCAGGTTGCCGATAACGTTGTTCGCGTTCTCCGGTTGGTTATACCTCCACCACGTTGGGAGGTAGATTACACGGGTGTCGAGGTCCCACTCCCAATGCAGGGTCTGACAGACCTTCACGAAACCTTTGCGGAACGTTAGGAGTAACGTTCCAAGATCCTCGCACGCCTTCCCGGGGGAAAAGGTAAAGAGCCCGATCCGATTGGACTGGGCAGTGAGGATGTAGAGGGCAATGCGCTGTTCTTCGGCCTTGAGCAGTCTGAACTTTTCATCGGTCCAGATACGGGGGTCTATTTTTCGATAGCGTGACGCCATGTCAGATCCTCATACCCATTCGACTGGCGATCATCATAAAACTGCTCATTACTGAACAGCCGGGCGTTTCAATGCAGCTCGAACTTCAGAGACTGATACGCGAACGCCACGCATTTTCCCGCCTGCCGAATAGGACGGTACTCTGCCCGCTTTTGCGAGGTTGTAGAGCGAGTGGGCGCTCATGCCGAGAATTCTCGCGCAGTCTTTTATCTTCACCAAAGCTTCTTCACTCATAGTTCCCCCTGTTTCACAACGCATGGCCTTGCATCGCGTTATGCCATACCGTGCCTCAGCGCAAAATGGGGAGGTAAGGATTTATTCAGTACATCCCTATAAAACTATGTGACGGGAGCTTTCAGAGAAGTGAAATGACTATCGGGAAGGTTTGCGAGGTGGCCAATTCTTCATTTCGGCTGCCGCTATGATTCGTTCAATTTCTCGAATTGCGAGCTCGGCTGTATCGCGCTTTTCAGATGTCCCATAAACCTTGTTTGCGATTTGGCCATAACTCCATATGGAATGGTGGACAAGCAGATCATAACACTGGAAATATCTGACCCAGACTCTAACGTCTCCAAAGACCGGATCAAGTGTTTCTCTATACCATTCATCAATCGCGTCTAGAGGTTTAGACGCCAACCACTCTTCACGCTTTTGTGTGAGGTAGGGACGAAGAGCTTTCACAAGTGCAGATGGACTCTGGTCTAGATCAAGCTTGAGATATACGAACTGAGATC
Source organism: Nitrospira sp. (assembly GCA_024760545.1). NCBI lineage: Bacteria > Pseudomonadati > Nitrospirota > Nitrospiria > Nitrospirales > Nitrospiraceae > Nitrospira > Nitrospira sp. Next base: position 3,058,734 of record CP060501.1, read on the forward strand.
GTGGGTTTCGAAGTGACCTAAGTATCTCCTTTTCACCACTTTCCCCCCACAACTCAGATGGTCTCAAATGCACGACTTTTGTGAGATCAGTTATCCCGCCGGGAAGGATTCCATGATCTAGAAAAGTCTGCTCTAGAGCATCATTGCCTCTTCCCGGATAAGGAGTAAATAACACGTGATGCTCTCCCTTCAGCGTGTCGCATTTAATCCCGTGCTCCTTCAGAAACTCCTGGAAATGTGAGTCCCCTTCACGATGGGCCTTGTGGGCCTGTTCGCTCCGAAGAATGGCTTCGATGTGAAAGACTGTATGGACACACCATGGATGGGGATTCGGGCTCGAGTCGTTAAAAGGCAACGGCAAAATTGGATATGGGTAGGGACATTTCCTTTTTCTAGGTCTGCTACCCATCTGTCCCTCCTGTCGGGTCCTGGTGAGGAAGAGAGGCACGGGCGCCAGGAAACGCCCGCCGGCTGGTTCAAGAGGCCAGCCGTTGCCTCTCAAGAATCACACGATCATGAAGATCGAGTCATAATCCGTGAGAGTTGAGTGGCGGTCCAGGTGCCTGAACCTCGATAAGTCGGCACGCCGCTTTGGTTCATCGCATCAGCCGCAGCACGAAGGGTCAACCCTTGTGCCCTGTAACCCAGGATCATCGGCCTGATCGAACGAGCAAAGGAGTCAGCCGCCAGTTGTCTCGCATGAGCTCCGCGACGTGAGGCATCACACAGGCTTCGATGTGAGGGGTTGCCGAGTTTGACCCCTCGACGTTTCAATGCGGCTAACGCCTCGCGAGTTCTGACCGAGATCATACTGCGTTCCTTTTCGCTGAGCGCTGCATACAGATGCAGCACGAACGGATCCACGTCAGGCCCTAGATCTGCGACTATAAAAGGGACACGCTCAGCCATCAAGCCGGCAATAAAGGCCACGTCCCTCGAGAGCCGGTCGAGCTTGGAGACGATGACTGGGGATTTGAGCCGGCGAGCTTGGCGCAGAACCTCTGCGAGTTTGGGCCTTCTGGTCAGGGCGTCGGCCCCCTTACCCGTTTCGATCTCTTCCACCCAGTCGAGGATCGTGAAACCCTCGGCGTCGGCGAAGCGGCCGATAGTCTCTCGTTGGGCGGCCAGGCCATTACCCTTGTTTCCCTGTTCCGAGGTGGAGACTCTCATGTAAGCCAGTGCAGCTCGGTTTGCCATAATCTCCCGTCCTATACACAAAACCATACGAGCGTTTGAAGTTGTGTATTTGTTTCCTCCTTCATGAGGCAGACTTCACAAGGGTCAGAGTGCGACCTCCTTTCCTCTTATCTGGGCCACTCACCGGAGGCAAGCCCTCTGCCTCCTCGAACAGTTCCTGTGTGGAGCGTACATAGGACGCTAGCTCACCACTCTCATCCAAGATGACGCCGACTTCTTCGAGGATACGGAGAACCAGGTGGGCATCTATTTTGGGCCGGTTCTCCGCGGCGAGGGCGAGGACCCCTAAGAGCTCCTCAACGCGGATGAGATCCTCGACTGCAGTCGAGCCCATCTGTTCCAGACTCCTGAGCCCGTACCCGCATTCAGCGTTCGTCACGTCGAAAATCTTGCCTTGCTGATCCCGGAGCAAGACCCGGGCGTGGAGCATGACCTTAGCATTCGGCAATTTCTTCGATTGTTTATTCTTCTTCATGTCGTTTCCTTCCTTTCAATAAGAGTGGATTGTGATTCGCACGACCTGCTCATGTTCGGCTTTCGTGCCTCTGCCAGCAGAGACTCCAGCCGCTGCAAGTCGATGGCTTTGCCCAATTTCGATTGCAACCGCAAGCCGCGCCCGCCGACTTTTCGCCCACCCGCAAACGCTGTACGGGCGTGGCCATTGGCTGGTCTGCGAAACTGTTTGAAGTTCATAGGACATCCTCGTCTTCGTCCCTGGACCCATCCGCTCCCCTCCGGGGATCTGGACCGAAGGGCATCGCCATCTTCTCGTCCATCTCTTGACTAATTCGCTGCCATTCTTCGCGCTGGACTGGGTCCGCCATGGCCGCGTCGTAATCATCAGCGATATCTCGCAGCACATCCATGTAGGTTACGCCTTCCTCTTCTGCCCACTTGAGGACCTTGGCCCGACCGTCCGGGCCGAGCGTTCGTCAAATGTCTTCTGAAGGACTTCATCTCGCGAGAGTCCCTCGAATGAATCAACATACAGATACATGGAACCGCTCCTGGTTGGTTGTGAGTTACGCGGCCTTCCTGCCCTTGAAGTACTGCTCCAGCAAATGCCGAATGAGCCCCGCTGCACTGGTGCCGCGCTTCCGTTCGGCGTCAAGCTTGGTTTTGAGATTTATTGGGATTGAGATATTCATACGTGCCAGCTTCATGACCTCACCTCCTGTGATGATACATATATGTATCATCTGATACATAAGTGTGTCAACTGGTGCTTGAGGAGGCCCGGTGGAGGCTGCTAGTATCCGGCCCCATGCTCAAGAAAGAGCCTGCAAGTCACCAAGGCACGATCAACATTCGAGGCGTTCCTAAAGACTTTGTATTTCGATTGAAGCAAGCCGCTTTGGCAGAACGGCGGACTGTGAAGGCGTTTCTTCTATCTCTAGCTGAAGAGCGGATTCAGGAACTCGAAAAGAAGGGGCTGTTGCCGAAAGGGAAATAACACAAAACGCCAGGCAACCCCGCAGGAAGGGTGTGACCCATGGAGGATGATCTCGTCGGCAACCTCTTTACCTTGGGGAAGGCGTGCTTGTATTTCCTTCCCTCGTTTATCGCCCTCGGGCGGGGGCTTCGCAACTGCATCACGATTGTGGTCGTGAATCTCGCGTTAGGATGGACGGTGATCGGCTGGGGGGTCGCGTTGTTCTGGTCGTTAAAGCGGGGACAGAGCGAACGCGTAGCCTGACTGAGCAGAGGATAGCGGCCGAAGGAGCAGTGCAGGTGATCCGAAATGCCTATCGGCGGTTCGTGATTTTGTTTGGGGCACACCGGTCGCGATTCATTGCGTTGAATCGGGCCACGACGAGCGATCGCTCGAAGGCAACGAAGTTCTACATAGCCGATGAGGCCAAAGCGTTTGCGGACCAGAAAGCCATTACGCTGAGCCCCCGCACCTCTATCGAGCAGGAAGACTTTGTAGCAAGTGAACTGCGGCAAGGGCGGTTTCATTATGTGGAGAGGAGGACACCATCGGAGGACTAGGGAAAACCACCAACAGCAAGCGCGATCGCGAACGAGCCCAGCAACAGAAGCAACGGGAGAAGGAGGCCCGCCGCCTTCAACGCCAGGCCAACAAACGGACCTCCGGCCAGGCCTCCGAAGGAGAAGACCCTGATCTGGCCGGGTTACGCTGGGGCCCTCAACCGCCGCAAGATTGACCGCCGATCATGGCATGTATCAGAAGTTCGCCGGGCAACACACTATGACATCGGCATCAAGACCACCCCTCAGGCCGGTGAACAGATCATGATCTTCGGCTTTGGTAAGTTTACAGTCCGACATAAGCACGCTCGCCCAGGACGGAATCCCAGAACACGCGAAGCGATAACGATCTCAGCCCGCCGAGTGGTGACATTTAATGCGAGCAACCTTTTCAAGACGGAAATAAATTCTCCATCGGCAGAAGGCAGGGAAGGCGGAAAAGAAGGGCTTCTGCCGAAGGGGAAGTGAGTTAGGCCTGTATCTTGACTTTCAGCAATGAGCACAATCCTGATCTCATATCGCCGCGAGGATAGTGCCGATGTCACTGGTCGAATCTACGATCGACTCATTCATGAATTTGGCCGAGCGTTGGTGTTTAAGGATGTTGATTCCATCCCTTATGGTATCGATTTTCGAAAATATCTCGACGAGCAGGTGGCCAAGTGCGAGGTGTTCCTCGCCGTGATCGGACCGAATTGGATTAGGAAACGTGGAACCAAAGGCAAGTCTAAACTGGAGGACCCAACAGATTTCGTCCGTATAGAGGTGGAGTCAGCCCTAAAACGACAGATTCCAGTGATTCCGGTCTTGGTGAATGGGGCAGTCATACCGCCTGCTGATCGGCTCCCGACTAGCATTAGGGATCTGTCTTACCGTAACGGAATCGTAGTGCGCCACGATCCGGATTTTCATAGGGATATGGATCGCCTCGTCGCCTACCTGAAACTACCTGGTGTCATCGGTGCTTCGGGCACGACAGCTGCTCAAGCATCAATGTCCAGCCAATTACCCGCTCTAAGGGGGAATAACAGCCTGGCTGGTCTGGCGGTTTCGCCAGGCACTCTGGCTCCCGCATTCGATGCGAACGTGCAAAGCTATACCGTCAGTGTTGCCAACAATGTCGGAAGCATCAATGTCACTCCCACGCTGTCGGATCCTGCTGCAACGGTCACCGTGAATGGACAAGCCGCGATCTCCGGTCAAGCCCGTGCAATCACCCTTAATGGCCCAGGCCATGGCACGAAGATCACGATTATCGTGACCGCCCAGAACGGCAATGACAAAACTTATCTCGTGACTGTAAGCCGCGGAGTGTCCGCCAATAACAACTTGCAAGGTCTAGCCATTTCACCGGGACCGTTGGCCCCGGCCTTCAACGCAGGCACAGTCGGATACACAGTCAACGTAGGAAGCGGCGTGACCCAATTTACGGTGACGCCGACACTGCAAGATACCGCGGCAACCATGACAGTGAATAATCAAGCCACCAACTCCGGGCAGGCTCGAACCATTCCGTTGAATGCGGCCGGATCGAGCACCTTTATCAATATTGTGGTAACCGCCCAGAATGGGGCCCAGAAAGCGTATTCCGTGAACGTCATGCGCGCCTCCTTGGACGTGAATAACAATCTGTTGGCCTTAATGATCACACCAGGCTCCATGAATCCTCCATTTGCTTCGGGAACCTTGAACTACACGGTGGATTTGGCCACTGACGTTACCGAAGTGACCGTGACGGCAACGAAGTCCGATTCGAATGCTGTGCTATCGGGCGATGTGCCCAATCAAGGACAAGCAACTATCCCGCTCGATGGGCCAGGGACAAGCAAACAAGTGTCGATCATCGTGACCGCCTCAAATGGTGTCTCAAAGACGTACGCCCTCACCGTGAATCGCGCAGCGCCTGCAAGTAACAACAACCTGTCGGCACTGACGGTGACACCTGGGACATTAGTTCCTGCCTTTGCTGCGAGCACGACGACCTACACTGTAGAGGTTCCGCTCAGTGTTGATAGCCTGACCGTCTCTTCGACCAAATCTGATCCGAATGCAGTGATGTCCGGGGATGTGCCGGCAGGGGCAGGAGTTGCTACAGGGCAACAGACCTTTGTGCTCACGCCACTGGTGCCGCGATCGGTATCGATCACTGTCACGGCTCTGAACGGTGACACAAAGACATATTCTGTTACCATTGTCCGCACATTGTTCTAAAAACACAGACTTTCACTTAACAGGCCGATTTCAGAAGAGGAAAAGAAGGGGATTCTGCCGAAGGGAAATAGGTGGCTACTTGATAGAGGAAGTACGAGACCTTCTCTTTTTTCTCGAACAGGAACAGCAGACTCTTCAAAATTCTCGCCTTCAGTGGGAACAGGAGCTAAAGCTCTTCGCAGATCTTGCACACCTATATATTAAACTTAAAACCATTACGAAGCTTTCGACCAAACATCGGCATCTCCTGGCCTCGGTAGATCTTTTTCTTTGTGCGGAAAGTAGTATGTATTCTGCGGTATCCCATCTTCTAAGGCGAAGACTTGGGGACGCTGAGTCGGTAACGCGTCGAGCTATCGAGGAAACAGCTACTGCTTACCGGCTCTTCAAGCACCCGAATCTTTTAGAAGTCTACAGAGACGCCTATCCAATTTCCAAAGACTCCTCAAGTTCTGATTGGCGACCATCTGAACAATATCGACAAGCATTTGCGAGCGGGAAGCTATTCAGCGAGCCACCTGAATTTTGGAGCGAGCTGAAAATAGACTATGCCATGTTCAGTGTAATGGCTGTGCACGCTGGCTTGGGAACTATCACAAAGTTGGTGACAACAGATACTATGCGTACGATGCCACTCTTCGAGCCAGATGATAAAAATATCTACCGTACCTGGTATCACTTCTGTTCAATTTACTCCTCACTTCTCAAGGTCTTCGTACATATACTTCGCGGCGCGGGAAATAACGACATGATTAGGCTATTAGAGGACGAAATCGTTAGTTGGCATAACCGAGCGTCCGCTTTGCTAGAGAAGCGTGCGCCTTGGATTGCTGAGTCGACTAAGGCTCGGTGGGCTGAACAGGGTAAGAATCGTTTTGAGTAGATAGCGATATTTGCCTTCCAATCGTGCTCAGCTTGTCAAAGCCATTCACCAGTAAAGCGGGGAAGCGGGTCAAGGATCGGACGGAGAGGAGGGGCTGTTATGGAGTTCAATAGGCCGGTTCTCATTGAACCTTATCCACCAAGTAAGCCCTCTGGCATGCTGGCTTTTCTTCTGGAACACAAACTATGGATTGCCTGGACTGTGCTCATGGTCATTTTTTATCAGTTCAAGGAAGGCATTCAGTCGGTTATTGCCGCGACTCTCACACTCTTTGGGCTTATCATTCTGGCCGATTTCTTTACAAACCTTGAAGGCGGGTATGAACGGAAAGAATTTCATATCGATCCTGACATCGGGATGATTGCGATCGGCGCGTTAACTTTCCTGGTCACGTGGATTGGATGTGCGGCCGCTTATGGCTTTCTATTCGGGTTCGGTCTTGGCTGGATACCTGCCTACATTCTGGCTCAAATTCTCATGTTGATGTGGCGGGTTGTCTCGCTCGCCGTCATTTCATTGCTTGTTCTGTTTACGGTATGGGTTCACTAGCCCGCTATACTATACAGGTCAACAAATGCAGGCGAAGTGGGGCTAACATTTCTATTGCTAGATATGCTGGAAATCCTGAAAGCTCATATTAAGAAGTGAAACAGAAGGGGATTACGTTGGCGCTGGATAGCCGGCGGGCGAGCAAATAACAACAATAGCGATCCGCAAACATGGCACGATCTCAACCTCTTATTACCTCCTCCATAGCCATAGCTCTCAGCTGCTCATTGCTGTTAACGGGCTGTAGTAGCCTCATAATTCATGACGACGATAATATAGCCGTTGTGGCTGGCAAGCTTGGGGCCAGGACAGCAAATTGCGCCTTAACCATTTTCATGCTCTGCGCCAGCGAATGGATTTGGATGGAAGAGGCGAAGCGTCAATCAGTGGTCTGGTACGGGAACGGTGATATACACGGTGACAATTACCGATGTCAGCTAGAAGCATCATCTAATTCTCCTAGAGCGCCTGCGTATATACATATGCCCATGGGACAAAATGTAATGTCTTTGCCCGTGGACACTGGAGGGGGACCACAGATAAATCAACAGCTCTACCATGCATGCATGAGAGCACATGGTTATTCGCTGGTGGATTCACATGATCTGGCTCGATGGAAGGCGGAACAGACGAAAGGCTCACACTGTGTGTCTCGGACAACAACAATTGGAACCCAACTAAGAACGTCCGAAGGTCAGACCGTTAAAGTCACAGAAATATATGGCCCTTCATCTAGATGCTCAGATCCGGCCACTCCTGTGCTTGTAGATGCTAAATAGAAAAACTAAGACGATTGGATATATGGGTTTGTTAATCATAGTCATCGCTACGCTTCTTTTATATGGCTGCACACCTTGGCGAGCACAGTATCTCCAGGAAGCGACCGGACGAGCAACACAGGATGAGATCACTTCGAAGCTAGGCCCGCCAATGAATGAACGCACCTTAAGCACTGGTGAATCAATTTGGCTGTATCGTTATTCTGGTGCGACGGCTGGTCAGTACGGAGGCTCAACCTGGTGTCGTGAATACGTGCTCAAATTTGACACTCAACATGTGCTCAGAACGTGGAACCACCAAAAGTGCTAGTGTTGGTCCTGAATAGAGCGCGAAAGCCTGTGCAGGCCAGATGGAAGAAGGGTAAGCAGCAGTAAGGAGAACCATGACACGGAAAGAATGGAAGGAAGGAGTGAATCAATTACTGAAACCGATCGACTTCGAGGATCTGATTTCCGGAGGACTCCTAAAGAAGGCCGGCGCCTGGTATCGGTTCACCAACATTCATGACCTGCCGCGCCATGTGACCGATCACATCATCGAACTCAAGGCGACCCCCGGCGTCCCTGGCGGTCTGGCGAAGTTTAAACTTCCTTCGCCTCGGCAGCGGAAGATGTTGGAGAAAATTGCCTCGCGCTAGCCGATTCGGTGAAGATCTTTGCCGATATCAATTAGATGAATTAATTCGTTATTTGGCTATGCATTGCAGTTAATGTGTGGTTTAGCACAAACTGCAACCGAGGCAGGAGAAGACAATATTTCACCTGGGTCCCCAAAGCGTCTGATCCGTAATCCGCATGTAGCCTATATATGAAGGTTCCGAAGAATGAACTGGAAGCAATTTCAACACCGTCGAAATCAAGTAATACCTTCTCTCCCTTGACTAATAGACGCTTCACTTTCTCGTATAATTGATCACCCTCCTCAACCGTCCCACAGTAAACACTAAGTCCCTCTGCGACCAATACTCTATGCATACCGGTCCTCCTCTTGATTGTGGAAGGTTGGCTGAAGGAGATCAGTATGAATGCATAGATTAATGGAACTACCTGGAAAAGAGAAGGGCAAAGTCATTTGCATCGTTTTCCCATCGGAAAACTGCTTCCACACCCCATCCTTCGATATTATTTCCAGGTCGCCATGGTGGATTCTCAGCCACTCGCTAAGGATGTGTAGACCTGCACCAGCATTGTTCTGGCGAGCTCTGCTGGTAACACCTGGCTGGATTGCTAATGCGACGGCTGAGGCTTCAGAATTAAGCTGAGGATACAATCGTGTGAGTGTCTCAAGGAATCCAATACCGAAATCCGTAACAGAGATCATTAGTTGCTTTGTGCTCTGATATGCCTGTGCACAGACACAACACCCGATTAATGACTTGCTGTGATCGAAAACATTGTAGATAATTTCCGGCAATGTAACCGTAACCATCTCCACGATTGCATAACGCGGAATATTGGAGTTGCCCACCAGCCAATTTGCAATCTGCATCGGATATGATCCCTCAAATTGATCAAGCCGACGCAACATAACGCTTTTGCTGTTTGCCCGTCGACGTAGCAGCTGACGGGGACCCCGGAAATCAAACTCCTCAAAAAACCCCTGGTCTGTAAGGTACTGGAGAGTCTCAGCCTTAGCAGGAGGAGTGAATAAAATGTCTTTGCCCCGTAAATGCAGGTCATGAATCATGGCTGCAAGCAATGTGAGTCCCAGAGGTCTAAACTGGACTGTGTTGCCGCATTCGATTCTCACTGGCTCAAAATTGATCAGAGCGGCTGTGTAGCATTGCAAGGCGAATTTATAATGAGTTATGTCCTCGGAGCAGACGTATGGAAACGGCACAAAGGAAGGAACAGTCATATTAACGGCACGATCCGCATAGACATCTTTCTTAAAATCAATCCTCGCACGCCTCGAGGGCTTTCATCAACGCCTGAATCTCGATGCCGCTTTCCCCTCAGACCGATTGTTCACGAGGACATAAGCCCGTCTGCTCTTCTGGATACCTCCCAAAATCCCATTGCGGACCCATTCTTCTATCTTCTAGAATCTACCCCACGCTGTCGAGGTGGCTATGCCAGTCAGCACGGTGTCAGTTCCCATCGTTGTCCTCCTAACGACAGTCATAACAACATCTGCGATAGCTGCTGATCGAGAAGCGGTCTGCGTCAAGTATGAGATGGAGCATGGCTGGTCTAAAGGCTATGCAGTTGAAGGGGTTGTTATATCAGGAGTCGATCTTAATGCGAAGGTCGGAAGCATAAGTAGATTCAAATCTTACTCCACATATGTCGTGATCTTCTGGGATCAAGGTCAAGCAACGATTCTTGAGCTCTCAGCTTTCTCTATGGGCGTTCCAATCTTTGAGAGTCAGGTGCGAGATCAAGATGGACGCTTGTGGAAGGTGAAGCAGGGTCACGGATTCTGTTTCTAATCACCAAGTGTGCTTACGGGTTTGTGTTTTCATTGAGCATTAGACTTACGACCTAGAAGCGATATCTGTGTCAGCTCGGACTGTACGACGAATGCGGAGAAAGAAATGCGAGATGGAAACATTGGCCGTATTAATGAGTCACAAAAGTAAGTGGCCGATGAAACTGACTCCAATGGTGGCCAACTGTGTGCTCATACTCAGTGGAAGCGAACTTGCTCCATGCTCAGGCTCCATGCAGGCGACGCTTTTCACAGAAAGCCCGGAACGGCGTGGCTGCTGCTCCCATCATGGTGGAGTCTGTGGTTGTGAGAAGGGGCGGGCGCTCTGTTGTGACGGGCGGCTGAGTCCGTCGTGTGGTTGCGATCGATGACGTGGCAATGGACGCTCGTCCTGATACTCGCCCTTCCCATTCCCTCTCTAGCTTCAGCAGGTATTGAGTTCAAGGGCAAAGTTATCGCCGTACTAGATGGCGACACCATTGAGGTTCTGCACAACAAGAAAGCTGAACGGGTCCGCCTCAACGGGATCGATTGTCCTGAGAAGAAGCAAGCCTTTGGCACGAGAGCGAAGCAGGCCACGTCTACTTTGAGCTTTGGGCAGACAGTGACCGTTCAGAGAACGGGCAAGGATCGGTATGGACGCACGCTTGCAACGGTGATTCTACGAGATGCAAAGAATCTGAACCATGAACTTGTGAAGGAAGGCTGGTGCTGGTGGTATCGCAGGTACGCGCCGGACTATGCAACCCTACAGGCCCTAGAAGCCGAAGCGCGTCAGGCCAAGAAAGGCCTGTGGGTGGATGCCAACCCAGTCCCACCGTGGGAGTGGCGGAAGAAAGGTAAGCAAGTGGCTTTGACCTACCGCTGAGATAATCATCGTTACGGATCTGGCTTGAAGGGGCACCTGTCGAAGGTCAGGCGCATCATATCGGCGCCTTGCCGGTTACCAGCTGGAGGGAACAAGGACACCGATTATTTCTTTGCTGCGATGCGAGTCAGATTATAGGAGGAATCATGCCGGGTAGACATGAGGCCGCATGGACTTTCTCAGAACCGTTCAGTGTGACTGCATGAGTTCCTATACCTTCTTGCTCTTTGCGATTGCGTGCTCTACATCAAGCACAATGCGAGCAGATTCCTTGGTGATGTCCACCCGCTCCTCGACGATGTTCCGTGCTCGTCCCTTGATAATTTCCAATGATCTCACCAGGTCTTGATTCGTCTTTTGTAATTGATCAATCTCCGCTTGCAGCTTTGTCTTCTGGTCAGCTTTCATCATCGCTCCTCCGGATAGTTGGCAATGTGTCAGCAAGTGTAGCCAATCCCTCACGGAGGTCAAGATCAGGAAGTTCGCTTAGGCTGCTGCTCCCAGACTGATCCAATGCTTTGCCTTCTATTGACCATGACTTTCCCGCTCCACTAAAGCCCTGACAATCTGAGCATTTCGCCCAGCAATGCGGTTTTTTTTCTGCTATGCTCACAAATTATCGTGAGTACCGATACCGTTCACCTTGAATGGCATCTCACGCCGCGAGGATGGGTACTCGGGGAATGGTCGGCCAACGAACCGCTTCTTCCAACTTTGGATCCTCCACCGGATCGTATTGAGACATGGGTGAAGACAGAAATCCGTCATGGGATCTCGTTCGCTCTCCTCAGGACAACCTGGTCGTTGATAGGCTCCTCGCCTTACTATAGTGAGACGGATCGATGGGCCGATGTGATGAGTGGATGATCATCTATCGGAGCCCATTTAATAGCCCATCTCTGATCAGCAGTATCGTTTGCTAAGGGCGCTATCTTGCGCCCTAAAGGCTTCCCACCTACAATACGTTCCTTTTCAGTAAATAGTCTCACGGACAATAGAGATGAGCCGCGCAGTATCCTATAAAGGCTACATCATTCGGCCCGCTCCTCAGCATCTCGTGGAGAGCGGCATGTGGGGATTGAACCTTCACATTTCGTGGTCCACTGGTAACAAAGAGCACTCTCATCATTTTTTCAAAGACGAAGCGTATGGGACGAAGGACGAGGCCGAGATTATGTGTATTGACTACGGCAAACTGATAATTGATGGCCAAGTTCCTGACGAATCGGTTGGATAACAAAAGATAGAGAGGCCGCCATGTCATTCATGCTGGTGATTACTTCCTTACCGAACCGAGATGACCACCGCGAGATCGAGGCTTGGGCAAACTTTCGTGGTTATGCAGATATGGATAACCTTCAAAAGGTTAAAGGAGTGTTTTGTTTTAATGAATCGGCATGGCTCTTTGATACCAGGAAGGCTCTCGCCCCATTAGGCGTATTTATTTACCATGCCAATAGATTGTCCATCCAATTGCATAGTCTCCAACTCGATGACGAAACAATTCGATGTCGTCTGGCGTCCCCAGCGTCAGCCAAACTGGAAGAGTTTCTTTCTTCATAGGCTGATGAAGCCAAGCCAGTTCGCTGGAGCCGTGGAGGGTTGAGAAGGTCTTAGAGAGCCTTATTAACGCGTCCTCGCACCCGCCTCTCCTCACGCCGGCCAATTTCATCACATAAAAGCCCAGGCTGACGGATTCAATTGAACAGTTGAGTCGCGTGCACTTTTGACCATTTCCCCTGTGAGGGTAATGCTATTGTCCACCCTCGGCTCAACCATCATGAATACTCCCCGAACACCGCCCGATGTAATCTGGATCTGTCGAGAATGCTGGAAACAGAGTAATGGCAACGAGATGGCCGTTCGTCCCATACCGACCTTTATTGGTGCGTGTGCGGAATGCGGCGCGACAGATGCCCCTATCACCTATATTAAAGTGGTTTCCACGTCGAGGCATGACTATAAGGGACGCTCGATCAGATTGACGCTCGGTCAACAGGATGGACACTGGGGGTGTCACTTTTCAATTATTGAACTCGGGAATACCCAGGCGCCGTCTCTAAAGGGGTTTGTGGCTAGGAGGGATTATTCTTAAGCAGACGCGGAGGCGGAAGCTCTAAAAACGGCGCAACAGCTCATCGATTCAAATTAGCTCCGTGAAGGAGGTCACACTATGCCGGGACCAGCTGACATCATCACCTACGTTATTCTGGGCGCCTTCGCCCTGGCTATCATTATCTGGGCAATGATGAATACGGGATATACACCGCCGGGTCAGTGAGATTCACGGGGTTGTAAGGGCATGTGCTCGTAAAGGAACGCCTAATCTCGAGTTTGGAATCGTTACTTTGCTCTGAGCTATCGCGACGGAGCCCCTTTCGAACTGGCACGGCGGAAATGATCATCGATTCACGGATAAAGACCAGTGAGAATCGGGAAATCGTCGGCAGGGTGATCCGATTATGCTTGAGGGGGGCCGCTCCCATCTTCGTCCTCTAAAAACGTCTCTCAGAACCGGTGTAACTACCAGGCGGTGCAAACCCACCCCCATCCATGCCACTCAAATCCTTGACGCTCGGATCGCCCGACGATCGACGGTCCCACCAAGGACCGGACGAAGAAGTATCACCCTTCGCGCCAGGATGAATATCGAATGATGGCCCCAGAGAATCGCTATAGGATCTCATGCCCGTGCCACTGGACTTGTCCCCAGAAGATCCTTTGAATGCCTCACCGTCGTAACTGGAAACATGGCTTTTAGCTGAGAAATCCTCAATCTTCTGCACTTTGTGAATGAAGGAATTATGTGCGCCCAAACTTTCTGCAGAGTAAGGCAGTCCCTTGGCTGACACTAAGACCGGCGCGGCTAACCAGACACTTGTCAAAAGCAGACATATAGTTAGATTCTTGTTTTTCATCGCATCACTCCTTAGAATTTGTCGAACCACAGCACCTGGACTTGAAGGCCCCTGTTTTCTTCAGACATCCAGTGGCAATCACTTGCCCATTGACATTGTGCTCTGAACAGTCAAGCTTGAGTACTCAGAATTCCCCTGGCCGGACTGGGTCATGAGGCCCTTCCCCCCGAAGGGCCCCTGACGGTACATAGCCTTCTTTTTGTCCTGGTGCGCTACCGTATCGCCCCGCATGACCGATAGCTAAGGATTCACAGCCATGGAAGGCGAATGATTAACTGACATATTCCATATAGAATGAACGAAGTCGGCTAGATGTTCGAGAAAAGGGAGGTGCATCATGGTGAGTAAACTATCAAAACGGATAGAGGAGCTTGAGTTCCGTCTTAGACAGGCAGAAGGTAAAGAGCAGGACATGTCCTACAAGGCCGTCCTGGAGCTCACAAGTTATGTCCATGAATTGTCACGGAAGATCGATCAGCATCAAGAATCCATCGCCTGACAAGAGTGCATGCGTGATGCTGACAGCCTTTCCACGAGTCCTTAAACCGTCTTGAGAGGGCCCAGGCGAGCTCCCATCCGCTCTCTCTGCTACCTCAACTGAACGCTCCTTTGGTTCATCGCGGACTTTCTCCTCGTGGAGCGGCCCTTCTCTCGGCGGGAGAGAGGGGGGTAGTTTGTATTCGGCTATACCAGGCTGGCCAATTTCATCATTAAGGGTTTAGGTCTTCCATCTCATGCGTATATGGGATGCTCTTCACACCTCGACTGCATTATATGCCTATTTCATGTTCCAGACACGCCCCGTCCTGCGGCCATGCCAATATCGGTAGGGAAAGAGAACCGCGGTGCTCTTTACCCCGCATGCATTTTCTGATTCAGTAACTGCCGCCATATTAGAAGGGATTGGATGACGAGTTTTGTACATCACTGGACGGGTTATACGGCGCTGGCCGTGTTTGTCGCTGCCTACGTTCTGGTTATTGTCGAAGAATCCATTCATCTGCGGAAATCCAAACCGGTCATGGTCGCGGCAGGAGCCATCTGGATTTTGACGGCACTGGCGTATGCTGCTCAGAAACAATCTCATGCCGCTGCAGAAATCCTGCGGGATACCCTACTCGAATATGCCGAGCTAATGCTCTTCCTTCTCTCCGCGATGACCTTCATCAATACCATGAGCGAGCGGAATATCTTTGAGGCGCTGCGTGCTCGGCTTACTTCATTGGGATTGTCGCTGCGCAGCGTATTCTGGCTCACAGGTATCCTGGCGTTCTTCATCTCCCCCGTGGCCGATAATCTCACGACGGCGTTGGTGATGGGCGCGGTGGTCATGGCGATCGGCGCGGGCAACGGACGCTTCATCGCCTTGGGATGCATTAATGTGGTCGTGGCCGCCAATGCCGGAGGCGTTTTCAGCCCGTTCGGGGATATCACGACGCTCATGGTCTGGCAAAAAGGCGTGGTGAAATTTGGAGAGTTTTTCGCGCTCTTTGTTCCGTCACTCGTCAACTGGCTGGTGCCGGCCATTGCCATGGCAATGACGATCGCACGTGATAAGCCTTCATCCACAATGGAACCGGTGGAGGTGAAGCCTGGCGGTTACCTCATTGTTGGGTTGTTTTTACTCACGATAGCCGGCACCGTGGTGATGCATCATTTTCTGGAAATGCCTCCGTTTCTCGGAATGATGACCGGCCTGGGGATTCTTAAATCCTATGGGCATTTTATACGGCGGAAGGAATTGGACGAATGGACGGACATTCCCGTGGTTGATGAAGAAAATGCGGGACAGAACGATGGATTGTTGAAACCTGCCGTAAAGCCATTTGATATTTTCATCAGCATGAAACGCGTGGAATGGGATACGTTGATGTTTTTTTACGGCATCATGCTCTGTGTGGGGGGCCTTGGGGCGCTGGGTTATCTCGCCGTGCTCTCCGATTTTCTGTATCAAGGACTGGGCGCAACGGCCGCCAATGTCCTTGTGGGGATTCTGTCAGCACTTATAGACAACATCCCCATTATGTTCGCTGTCTTGAGCATGAACCCCGAGATGAACCTTGGCCAATGGCTTCTGGTGACGCTGACCGCAGGGGTCGGGGGATCGCTCCTCTCGATCGGTTCGGCAGCTGGCGTGGCGCTCATGGGACAAGCGCGGGGGATCTATACCTTCATGGCACACCTGAAATGGACATGGGCAATCGCGTTGGGCTATCTAGCCAGTATCGGCGTGCACTGGGCGATGAACCGCCATCTGTTTCATCCGTAGGGTGGTGGTTATCGCCTTAGACCTAAGGTCTAATCCTAGCTCGAGATTTGGTGACCCTTGGCAAAGCTAGAACGGCGTCTTTCAGTATCCTCTCAGGAGGCAATTATGGAGGAGAAGAAATGCGCCCATCCTCAATGCAAATGTCTCGCTGAAGCGGGAAAGGAATTCTGCTTTGACGAATGCCGCACCGGCCGCACCGCTTGTGCTTGCCACCATCCGGGCTGTCGGACTACTAGATGAAGCTGGCAGACGGGTGCTTAGTACGAAGAGCGTAGAAGCAGAAGTGTACGTTGTCATGTGTGATTCAGCATCCTTTCTACCTCTTCGCGCCGGATCTTAAACGGCCGACGGGTAAGGATCGTGGCGATCTCGCCGCTCTCAATCCACCGGTAGACCGTTGCTCGCGACACATGGCAGATTCTCGCCACCTCGCTGGGCCAGAACCAGGTGCGATTCGTATCGAGGAGATTCATCGGCGGCCGATGTCAGGACTCACCGAGCTTTGTCCGGCAAACGATTGCCGTTTCCATCATACTCATACGATTCCAAGACGATCTCTTCTAGGGTCGGCCCAAGAGTCCCGTCCGTCTTGGTTTTCAGCAAGCCCCCATAGAGCTCGATCAAGCGATCCGCCGCCGCCATGCGCGTCTGATGATCGGGGAACGGCTCGCCGGTCTCCGGATCTTTGGGGATCTGTGCATCCCCGAGCTGGGTTGATTTCACGATCAATGGCGCGTCTAATGCCTGGACCAGTGGCCGCACGATCGCATCGAACTTCTTGTTCTCCTGTTTCATCACTAGATCAACCGCCTCGGTCACGATGCTCTGGATGTAGGGTCGCTTCACAATCGTGTAGCCGTGAGATCGGGCGTAGCTCTCGCTGTAGCCAGCCTCAACCATGGCTGAGACTGGTGACATGCCCTTGGCCACATTTTTGGCTGTCTTGAGATGCCGTTGTTTTCGTGACATAGGACGTGGTTTTGCTCTCTTCATCAATCACCTATGTTTTACCGATGTTTTCGCCTTGTCTCAGCACAGAAACCGCCGTCTATGCGAGAAGGCGTTGACCAGCTCAAAGCCCGGATTCATGATGGCGAAGCGTTGTATGGCCATAGCTAGGAGATAGACGGTCAGTGGAGCGGCCGTCGTATGGGCTGCGACCTGCTCAATATGGTCATGCGTCTCTTTGAACCACGGAAGAGACAGCATGGCCTGCACCCGTTTCGTCATCGTCACTCCGTCCGCCCGATCGGCGGTATCCAGAGCAGCGAAAAGGACATCGTCCCGTGCCTCACCTATGGCCTCCGCCTCTTCCAGTGCTTCGGGAAAGAGTAGGCCCTTCCCTGGGCCAGGATGCCTGCCTTTCGAACATCGTGTGCCGTCCAGAGTGGCCAGGGATACCGCGCATTGTACAGCTTGATTACCTGCTTCCGAGGTAGGCCCGTAGCTTGAGAAAGGAATTGCACCAACACTGCTGAACTCATGACCGCTCCTTCACGTCTTCAGCGACAGGCATCGGTCCTCGAGAGTTTCACGAGTTCTTCGATCAGGTCGGCGAGTCCCTCTTCTTCATGCTTGTCTTTCATCTGTCCACTGTATAGGTCGACAAGACGATCCGAAGCCTGCATCCGGATCTGATGGTCCGGCAGGTCTACTTCCTGGGCATCACCCAACTGCTGGCTCCTTACAATCACCTTCGCGCTCAACGCCTCGAACACTGGCTCCAGAATGTCATCCAAGACCAGATCCCGCCGCTTCATAATACGGTCGCATGACTCGGTGAGGATGGTTTGAATGTACGGACGTTTCACCACGGTATAACCGCGGGCTTTCGCGTAGGACTCACTGTAACCGGCTTCAATTAAGGCGGTCTTGGCATCCATGCCCTTGGCCAGGTTCCTCGCGGCTTTGGTCTGTTTCGCTTTGCGTGAGGGCTTTTTCATCAAGACCGACTTTGTCCCGACATTTCGACTGTTGCCCCTGTGACATGGGCCTGCTCCTCACGACCGCAGTACTCGACCAACAGATGCCGGCCAATCAGATCGGGGAGGCTGGAGCAGTGTTTCAGCCGCTCATGTCCAGACACGGGGCCGCATGGGGCGAATTTGGCGCCTGTGAGGAGATCACCAAGCTTTTCGAGGGAAGCACCGTATTGAAGAGCCACGCTCATCAGACGGGCTATTACGTCGTAAAGCGCGATCGTCTCTGGAGTGCAATCGGAACCTTTCACCCGAAGGAAGATTTCGGCAGGGGAGGGATCGTCGTGGACGGAGATATAGAGCGTTCGCTTGTCAGCAATACGGACTTTCTGGGTGATGTGGTAACGACGGGCGGGAAGTTTGAGCCGGTTTGTCATGCGGCAAGCACCTTCCCTTGGATTGTGAAGGTAAGACTGGGGCCGAGATGGCTAATCAACGATGGGTTGAGCGCCTCGCCTCCACCAAACCTCGCTTGCGCGGGCCGGCGGCTCATCCCTTATTGGTGCCGCCGGAAAGAGTCATCAACCCGCAGGTGTTCTTTTCTTCGGTTGACTTGCTGGCCTCTTTATTGTCTTTTCGTAATTGAGGCCAAGCCTCGAGCCCCAGCCTTTCCGGTTGAGGCCGTTTCCGTTGCTTCTTGGTGCCGTCGCGTTGAATGGCTTTTTCTGCATTGCAGGCATGAGGAAACGCTGCCATGTGATCCCGGAACTATAATGAGGCTCACGTATTAGTATTCTGACTAACGATAACTCTTCCTCCTTCTCTGCAAGTACATTCGCCCTTCAAGTTCGTTTTCTGAAATCCAATTAGAATTCATGGAATGTATTAACGAGTGTTGTAACCCAGGATAGCGTTTTGATGATCCCTATGAATGTTCAGTGGCTTTGGAAATCGTCTGGAATAGCAAGAGGATCCAGCCGTTGCTTTCGTTTTCCATAGGCCTTCTATTCAGTCTTGGAGGATGCAATGCCTGATATCGGTAGAGTCAAGCTAGGGCTCAGAGCGAGTGTGCTGGGTTGTATGGTTCTGTCGTTGAGCGCATGCTCGACTATCGTAGATCACCGGCTAAATTTGTTGAATAACTTCACTCCTGATTCAACAACCGGGATCGAAGTGGGAAAAGTCGTCAGCAACAGTGGCAAGACCATCGAGTCGGACATGCGCCTTGAAACGATGTTACAAGAGGCTTTGAGAGGCCAACTAGAAAGAGCAGACCTCTTGTGGAATAACACCTTCTCAAGGAAGCTAGTTTGTGATTGCAAGATTCTTGACTACGAGGAAGGAAACGCGTTCAAGCGGATTCTGTTCCCTGGTTGGGGGGCCACTCGCCTAACGATTCAGTGTAATTTGCACCAGGAGGGCCAATTAGTTGGGACCATTGATTCGAAACGGACCATCTTCGGAGGCGGGATAGACACAATCGGTGCATGGCGGTACATTTTCGCCAACGTTGCCGAAGATCTCTCACAGAATTTGCGCCAAAAAGGATTTGCGCGTACCGACTAGTATACGCGGAAGTCAGAAA
The DNA here is from genome assembly GCA_024760545.1 of Nitrospira sp. Taxonomy (NCBI): domain Bacteria; kingdom Pseudomonadati; phylum Nitrospirota; class Nitrospiria; order Nitrospirales; family Nitrospiraceae; genus Nitrospira; species Nitrospira sp. The sequence continues at coordinate 3,078,335 of CP060501.1, forward strand.
GGCATTAGGAGGCTGTCATGAACTGAATCAAATATCTTGACGACCTCAGGCACATTCGGCAACGAAGATCGGTAGTTACCTAGTCTGCGAATTTTAACAACTGACTTCGATGAGCTAACTACTCTGCAGAACCGGACTCAGAGTATCTCTTTAAGATTATCCCATCGAGCCCGTACAGCCCGGGTGGCACCCTGCAATTGAACAAGAAGGTCAAACACGTCCTCGCCAGTTTCCGTGATTTCGAGTGTTGCGGTCGGTAGCCAGAGCGAAGCGGTGGGAATGTTTCCAGGCGCAACGACTAGTCGCCTCCCATCCTCGAGTTCGAGCACATCGTCTTCCTCGGCCACTTCAAGAAGCCTTACCACTTTCCGCTCGTCACTTTCCTCATCGTCCTCTGGGCGCATGCCGGCCTCCATCGAGTGCCAAGTGTGCCAGTTCGATGCAGAGTGACGATTCGCCCTGGCTCGCATATAGTAGCTGCCGCTACAGCACAGCCTGTCACCTGTCGCATATTGCCCCATACATTCACAGAAACTCGCCCTTCGCACCGATCCGCGCACTCGTAAAAGGTTTGACTTGAATCGTCTTGGAGTTATGCCGTGGCCTTAACGACTAGGCCAAGTAGTTGCATTTCCATTCCTCCAACCAAGTCAAGTTCCCGGCCTGTTGATTGGATCGCTACTGATCGGAAGGCCGGAGAAAGAGTGAGTGCAAGATGAATCGTTCATGGGCTGTTCCTCGATGGAGTCCTGTGATCATGGGGGGACTCGCCCTGCTGCTCTTCAGCCACCCCGTACAGGGAGAAATGTATGTTGCTGGTCAAATTGGAGCTCACATGCCTAATGACGCGAGCAACGTGAAGTGGAGTGGAGTTGGAGGTGGAGTCGGCGGGAGTGATCTTGCGCTGCAAAACTCCCTGATCTATGGAGGAAAACTCGGGTATTATTTCGATCAGGTGAAGTTAGGGCGGTTCAATCCGGGCATCGAAACCGAGGTATTCAATGCAACGCCTCATCTTAAGCAACAAGGGGCGACCATAGGAGGCACCACCAGTACGTTGTCAGGGTTTACGCATAGTGTCGTGACATGGGCACCGGTGGTCCTCTTAGTCCGGTATCAAGCAGGGGCGTTCGAACCGTATGCGGGAGTGGGGGTCGGTTTGTTCTTTTCCAACCTTAGAACTGGAGATAATGGCGATGCCACCATGCATGTAGGACTGAACACTCAAGTCGGGATTCGATATCGCGTGACTCAGAGCCTCTCACTGTTCACGGAGTGGAAATACAATCACGCGCATATCGAACATAGCAATATTGGGGGAAGTCCACTTTCCTTGTCCTTTGACTATAACGTGCACATCGTTGCCGGTGGCGTCGGCTATCATTTTTGATCCATTATGAATGACTCTCGGTTCCCATACGCTCTGGGAACTCTCTGATGCGGTATCTTTGTTTCCCCGTTGCCACTCGCCCCACTACCTCCCCTCTCCTAGACTGTGCGCCAACGGGCTGCGATAGGGCAGATTCGGTCAGCGCCATGGCGTTGAACAAGGTGTCGTGGGCGTGAGGCGCTAGCCGTCGGATTTCCCTTTTTAGGCCCCGGGGCTGTCTGACAAGCCCCCTAGGCGGCCAGAGCAATCCCGTGAATATGAAAGCGAAACCGGGGAGCCAACGACGGTGGGTATCCCTCGCCTCCACCAAACCGCACTTCGTGCGTACCGGCGGCGCGTCCCTCATTGATGCCGCCGGAAAGAGTCATCAACCCACTCTGATGGGCGTCTGCCTCCCAAGCGTCGGTCAACACGCGGTCAAACGTCCCGGTTGCCGTGAAGGGTAGCCGGCCTTCCCGCCTCCAGTATCGGCTCACACAGAGTATGGCCGTCTAGGAGTTTTCTGAGCATCTGACGGGAGTGATCGACATGCCGCCCGAACAATGACGGGAGACTGTCCAGCTCATCACGTAAGCGCTTCGTTAGCCATTTTTCATCCAGAGACACGGTAGCGACAAGGTTTTGAAGATGCTCCAGCTTCTTGATCAGAGCTAGCTTCCGTTCAGCCTTGCGATGAAGCGGCTGCACGACGGTCGACGTCCCTGGCCGGTCGCGATTAATTCCTCAGGATGATGGCGGCGGGTCTGGATCAGAGACGGTTCGCGGAGGAAGGCTGTGTGCTGATCACGGAATCCATTCTTGTTTGGCTCGGAGCTTTTCTAACGTCTGGGCGGCCATAGAGAGCCTCATTACGGTGTCCTCACAACCACTCGTGAGAGCCCGTTCAGCGTCCCGCTCTAGGCGTGAGGGGGTTAGTTTGCATTCGCTAGCTCCAGGCCCGGCCAATTTCATCACATACGAGCCCAGTCTGGCGGATTCAATTGAACCGTGAATCGCGTGCACTTTTGACCATTTCCCGTATGAGGGCAATGCTACCGTACCGGTCTAAGGTCGCCCACTGCTCTGTCGACAAGACCATTGCTATGGATGCACGCATCACACAAGGCGATCCTTTGCTTAACCATAAAAAGACTCCTCTATCGCTCGCATGGCGGTATCTCCATGCCTGTAAGTGGGATTCGTGGTGCGCATAACATTCGGTTGGGATCGCATCTCTGTTTGTTTTATCGGCGGCCCCAAGAGTATTTGCAGGTGACCGCCTCCTTTCTGAAAGCGGGCATCGTCAAAAATGAGTTCTGTGTTTGGGTGCTTCCCCCACCATTGACCATTGCGTTCGCTCTCGACGAACTCTTGTATTGCGGCCTGAACGGTCCGAGACTGCAAGCCACGAAGCAGCTGAAGATCATGTCTGCGGAAGACTGCTGGTTTTCGAATGGCGCGTTGGACATGGGGAGGTCCCGAAGTCGGCTGGCCGCCTTACCTTCGATGGCTCGGCATCTTGGATATGAGCGTGTGCGTTTGGCGGGGGGGCCAGGGCCGTTTACGTCTGAAGAGGGTCGCCAGGCCTTTATGACCTATGAGCGCCGGGCCACGGCTGTCATCGCCGAATCTCCAGTGATCGCGTTATGTGGCTATGCCTCGACCGAATGTGTGGAGACTGCCATGTTTGACATCATGAGCGCTCATCCCCAGGCGTTGCTTCGGACGCACGCTGGGTGGGTTAACATCTGAACTCAAGCGTGAACGACGGATACTCGTCTCACCGAATGGATCGCTGACGACGCTGGACATTCACCGTTAGTACTGCTCCTGGCTCTTCACGCAAGGAGAGGGGATCTGAAGAGGATGACGAGGATAGAACAACAGAAGACGTGTTAGTAATCAACTGGGCACGATCCAACTCCCATCCGTCTCTGCAGTCTCTTCGCCGTGGTCATCAGCTAGCGCGGCATAATGGCGAGCCCACGTCAGATATATCTCTCCCCTGCATCGTAGAATATCGACTCCCTCCAGCAACTTGCCCACCGTCTCGAAATGTTTTCCACTCGCCACGAGGTCTGCGGCACGACGCTTCACTGCCGGGGTCAATGCAGCCATCAAGGTGTCTATCTGAGCAACTAACTGCCGAATGTCTGGTCCCGCGTTATCCCTGCGTTCTGGTGCACCCAGCACCGTCTCTCTACTGGCCGTGTCACTCGCCATGGATAGCGGAGCATGCAATTGCTCGAATCGATCGATCAGAGGCTGTGATCCCGATGTACTTACTTGCGTCCGTTCGCTTGCAGAATGACCCCAGGTGAGTGTCCGGATACCGGCTTCCGTGAGAATACTGCGGATGGTTTCGACCATCGCGTCCAGCGTTACCGGGGTCCAAGATGTAAAGTCTAGCACCCGTTTCTCAGGCCTGCGGGGAGGGGGGCTTTCGTCAATCAGCACCCAGCAGCGGTCAAAGATTTTTGTGCGTAACTGGTCAGAGATATTCAGAACGATCCCACGGGAGGTGCACAGTGCCGTGATCAACACAGTGAATTCAAGATCGGGCAAGTTAGGGCAATCGATATCAAGTGTCGGCATGATCTGTCCCCCCATGCTAAACGTTGTATCGGTTCAGTGGAACTCCGTTCCAGTGTCGAGTGCTTGTTCTCATCTTTCACTGAAGAGGTCGAAAAACGCGTCGACGTCTCGACGAGCCTGGCTTTGCAGTGCTGTTAAGTAATGACATGTCCGTTATAATTCTTCTCTTCTCAGGTCCATCACCAGGGGGATCGGCTGAAGGGTGGAGGATTTGAGGGAGCCGTGTGGGCCTTCTCTGGAATCCTTCCACCCCTATCCATGTGATTACACCTTCGTGAGAGCCGCCACCGGCTTCTGGATGAACTCCTTGTAACCATATCGATCAGCCAGATAGGCCTTGGCGTCTTCGCTGACATACTCGGTAAATTTGTATCGATCGTCCTCTACGGTCTTGGCATCTTCCATGACCTTGTCGGTCGGAATCGCGTATTCGATATTGCAGGACGTATAGGCCTGAATATACGTCGGACCGACCTCGCGCGCGATCAGCACGGCCTTCTTGATGCAGCTTTCCACCCGCCGCGGATTATTCGGCACAACGGTGGCAATATACGCGCAGCCGGCGATCTTGGCCATGCTGACCATGTCCATTTTCTCGAACTTCTTGCCGAGCGGGGCCATCTTGAGCACCGCCCCTCTGGTGGTCATACCGCTTTCCTGTCCGCCCGTATTCCCGTACACCTCATTGTCCAGCATGATCGTCGTGAACCGTTCCTTCCTAAACCACGAATGGAGGACCTGCTGGAATCCGATGTCGGCGGTTCCGCCGTCACCGGCCATCACCACAACATCTTTGGGCTGGTCGCCGAATCGGATTCGTAACCCGCGCGACAACCCGCTGGCGACGCCGTTCTGGTCGCCATAGTTGCCGTACACGAAGGGAATCGCCGCCTGAGAGATGGCGAGCCGGCCGCATCCTGCCGTCCCGACTGTAATCGTGTCTTCTGGGTTCGGGAAGGCGACAATCGCCAGCCGGATGAACAGAGTCATGGCACAGCCCGCGCACATCGGATGCTCCTCCAGGATTTCCTTGAAGCTGCCCATCTGCGACACCGTTGCTTTCTTCCCGAAAGGTCCGTGTTCAACCATATCCCGGTATTCTTTCGGCATGAACGTATCGAATCCTGGCGTGAACTTTACGTAATCGAGACTCATCTGACACCTCGCTTTCACTGTTATCCGCAGTTGCGGTCGAATGGATATCTCTTGCACAGTCGATGGCGTTGCCACGGCACTTTCCCTTTGCCTGTGCGGCGACTTCGACGAGCAACGCTTCGCCGGTTCGTGACAAGTTCTTCAACGCTGTCTAGTTATCCCCTCCTGGTGCGGCCGGGTATGCTCATCCACCGCGCCCCGCCAGCACTCCGGATCGCATCCCGATCGCCTTCTTGACTTCCTCCACGATCACTTCCGGTGGTAAGGTCATGCCCCCGCAGACACGTGGTCCGGCGACGACACGCTCGCTGTTGGGGATCGTGGCTTTGATTTCTTTGGCCATCCATCCGATGACATTGAACTCGGGCACGATGATGTGTGAGGCATGCTTGGTCGCTTCGCGAAGTTCTTCTTCCGGCCAAGGGCGCAAGGTCTTGATCTTGACGAGTCCAACGCGCACCCCCTCATCGGCCAGCAGGCGCATAGCTTCCCGCCCCTGGGAAACGGCGGTTCCCGAGGAGATAATGAGGATGTCGGCATCGCCGTCTTCGACGTCGATCAGCCCATCCAGCCAGGCGATCGTGTGCTTGCGCGACCGTTCTGCGGCGGCCCAGACTTCCTGCTGCCAACTCGCGTGCGTGGCGTAGCTGATGTAGTTGCTCTTCATCACAAAGGGATCGCGCATCATCCGGACCGGTGGACACTCCATATCCATGCAGGGCACGGGTGAACGATAGGGATCGTACGGTGGCAGGCACATCTCGGCGGGAGTCAGGCCGACGACGTCCTTCGTGTGGGTCACGAAGAAGCCGTCGCAGCAGAGGGCCAACGGTAAATGCACATCCGGCTCTTCCGACACCATATATCCCTTGAGAATCCAATCATAGAAATCCTGTGCGGTTTCCGCATGCCAGACGAGCATGCCTGTATTCATGAGGTAGGCGATCTCGATCGTGTCCGGCTGGATCGACAGGGGAGAATTGATGCCGCGGCAGGTCACGATACATTGGATCGGCAATCTGGATCCGGCCCACATCGGAAAGTTTTCCATGGCCCGCATGGTGCCCGGCCCGGCGGTGGTCGTGAAAACCCTGGCCCCGCCGAAAGCGGCGCCGGCGCACTGTGACATGACGGCAAATTCGCTCTCCCCGCGGAAATAATCGCCGATATACCCCTCGGCAAAGAGTTCGCCGCATAGGGCGGCCGCCTCGCTCTGGGGCGTAATGGGATAGGCCACCATAATGTCGACGTTGGCGCGCTTGACGGCTTCCTTAATCACTTCACTGCCGGTAAAAAATGATGGTGTGCGAGGCGCGTCGTTCATCATCACGCGTGGATCGGTGATGACTTGACCCTTCTTATTCTTGGTTCCGATGATGGCTGTGGTGTCCATAGCTTGTTCCCTTCCTGTCGACAGTGGTGGCCGGCGATCTGGCGCTGTTGTTAGGCGCTGAACGAACTGCCGCACCCACACGTCGTTTTGGCTTGTGGGTTTTTGATCGCAAAGCCTGAGCCTTGCACGCTGTCCTGGAAATCGACTTCACAGCCGGCGAGCAGTGGGGCACTCTGGGAGTCCATGATGATTTTGAGGTTACCCTTTTCGATCACCGTGTCGTCATCGCCGGTTGCAGACTCGAAGGCCATCCCGTACTGGTAGCCATGGCACCCACCGCCTTTGACATATACTCGGAGACCGACGGTCTCCTTGTCCTCTTGCATCAGCTCCCGCATCTTCTCTTCGGCTTTGCTTGTAATCGTAATCATTGTTACGTCCTCCTATGGGTACACTTTGTTCAGCACACGTCAGCACGATCGATGATCGTCCGCATGAAGACCAACATGTCTCGATAATTGGCCGGAAGAATCCGCTTGTCATACGACCCATCAAGACTGTCTATTTTTCTCTTCCTCCGGGATCGAGCTCCAGATCGTGATACTCCACAACAGCACGACAATCGCGACTAGGCTATAAATCTGATACATGTTCATCACCTCCGGTTTGACTTCCCTCCGAATGTGCCCGTATGCTTCGGTTCCCCCATCACCTTCCCATCATGTGGGGTTAGAGTGCCCCTTCAAAATTTCGGTGCCGACCGGATCGTTTTTCTCGTCTCCTCTTCCCCTGCACAGGTTTGATCAGCCAACAGGTGTTGCCCGGCGCTGGCCAACTCAGGAATTCTGGCCTTACAGGCCGTGAGCGTATCCTCCGCTGCCCCGGAGGCCACGACAGCACGTTCTCCGATCGGAACAGCAAGCTCTTCTGTCGGGGGTGAAATCATCGTTCCTTTCACGTGCGAATCTTCTGCTTGAGCAGGCGGAATTGACGATAGGGATAGGGCTGCGAGCAGCACCACCATCCAGAGGGCTGCTCCTTTTGTTATGATCGTGGTCATCATGATTACTCCTCCTCTGTCATGGTCTGTGCCCCGTGGACCTCAGGCGCAGAAGACACCAACACTGTGAAAGGCGCTTTCGCCTCTTGCATCGCTGGATCCGATGACGGTCGTCCTTCGAAGAAACGGAGGCAGAGACTGAGGAATCAGACGCGCCGGAGTGGGAAAAGGGAATGCGCGAGAGATGGGACAGTCGACGCGGTTCAATACGTCATAGCATCACCCTGGGCGCATTCAGCACCGGAGTCAAGCGGTATTATGGGTAAGGGATGGTTTGCACACGCTCATGAGCCATTCTTCATCCCCTTCTCACTCCTTCTTCATCCTAGGGAGATACACTCCAGAGTATGGAGTGTATTGTGAGTTTAGGCGATACACGGAAGGAGACATGATGGATCCAAACTGGCTGATATTCGGTGCGGCGATTCTTGGCGTGGAAGTTGCGGCTGTCGTGGTCTATAAGAAAGACCAACAGTGTAGTGGTGCCTGACCCTCAGGCAGTGAAATGCAGATGGCCTAGGTGTACCTCAATGGAAGCAAATACCCTATTTCTTTTTTGGGCAAATCTCGACCGTCGCTTCAATTTCACCATCTCTTGGACTGACCATCAACAGCATGCCCTTATGCTCCAAGGCCCTCTTGAACAATGTGGCATAGCCAGCATTGGATTGACGTGGCTCGTCTGTGGTCTCGCCGCTTTGGCTATTGTATGAACTTTCGAGAACAAATGCGGCCACGGATTGCGTGCCGTTGGCCCGCGATTTGCTCGTGACGCGCCAGAAACGATTCTTCGGATCGAGCGTCCCTTTCGAGGCGTCTAGGGCAGCATTGGGACACAACTTTACACCTCTCGACACTTCCACATACTCACCTCTATCCTCAAATTGAGCAAAGGCTGACACGGGCAATCCAATAACGATTCCAAGAATAAGTATATACAGAAACATGGAGCCCTCCTTCATTTACAACGATATGTTCATTGTCCATCAATCGACCTGTTCCGTACTCTACACGGTGACCATTACCATCCATTCATCGCATCGAGCCAGGAGCTTGAGAGGCATGCTTCCTGCGCGAGATCCCGCGCGTTCTCCCCCCACTATGGAGGTGATTCGCACGAACGACGGCATCCTCGATACACCCACAACTGATGCAGCGTGTGGCCATGTTTAAAGAGTTGGTCTCGGCGTTCCATTCACCGAAGGTGTTTTGTACTAGGAGTCCGCGACAGCGTCGACAGAGCATATCTCCTCCTCCTGCGCCCAAGGGCGCGCGTATGAAACACCAGGCGCCACCGTGACATGCACTTTCACCCTCATGACTTGTGCCGCGGGTGATCAGCCCGCTGTGGCATGTATCCCTGGGCGGGCCCGAGCGAGACGGGTTCGGTTGGAGACTCAGGCCCTCACGGGACTGGCCAGGGCTTCGGCATTCACGTGGCGAGAATTAATCCCGGTGGTCATGAAGTAATGCCGCTTGTAGCGGAGGATGGAGATAACTTCCGTGGCCAGCGCTTCATTCGGCAGCCCAGTCACTCTCTCCACGTCGGCTTTGCCTCTCAGGGTCATGCCGCTGCCTTCAACGCCTTCGCGCCTCTCAAACGGCCATGACGGAACTGTGTTCGCTCGTGGCAGCATTCACACCTTCTCCATTGTGGAGAAGCATACTGGAGGGGACGGCTGCCGTCTGTGCACAATTGCTCAGGAGGGAACGAATACAAGATGGGCCGGATGCGACCAGGCTCTACTGAGTCACGCCAACTCGGGACTTCAGCCATCCAACTACAAACATCAATGTTGCCGGTGTTCCATAGAACCTCCGTTTAGTATCGAATCATTCACCTATGAGACCACCGAATCGGGAGCTGGGGAACACCGTGGATGGGTTGGAAGCCTGACGCCTCACTGCTTCCCCTTGTGCATTGGAGCCTCTCTCCTTCGATCGATGTTGGCTGCTCGCGTTCTCGCCCTATGGCCTTTCCTAGTACGACGCCCCATCCAGATTCGTTACACTAAATCGCCGCGTGCTGACGAAATTTGTGGGAGGATCATACGGTGGTTGGCAACGCTTTCTTCATTAAGGGTCCGATGCGTTCCCACGGCAATCATTGCCCGGAACAGCGGCCTTGATCACCGGATGTGCTGCTGCTCCCTGTCCACCGTTTAATCGGAGCACCAGAGTGAACTTGTTATGCGAGTAGGGGAAGTGCTAGGGTCGAGGAAGACTGCACACATCTCCGCCGGCTACGAGCCAGTGCGTCTGAGGAGGTCACCATGCGCGTGACGGAACAGCAGACGCGACGTAAGAATAGCGATTCCACACCAACCAGGCGCCTCCAGCCAACCGACAGCGGGCCAGGTGCTCGAAAGAGCACCGAGCAGATGAAGGTGCCGCCGCGTAAGACATGGCTCTGGTTCGTGCTCATCCTGGTCGCAAACTTCTTACTCGGAAGGTTTCTGATCCCGAGCCAGGAAGCGCCAGTCACAGTGCCCTATACCTTCTTTAAGCAGGAGGTAGGGAAGAACAACGTCGCGGCGATCTACAGTCAGGCGGACACCATCACGGGCCGCTTCACGACAGCTATCACCTATCCACCGTTGGGTGAAAAGAGTACGGCGTCCAGTGGCGAGGCCAAAACCACGAACGAGCGTGGTGCGGTCTCCGGCACCGAAACCAAAGTAATCAGTGTGTTCACAACTACACTCCCTTCCTTCGTAGACCCTAGCTTGGAACAATTCTTAATCACGAATGGGGTCGAGATCAGCGCGAAACCGATTCAAGAAGGCGGCAACCCATGGGTGACGGTGTTTTTTAGCTTTGGCCCGGGCCTGCTCTTCATCGGCTTTTATATCTGGCTCTTCCGTCGGGCAGCGCAGCAAGGCGGCGGCATGATGGGTGGAGGAGTGATGGGCATGGGCAAGAGTCGAGCCCGCCGGTATGACCAGGAGCAGAATGCGAAGATCACCTTCGACGACGTGGCCGGCATCGACGAAGCTGAGAACGAACTGATCGAGATCGTGGATTTCCTCAAGGATACCAAAAAGTACACCCGCCTCGGAGGGACTGCTCCGAAAGGCGTGCTGCTGATAGGTGCGCCGGGGACCGGGAAGACACTGCTCGCGAAGGCTGTGGCAGGAGAGGCGGGGGTGCCCTTCTTCTCGATGAGTGCCGCGGAGTTTGTGGAGATGATCGTGGGAGTGGGCGCAGCGAGGGTGCGGGATCTCTTCAAGGAAGCGCGGGAGAATGCGCCCGCGATTGTTTTCATCGACGAACTCGATGCCATTGGACGCGCCCGCGGACAGATGGCGATTGGCGGATCCAGCGAGCAGGAGCAAACCTTGAACCAAATCCTGACCGAAATGGACGGGTTCTCGAGCCGAGAAGGTATCATCGTGTTGGCGGCGACGAACCAACCGGACGTGCTCGACAAAGCGCTCCTGCGCCCTGGACGCTTCGACAGGCGCGTGGTCGTGAATCTCCCCGACAAGACCGGGCGGGAGGCAATCCTCAAGGTCCACACTCGCAACGTGCCGCTCGCGAACGATGCAATCCTTGGAAATCTTGCCGCAATGACGCCAGGGCTCTCAGGGGCCGACCTCAAGAATCTGGTGAATGAGGCCGCGCTGCTGGGAGCTCGCCGCGAGCAACAAGAGGTCCGTCACAAGGACTTCCTCGACGCACTAGAGAAGATCGTGCTCGGCCCAGAACGCCCGATTCTCATGAGCCGGGCCGACCGAGAACGCATTGCCTATCACGAGGGTGGACATGCCATCCTCGGTCTCGTGGTGTCTGGCGCCGACCCCGTGAACCGGGTTACGATCGTGCCACGCGGGCAGGCGCTCGGCGTAACCTATCAGCGCCCCGACAGCGACCGCTATAACTATCCGGAAGCCTATTTACGCGCGAGGATCGTCGGAATGCTGGGAGGGCGTGCAGCCGAGGAGATTGTCTACGGGACGAAGACCACTGGGGCCGAAAACGACATTGAGCAAGCCACGGGTCTTGCCCGTCGGATGGTCACACGTTGGGGTATGAGTGAGCGGCTTGGGCTCGTGCAGCTCGCCCCAAGGGAGAACCCCTATCTGAGCGGCTTAAACGGTTACGGAGACGCGAAGCCGTTCAGCGAGGAGACTGCCAAAGCCATCGATGCCGAGGTACTCAGGATTATCGGTGAGAGTCACGACGAAGCCAGGCGGCTCCTCAGCGCGCATCGCAAGCAACTCGATTTGCTTGCCGAAGCCTTGCTCGCTCGGGAGACACTCAACGAACAGGAGATTCTCGAGGTTACGGGGCTCCCCCATGCGCCGGCCCTGGAGACTGGGATGTTGCCCCATCCTGGTATGGGTAGCAGGAGCGCTGACCCAATCATTACCCAGTTAGAACCCGCCCAATCTCATCGTGTTGAATCGTGAACGGGCGCCGTTGAGGATCGTTTGCATTTTGCCTTGTTCGATCCAGCGGTAGACCGTGGCCCTCGACACCCGGCAGATCTTCGCCACTTCACTCGGTCAGCACCAGAGACCACCCAGATCTAATAAGCCGGTACTGTGTCCACCCCAAACTCTACACAGGCATGGACGGTCTCACGCATTTCCCTTCCGGTTGCTTCTGTTCGCGTTTCGCCCGCCGCTTCTGTGCGAGTAACACCAACTCTTTGAGGGTCGACGAAGCCGCGCCAACGTCGACCTTCTCGACAGAGCCGCGTTTCCGCCCTTGGATTTTAAGATAGAAGCAAATCCCCCAAGCTTGCCCGTTGTTGATTGCCTTAAGCAGTGCTAGCTCTGCCCGATCGAGACATGGTTCGTGCGCATCGTAGAATGTATCTTTGACTTCGGGATAGGAACGGACGGCGTTATAGATCGTTTGCATGCTGCAATTGAGTAAGCCTGTCGCGACGGTGATCATCCCATGGGCGCGCTCCAAGGCTGATGCAATGACGGTCGGATCAAACACCTGATTGGGCGAAACTCCAGTTCACCATCTGGATGCCGCGTGCTCGTCTTTCTTTTTTTAGGGGAGGGTTGTCCAGATTGTCTGGAGCCTGCTCTCATGATCAATCCTCCTTCTACAGTTGCCGAACGTAGCCATTAGTAATCGCGCCATCCTACGAGATCTCAGTGGGAGGGCAGAGCACATGCGCGAGCTGCTCACGGCCGCAGTGTTCCACCAATAGGTGCCGGCCGATTAGATCCGGCAAACTGGAGCAGTGTTTCAGCCGGTTCTGTCCAGAGACAGGCCCGCATTGGGTAAATTGGGCGCTCGTGAGGAGATCACCGAGTTTCTCAAGGGATGGCGCCGTGCTACAGAGCAATGCTCATCAGACGGGCGATCACGTCGTAGGGGCCGATCAACTCCGGGGTGCTGTCGGTACCTTTCACTCGAAGGAAGATCTCGGCCGGGGAAGGATCGTCATGGACGGAGATGTACAACGTCCCCTGGCCTGCAATGCGGACCTTCTGCGGGATGTGATTACGGCGAAATGGAAGAAGATACCCGACGGTCGTAGGATGTAACCCATTCGTAAGTTTGATATTATGCGGCAAGCACTTTCCCCTTCGATTGTGAATATGAGAGAGGAGCCGAGTCGGCCTTCAACGATGGGTTGAGCGCCTCGCCTCCAAACCTCGCTTGCGCGTGCCGGCAGTTCATTCACCATGGACGCTGCCGGAAGGAGTCTTCAACCCACTCTGGTGGGCGTCTGCCCACCCACGCGCCGGTCAACAAGCGGTCAAATGTCCCGGTTGCCGTGAAGCGGTAACCTGGCATGCGGTTCTCCTCAATGAACGGGGTCACAGTGAGGCATTCCATCCAGCAACCTCCTGAGCACGATGACTAAAACTGTGACCTACAAAGGATATACCATCCAGCCCGCGCCTCGGCTTCTCGTGGATACCGGCCAGTGGGAGTTGAATGTCTTCATTTCATGGCCGACCGACGACGAGGAGGACAGTCGTCATTTCGTGTCGACGGGTCGGCATACGACTGAGGACGAAGCCACCGCCCAATGCATTGCCTATGGCCAACAGATCGTTGATGGCAAGATTCCCGGCTCTTCGGTTGGATAATCCCAAAAATGTGCAGAGGCGCTTACCATGGGAGGAGTCATGAGTGGTGAATCTCTTGCTAGCCTTGTCTGGTGCTTAACTCGTCTACAACTGCAGTGTGAGGCCGTGATTGAGGCGCTCGAGAAGAAAGAGCCAGGTTTTCGCAATCTCGTTGCTGAGGAAATGAAAGAGCTTCGTGAGCAGGGGAGAATTCTCCAGATTGCCGCCGAAACCAAGCACGAGATCGACCAAGTTTCTGATTGGAGTTGGCTGAAGTCACACGGGATAGACCCCAATTCACCAAAAGTCTAATCCGTGAACCCCAGGAGGTTGTGAAGTGGGCTTCTGCTGGCGAAGATTTGGTCGTAGGTCAGCCTGGGAAGATAGGTGGATACTTCTGAGCAACCTCAAACAGGTAGTACTGGATAAGCTCCAGATCGAGGCTGGTCAGTTCCTCGGCTCTCATGGTGCCGTCGAGCAAGTTTTCCGAGGCGATCATAAATTGCCTAATCTCTTCGCGCAACATCATAAGAAAGCCGCTCTTTCTGCAACAATGACGGCGGTCAAGTTGAGAAGTTTGCTGACAAATGCAATGTTTGAGATGAGATGCAGTTCTCCTGTCTGGGTGCTACGTATAATGTTGTAGAACCCTCCGCTCAACTAGGGATATCCCTAGCTGGGTCCTCCTCGGTGGAACTCAATGGCGACGACTCTTCTGAATACGCGTTGTTGTGCTCTGCCTCGGCGCCCTGCACAGCGACAATGAACTCGTGCTGCAAGGCCTAGTCGGGACGATCCCCAGAGCGCGATCAGACACGCGCTCTCAACTCGCGCACCCCGAGGCCGATTTTGCGTCGGATGAGGGTTCGCAACGTTACCCCGCTGGCATAGCCGACCTGGGCAGCTATCTCGTCAATACTGTGGTCGCTGGTCTGTAGCAGGTGGACAGCACGCTCGATGCGAATGTCCTGAAAGTATGCGAGGGGCGACTTCCCAACCACGGCGTGGAGTCGACGCGTCAGCGTCCTTGGACTAGTTGCCACCGCACAGGCGGCTTCATGGAGCGAGAAGCCGTCAGCCAAACGGCGCCGGGCCCACCGTTCGAACCGCTCCACAAACGGATCTGCGTGAGCCAGGTGGTCAGGAATGGCGAAGGTCGCCTGCATCGGTCTCGGGTCAACCACGAGGTAACGAGCCGTCAGCGCCGCCAACGCGGGACTACGGCGACGCACGAGCCACAAGGCCAGATCGAGATGCGCCAGCGCGGCGCCGGCAGTGATGAATGGTGACGAGTGGACGATCATACGTGACTCGTCCAGCATCACATGCGGATACCGTTCACGAAAGAAGGGAGCCAGCCACCACGAAGTCGTCGCATGATGGCCGTTGAGCAGGGAGGTTCCTGCAAGGATGAACGTGCCCGTGCAGGCAGCCCCAAGCATGGTGCCTCGCTGGAACCATCCCCGCAGGAAGCTCTGTGCGTCCACTATTTCCCGTCGGGCGAGCATGATGCGCAACGTATCAGGCATCTTCGCCCCCATGGCAGGAACCAGGGCGACATCGGGACGAGCAAGCCCCGTCGCCGGCTCCACCGGGATCGACAGGCCGTGACTCGTGGTCACTCGGGAGCGAACACCCACGATGGTGACATCGAAGTGTGTCGTCAATGTCCTCGAGGATGCGGCGAGTTCATTCGCCACGCTGAAAGTGTCAAGAAGGGTGGATAAGCCAGTATCGAAAGTGTCCTGAAGTGCAAGGATGTAAATTCGCATGGCCAGAACTGTATCATAATTGGCATTCTTGCCAATAGACCATGTTCGGTCCACGCGCTAGGATGCCCACAGCAATTCGTTCAACTTCAGAAAGGATGGACAACATGGTACGAGTGGCATTGTTAGTGAGGTTGCAGGCCAAACCGGGAAAGGAAGCGGAAGTGGGTCGTTTTCTCGAAGATGGCCTTGCCCTGGCGAATCAAGAAGCCTCCACGCCGATTTGGTTTGCCCTTAAATTGGGACATGCCACATTTGGCATTTTTGATGCGTTTACCGATGAGACGGGGCGTAAGGCGCATCTTGCTGGACAAATTGCGGCAGCACTGATGGCAAAGGCACCTGAGCTGCTGGCTCAACCACCGCAGATCGAACAGGTCGATGTATTGGCCGCGAAGATTTCGCAGTAGGGTTGCCGACTGGGATAGCGTGGTTCCGGTAGGCTAGGACGAGGCGGATGTCGCGGGAGCAATACGGACACTCTATAAGACCCGCATTGCTTGATCGACTATACTGGCGGCTATTCTGATCGTCGCGGCCGCCACCGTCTTGTCCAATCTCTTCTCGAGTTACCTTGACGCGCTTCAGGTGCTGGTGCATATTCCGCGACCATTCTTTTCCCTTATCATTCAATGCCAAACAAACGAACCACATTCGACCGTGGCCTGATTGTCGGGTTGTCTGATACGGTTCAAAAAACCATCGCCGCTCGGGAAAATACCGCAGAATCACGGTCCAAGTCTTGGTGCGAACGGCTCGGCACGAAATGGTCCAACCGTCATAACGCTCTTTCCCTGGAGGCTGCGGTGTCCGTGATGAATGCTGATCGCGCCAACCTTCAGTTCGCTCACGGTGAGCGATTAATCCTGAAAAGCCATCGCGGTTTCAGCCAAGCCTTCCTGGACTATTTCAAGGTCGTCGTTGACGAGAAGACGTGCTGCCTGGCGGCATGGAAAACGCGGCGTGCCATCCATGTCCAGGATGTCACGACCAGCCAGCACTTTTCCCAACCCGCCATAGAAGTCTTGCTCAAGGACGGGATTCGAGCCGTGTCTTCTGCGCCGTTGCTGACCGACGCTGGTCGTATGATCGGAGTGCTTTCCGTGCACTACTGTCAGCCCTATGCGATGTACGAGAAGGACCTGGCCCGTTTTCGTCGGCTCGCCACATACATTGCTGAGTTACTCGATCAACGCTCAAGCCGTACTCGTTCCGAATGAGCGTTCTCCGTGGTTTTTTGGCTACTGCCTCGTATGTCGTGTTCCAGAGACTCATCCCTCAATGACACCGCCGGTAGAAGTCTTCAACCTGCTCTGGTTGGGAGCCTCTGCCCTACGCGTCGGGCAGTCCAGCCGAGCAATACCCCCACCGTGAACCCTGTCAGGTCGACACCTGCCAGCGCCCATTGCCCCCTCGGTAGTGTCATCAACAAATGGCTATTTGTCGTGAGTCCATTGAGCAGAGGCAAGAATCCTAACAGGAGTGCCGCCCCATACAGTTGATCTCTCCAGGCCATGATGGAATCTCGTCGCAACAGGCTATGGGCAAGACAGAGCGCCCAGGCGGCAAAGAAACAACGGATCTCCCAGAACGATCGCTCACTCAATGCCAGCGGCAAGAGTCGATTCGCCCAAAAGAACGCGGCTATGGCCACAGGTAACCCGGCCACAGTCGCCACATTGAGGACTTCAACAACGCTGTAGCCTACTCCGCGTGAATCCGCCTGGGATCTCTGTCGCTTGATGGTCCACAAGACGAGTCCTGTCGCAATCATGACCGTGGCCGTCAACCCCATGATGAAATAGAGCCAGCGCATCGGACTGCCCCCGAATTGTGCGAAGTGCAGCACAGAGATCAGCGGCAAGATGCCCTCGCTGCCTCGTAGAAGCGGGACGTCCACCGGCATATAGATTGACCAGAAAATCATCAGACCGGTGACCGCAATCATCAGATGAAACGGAATCATCAGGGTGCCGGTCAGGTTGTGCGCATCCAGCCAGGCGCGTGGATGATAAGGCCGGAGGCGAAGCATCACGACGTCCTTGAACACCCATCGATGACTACACAGTCCTGTGGCGAGGGTGATGAGCATCATGAGCGCAGCGGCAGCCACCACCCATGCACCGGGCCATCCGAATAGCAATCCATAATGGAAATGGTAGAAGAAGTCGCCTCCCTGGGTGTCGCGGAAGATCACCATGCGGCCCGTGACGGGGTCGACTGTTTGCCCGGAGAAAGTCCGCTTCTCCTGGAGCTTGACCATGCGGAGAAGAGGGCTGTCGGGGGAAACGTCCGGATTCTCAGGTGCAGGCTGCGAGGTCAGCTGGGCCGGCCAAGGTATAGATCCATCGATCTGACCGGTATCCGAAGAGATCTCCAGCAACTCCGGTTGCATCCAAGATGTGATCTCCGCGTCGAATACGGTCAGTGTTCCGGTAAGAAATACCGCAAACAAGAGCCATCCAAAGAGAAGCCCGATCCATGTATGCAGCCAACTCATCAATTGGGTGAGGCGATTTTTCATGGGAAAGCCGCTCCACTCTATCAAGGAGGTGGCAACGTGCGCCACAGGCGTGCTCCTCCACTCACCGGCTCCACCTGATCAGAATGGCTTCCACCAAGGCCGGCGTGGTATTGTTCGTCAACGCTATGGACGACGACACGATGCACCGGCAGGACACTCCGGCGACGAATTGGAACTTGGATCAGATCGTCACGGAACTGCGCGCCTCACGTGAACTCACGCACAACATCCGGCATCAAGGTCGGATTCACAAATTGCCGTCACGAAAGGCGCTCCTCGGCATCGTCGACGGTCTGTGTGCCGCACTGTTTCCGACTCACTACGGCCGCGCGGATCTCAACGAGACCAACATCGATTATTTTGTCGGACACACCCTGAATCAGACCTTGCCTCTTTTGCAGGATCAAGTCCGCAGAGGATTGGTGTTTGCGTCCCATACAGACCAGCAGGACGACCGCTCGCTTACTGACAAAGCGAGTGCAATTACAAGCGAATTCGCAGGCCGA
Organism: Nitrospira sp.; assembly: GCA_024760545.1. NCBI lineage: Bacteria > Pseudomonadati > Nitrospirota > Nitrospiria > Nitrospirales > Nitrospiraceae > Nitrospira > Nitrospira sp. The sequence goes on from CP060501.1 coordinate 3,096,690, forward strand.
CTCCCGACAATCCGGGCGTTACTGTTCACCGATTTACAGGCCGCGTTCCGAGGCGACCCTGCGGCCACCAGTACGTCCGAAATTCTTCTCTGCTATCCCGGCATGACGGCCGTCATCTATTATCGCATCGCCCATGCCCTGCATCGCTTGGGAGCGCCGTTGATCGCTCGGTTGATTTCGGATATCGCGCATTCATCCACCGGCATCGATATTCATCCCGCTGCCGACATCGGCAGCCACTTCTTTATCGATCACGGGACCGGTGTCGTCATCGGTGAAACCACTGTCATCGGAAAACATGTCCGTCTCTATCAAGCCGTCACTCTTGGCGCCAAACGGTTCGCAGAAGGCGAGCAGGGTGTTCTGGTCAAGGGAGAGCCTCGCCATCCGATTGTGGAAGATAACGTGGTGATCTACGCGGGCGCCACGATCTTGGGACGTGTCACCATCGGCCGGGCGTCCGTCATCGGCGGAAACGTGTGGCTGACCCAAAGCGTGCCGGCACGAAGTCACGTCGTCCAGGCGCAAATGCGCACCTCAGCGACCATTCACTCGAAGCCGATCGAGACTCCGTCCACGGACCGGAAGACGTAGCGGTCGGCTGGTTTATATCTTTCCAATTCGCCGGCTTTGATCCATCGAGATCCGGACCCATCGGAAGACAAACGTATTGCGCTTTCATCGCTGCTGCTCAAAAGCATGCGGTATGAGTGGATGTCTTCGGAGACGCGACCGCGCGGCACTATGCAAGAAGGGTCTCGATGGACAAATCGGTCCTCAGTCCATTGGCCGCCAGCCATTCCGGGTTGAAGATCCTCGATTGATACTTCGCGCCGGAATCGCACAAGATCGTCACGATGGTCTGGCCCGGTCCGCGCTCGAGTGCCATCCGAACCGCGCCGGCGACGTTGATGCCGGAAGATAGGCCGAGAAACAGCCCTTCTTCGCGCAGAAGCTGGTACAGAATGGTAAGCGCCTCCTGGTCGGGAATGCGCCAGGCGGTATCAACCGCAATCCCCTCGAGGTTCTTGGTCACGCGGCCTTGGCCGATACCTTCGGCAAACGAATCGCCGTCGTTTGTTTCTGTGTTGCCGTTGGTAAACCACGACCACATCGCCGCGCCGTAGGGGTCGGCGCAACCGATCGTGATCGTTGGATTGCGTTCCTTAAGATATAGGGTTGTTCCCGCCAGTGTCCCGCCGGTACCGACTGCGGATACAAAGGCGTTTACCTGCCCGGCGGTCTGTTCCCAAATTTCCGGACCGGTCGTGCGGTAGTGGATGAGCCGGTTGGCGGTGTTGTCGAACTGGTTGGCCCAGAACCAACCCTTTTCCTCCGCCATCCGCCGGGCGACATGGTTGTAGTTGCCCTGATTGGAATAGGGTTTTTCCGGCACGGGGAGCACCTCCGCGCCAAGGGCGCGCAGTAGGTCGATTTTTTCATGAGACTGAGTCTCGGGAATGACGATGACGGAATGGTACCCTCTCGCATGGCCGACAATCGTCAGGCCGATTCCGGTGTTCCCCGCCGTCCCTTCGACGATGGTGCCGCCCGGCTTGAGGAGCCCTTTCACCTCGGCATCCTGGATGATCCCGAGCGCCGCGCGGTCCTTCACCGATCCGCCCGGGTTCATGAATTCGGCTTTCCCGAGTATTTCGCAGCGCGTCAGCTCTGAAATGCGGCGGAGGCGGATAAGCGGGGTGTTGCCGACGTGACCATCCACCCCCTGATAGCGTGATGTATTCATCTGATTATGTTTGCAGCTCCATCCCGGCAATAGTCGTGGTTCTTCTGGATACTGCTTTACGGCACAAAACGCAAGGGGGTTCGCAAGGACGAGGCCGAATGGGCGAGTAGTGGTCGCTTGAACGAGTGGAGGTTGCAGCCGATCGATGGGTGCTAGAGCACGTCACTCCACGGCGGACTGACGGCAAACGCGGCATTGATCAAACCTACGTGCGAATAGGCTTGTGGGAAATTACCGAGCTGGAGGCGGGTTTCCGGCACGAAGTGTTCGGCGAAGAGCCCCACGGCGTTGGCTCCGGTGAGAATCTGCCTCATGATCTGCTTCGCTTCGGCCAGGCGACCGAGTTTGGCCAGCGCCTGCACGACCCAGAATGAGCAAATGACAAAGCTCGATTGCGGTTTTCCGAAGTCATCCTGTCGCAGGTAACGAAAGAAGAAGCCCGTCTCCTTTCCGTCGCGGCGTAAGGCCAGGGCCTGTTTGATCTGCGTGATCGTCGTATCGCACACTTCGCGATCCGGAAATCCAAGAATGGCCAGCTGCGCCAGGGAGGCGTCGTAGCTGTCGTCGGTCGGTCCGTTCCGCAACGCCTTGTCTTTCGTCGCTTGCAGCAGGGCGTTCGCCGCCCTGGTCCGCGCCGCGTCAAGGTCGGTTGTCAAATCACGGAGAAAGCCTGCACGCTGCATGCGGTAGGCCCGATCGAGCCCGGCCCAGTTCATCAGGTTGGTGAACGAGTGCTCCTTCCAGCCGTTACGAATCTCCCATGGCCCGGCATCCGGTTGAGAGATGCTTCGCTCGCAGAGACGGACCAAATTCGCGACCAGCGCCTCGTGGTCCTTGGTCCGCAGGTCAAAAAATCGGTTGTCGAAGAAGATCGGAGCGAGCGTGAGAATCATCTCGCCGTAGACGTCGTTTTGTACATGTTCGGCGGCTTGATTCTGACTCCGTACGGGCCGGCTGCCGAGAAAACCCTGCCAATTGGCGTGTTCGGTTTCCGGGATGGGCAGATCCTGGCTGAGCGTGTAGACCGGCGCCAAGCGATCCTGAGAATGCTCGTACGCATATCCCACGTTGAGCAGAAACTTCAGGAACCCTTCCATTTCTTCGAAGTGGCCCAGGTTGTAAAAAGCGGACAGCGAGAAGTGCGCATCGCGCAGCCAGCAGTAACGATAGTCCCAGTTTCGAGGGCCGCCGGGCTCTTCCGGCAGGCTTGTCGTCAGGGCCGCGAGAATCGCCCCGGTATCTTCATAGCAGTGGAGTTTGAGTGCAAGGGCCGAGCGGATGACTTCCTCCTGATACACGACCGGGATCGAACAATGTTTCACCCAGCTTCGCCAGTACTTGGTCGTTTGGTCCAGAAATTCATGGCTGACTTTGACCAGGTCGTCTTCAATGCCGATCCCCCAGGTCAACGCAAAGTAGAGCTTCGATGTCAGCTTGACCGGTGATTGTTCGCAGAGATACGTGAGCGGCATGTTGGTGAGCAGACGCAAGTACTCACCTCGGATATCGTACCGGAGATGGCTGCTGCCGCGGACAGAACGGACCGCGCTTTTCTCCCAGCCGGAAACCGGCTTGCAACAGACACGAATAGAAGGCGACCCGTTCAGCGGCTCCACGATGCGAAACAGCGCGGCCGGCCGGTAGACACGACCGTACTGTAGAAAACGAGGGCAAAAGTCGGTGATCTGGTATGAATCCCCGTTGGAAAGCGAGACGGTCGTCACCAGGATATTCGTGTTCGGGAGATATCGTTGAGTGGTGGTCGTTTCGGTCTCGGGTGCGGACGAGGAGATGGAAAAGTGGCCGCCCTCCTCATCCAGGATTTTGCCGAAGACCGGAGGACTGTCCGGCCTCGGGAGACACAACCAGTCGAGAGATCCCTCCGCACTGATCAGCGCCGAAACCTGGCAGTTACCGATGAGTCCGTACGAGTACACACTCTGACCATATTTGATTTATCCTCGAAAGTAAACTAACTTGTTCCTATGAGACTCTTGAGGCTCTCGCTCCGGTTTGTTCTGCCGTTGGGGATCGTATTGGGGGTGATTGCCTTTGGAGTGATCCCGCTTGTCGACTCGCTGGAATTGAAATGGTTTGTCCGGGACCTCGACATGCGGTCCAAACTCATGGTCAATACCATGGAGGGACCACTCGCGGATCTCCTGGTCTCCAACTCAAAAGGCAAGATCCTCGCATATTTTACTCGAATTATTCAGGATGAACGATTGTACGCGTTGGGATTTTGTGATCTCGACAACCGCCTTCTCTATGAGACTCAGGCGTACCCGCACGATATAACCTGTCAGGACACGCTGAGCCTTGCTCCCAACTCTTCTACGGTACGGTCGTTCGGCAGCGGACCTCTCTATATTACCTCAGCCTCCATCGAATCAAACGGGCGCCCGCTCGGACGGCTCCTGCTCCTTCACGATATGAGTTTCATTCAGCAGCGCAGCAGCGATACGAAGTGGTATGTGTTCTATCTGTTTGCGGGCCTCGCGGCGGTCGTCTCGCTGGTCACCGTCTTGGTCGCACACTTCAGTTTGAAAGGGTGGGTTGCCGGGGTGAGAGCCATGCTGAAGGGAGAACGACTCCTGACTCCTCTGAAGCATGAAGAGCACGCGCCGGAACTCCAGCCCTTGGCGAAGGACTTGCGCTCGTTGGTGCTGGCGCTCGAGACTGACCGCCGCATGCGCGATGAGAGTCAGATTTCATGGACCCCGACAAGCCTCAAGAAGATTCTTCATGAGCAGCTGGCCGGCGACCAAGTGCTGATCGTTTCCAATCGGCAGCCGTATGCCCACTATTGGCAAGATCAAAACATCGTGGTGCAAGTGCCGGCGAGTGGGCTCGTGTCGGCCCTGGAGCCGGTCATGCGGGCCTGTTCGGGAACCTGGGTCGCGCATGGAAACGGATCGGCGGACCGGGAAGTCGTGGACGAACGGAGTCATGTCGGCGTGCCTCCGTCGCATCCCACTTATGAGATCCGTCGCGTCTGGCTGACCGCAGAGGAAGAGGCCGGGTACTACTATGGGTTTGCCAATGAGGGATTGTGGCCGCTCTGCCACATCGCCCATGTCCGTCCCACGTTCCGCTCGTCGGATTGGAAACATTACGTGGCCGTCAACGAACGGTTTGCCCAAGCCGTGTATGAGGAGGCCACGACCGACAATCCGGTCGTGCTCGTGCAGGATTATCATTTTGCGCTGCTTCCGAAGTTGATTCGCGATAAATTACCGACTGCGACAATCATCATGTTCTGGCACATTCCATGGCCGAACGCGGAAAGCTTCGGGATCTGTCCCTGGCGCGAAGAAATTCTGGAAGGGCTGCTCGGAAGCAGCATTCTGGGATTCCACACCAGAGTGCATTGCAACAATTTCATCGATTGCATCGATCGGCAGCTTGAAGCGCGTATTGATCGAAACAGCTCGACGGTGTCCTATGGGGGCAAGATGACGGCGGTCAACCCCTATCCGATTTCCATTGAGTGGCCCCTGCAATGGCTCGGCCAGCAACGGCCGGTGCCGGAATGCCGAATCAAGCTCCGGGAGACCTATGGGATGCCGTTGGAACGTCTCATCGGCCTTGGTGTTGAGCGCCTTGACTACACCAAGGGAATCCTGGAGCGATTCATGGCCGTGGAACGGTTGCTGGAACTTCAACCGGAATGGATCGGGAAATTTACGTTTGTTCAGATCGCCGCCCCCAGCCGTTCGATGATCGAGCAGTACCACCATTTTACCGGCCAGGTTTCCGCATTGGCGGAGCAGATCAACAAGCGGTTTGGGCGGGACGGCTATGAGCCGATCTGCCTCCGGATTCAACATCATGAGCCGGCACAGGTCCATGAGTCTTACCGTGGCGCGGACGTGTGCGTAGTGAGCAGTCTCCATGACGGCATGAATTTAGTCGCCAAAGAGTTTGTCGGCGCTCGTGACGACGAGCAAGGTGTTCTGATCCTGAGCCAGTTTGCGGGAGCCGCCCGAGAGTTGACGGAGGCGCTCGTGATCAACCCGTACGACATCGATCAGTTTGCCGCCGCGCTCCACCTTGCCTTGACCATGCCGAAGGTGGAGCAGCGCGCAAGGATGCAGAGCATGCGCGGGCTGATCCAGGAGTTCAATGTCTATCGCTGGGCCGGTCGTATGCTCATCGATGCCGCCCGCATGCGACAAAAGGAGCGAGTGATGAAACAAGTTGGACGGTCGAGTTTGTTGAATTGATGGACCGATGATGGACTATCTATTGACGGAGAAAGGCAGAAGCGACCTTGAGGCCCTCATGAGGGTCCGTTCCCTGTATGCGTTTGATTTTGACGGGACTTTGGCGAAGATCGTCCGAGACCGCCATTCCGCCCAATTGGGACGTCCGATCCGCTTCTGGCTGGGAGAACTTGCCAAGCGTGCTCCCACCGCCATTATCTCGGGGAGATCGGTGGAAGATCTGCGATCACGGGTCGGCACAGCCGTGCCCTACTTGATCGGTAATCATGGCTCCGAAGGACCGCATACGGCCCAGGAGGTCATCCAGCAAGTTCGAGAGATCTGTCATGGATGGCTCCAATTCATCGACGAACGATACCATGCCGAGCTGACTCGATGCGGGGCATCCGTCGAGAACAAGTCCTACTCGCTCTCATTTCATTATCGAAATGCCGATCGGAGAGATGAAGCCAAGACACTCATCTTCCGCATCCTGGACGAATTGTCTCCCCGTCCCCGGATCGTCCTGGGAAAATCCGTCGTCAACGTCATACCGTTGGGGGCGTCGCACAAAGGCGAGGCAGTATTGGAATGCATACGGCAATTCAACTGTACTGCCGCTCTCTATGTAGGTGACGACGAAACCGATGAGGATGTCTTTGCCTTGGGAGATCACCGCATTCTCACCGTGAGAATCGGCAAGAAGAACGCCTCGTCTGCTCGGTTCTTTCTGAAAAGGCAGACGGAAATCACGGAGGTGCTGCGATTACTGGTAGAAGTGGCTGATCGAAGTATTCATACCTAAAGCAGCTGCCTGGAACATCCGCATGAGTTTATCCGGCGGTTCTCGATGTCGTAACAGCCGCACTCCCTCTTGCCTGCGTCATTCCCTCAATTGAGATCGATCTCGTCCAAGCAGAAGGTCATACGGGGCATAGTCGTCGCTTAAGACGACGCCGGAGGGCCAGGGTTCGGTCCGGCGGGTGCTCAGCAGCGTGATGGCTTCGAGCGGGACTCGCTGCTTCGTCGCCATCTCGGTGATTTGGGTCATGAGATGGTCAGCTGATTCGCGTTCGATGTACCGGCCTCCAAAGAAAATGAGGTTCTTCGCCGGCGTCATTCCGGTTTTCCACGGGCCTTCGACCGCAAAGGTCTCGAGGACTGGGAAGGCTTGTTTCATGGTCTGAACCACCGCCGCTGCGCGGGCAAGATCTCCTTCTTTGCCGGACGACGCCAAATTGACCGCGACGATCCCCTCCGGGTTCAGACGCGCCCGCACCAGAGCATAAAACTCCGCCGTGGTGAGATGAAACGGAATCATGTCCCGCGCAAACGCGTCGATCCACATGACATCGTAGGTATGTTCCGTGGCGTTGAGAAAGGTTCGACCATCCTTCACAAAGACATGGTGATTGGCCGGTGGGTGATACTCAAAATACTCTTCCGCCATGCGGACGACGACCGGGTCGAACTCCACAATGTCCAGCTCCAACGCAGGCCAATACCGCGCCAACCACTTTGCCAATGAACCGCCGCCATGACCGATGATGAGGCCTCGTTTCGGTTCGGAGACCAGCGCCAGGGAAGACACCATCATTTGGCTGTAGGGGAGAAAGAGAGAAACAGGCTCGACTTTCCACATGGTGGCATGGAACGTTCGATCCAACACCAGATAGCGGAAGAGATCGTCTTCTCGAATTCGAACCTGCTGATAAGGACTTTCCTCTTGATGGATGGGGACCTTCAGTCGTTGGAGCGGCTGGAGGGCTATGGTCCCCAGGAGGGTACAGCAACCGAGTACGACCAGTAGGACGAACCGACCGGTCGAGGTTGCTTTCACGAGCCACCAGACCCCAAGCCCTACCTGAATGCCGCCCAACCATGCGACGAGGGATTGACTCCCGAGCCAGGATAAGAGGAAGAACGCGGTCCCCCAGGTTCCTGCCAAGCTGCCCACCGTCGACAGGGCGATCATGCGGCCGGTCTGCCGTCCGAGATGATCCATATCTGCCACGGCCAAACGTAACATGGCCGGTAGGACACCACTGAGTCCGAACGCGGGGGGTGCGAGAAGGACGGTGGCTGCGAGACAGGGTCCCCAGCGAGGGTCCTGCACCATCTTCTCGATTTCAAACAGAATTGGTTGGTTCGCCCAAGCGACCAGAAACGTCCAGCCTCCGGAAAAAATCAGCAGGCCGGCCAATACGTGCCCGCCGGTATAGCGGTCGGAGACCCAACCGCCGAACGCGTACCCGCTGCTCATAGCCGCCAGAATCACACCTATCAAGGCGCCCCAAACATAGAGCGAGCTGCCGAAGACAGGCGCCAACAGCCGACTGCCCAAAATTTCCAAGGCCATTACCACTCCCCCTGTGACCAGGGCGGTAAAGAGCAAAAACCAGCGAGGAATTTGTGGTGCGGGAAGAGTCATTGTTTGGACGGAGGGATGAAGATGCTTCTCCTTGTCGGGTCAGAAGCGGCGTCGGATTGTACTCAACGCATTTTCTGAGAGTCAACGAAGCTTCGGCCTCACATTGGTACTGATAATGCCGAAGGATCATGGAATTCATTGCTCGCTGCGAGAGTGGTTGCTATACTTTCGGTCAAATTGCTTGTGGCAAGAAGGAGGGGCGCATGCACATCAGTGTGATTGGGAGCGGCTACGTCGGACTCGTGACGGGAGCATGTTTCGCCGAGTTCGGCGTTCATGTCACCTGTATGGACAGCGATAGCCGAAGAATTGAGAAGCTCGAAAAAGGCGAAATTCCGTTTTTTGAACCGGGGCTCGCAGAACTGGTCGCCAAAGGGGTTAAAGAGGGCAGATTGAGCTTTACCACTGACGTCGCTCAGGCCGTCGACAAGGCGCTCGTGATCTTTATTGCTGTGGGAACCCCCCCGAGCGCGGATGGCAGCGCTGACTTGTCGTTTGTCAAGGAGGTGGGAAGAGGCATCGCCCGCCATATGAACAGCTATAAGGTCATTGTGACGAAATCGACTGTGCCGGTAGGGACTGGGGAAACCATTCGAGAGGTGGTCAAAAAGACGCAGAAAGATGCTATCCGGTTCGATATGGTTTCGAACCCGGAATTTCTCCGGGAAGGGTCGGCGATTGAGGACTTCATGCGTCCAAATCGCGTGGTGATCGGCGCGGACAGCGATCAAGCGATCGCCATCATGAGGGATCTCTATCGCCCCCTCTATCTGATCGAAACACCGATCGTCGTGACCGATGTTCCGACCGCCGAGCTCATCAAGTACGCGTCCAATGCCTTCCTGGCGACCAAGATTTCGTTTATCAATGAGGTCGCCAATCTGTGTGAGAAGGTCGGAGCCAATGTTCAGATGGTGGCGAAAGGCATGGGGCTGGACCATCGAATCGGGTCAAAGTTCCTACATGCAGGTCCGGGCTTCGGGGGGTCTTGCTTCCCCAAAGACCTAGCCGCGCTCATTCAGACCGGAGAGCGCAACGGCTACCCAATGCAGATTGCTTCCGCAGCGTCGCGCGTGAACGACATTCAGCGTGAGCGGATGATCGAAAAGATACGGGACGCGGTCGGAGGATTGAAGGGGAAGACCTTGGCAATGCTCGGCCTCTCCTTTAAACCGAACACCAACGACCTTCGAGAAGCCCCGGCCTTGGCGATCGGTCGGGAGCTTCTGGCAGAGGGCGCAACTATTCGCGCATATGACCCGGAGGCTTTGACCGAAGCCTGTCAGATGATGCCCGAACTTCAGCCCTGCCGAGACACCTACCATGCGGCTGAAGGCGCTGATGCATTGGTGATCATGACCGAATGGAATGTGTTTCGAAACCTCGACTTTGAAAAGTTAAAGTCAGTCATGCGCGTTCCCATCGTGCTCGACCTTCGGAACGTCTATGATCCCGAGCGTGTCACAGCCGCCGGGTTCAAGCATGTATCGGTGGGGCGTGCGGCACAAAGCCCCTGACAGGCTCTTGAAAAAGCCCGCCAGCGGCACTCTCCCGGCGCGTAGGGGCTTAACGTACGCTTCGTCTCTTCGCTTGCTGCGGCCTCGCTGGATGGACTTTTTGACCAGCCCGTGGGTTCGCGTGAAATGGCCTGGTGGACATCTCGCTAGGTTTGGTTAGGTCAGCCGCGGCAACTCGGTCTTAGCCTGGTCCTTGGTTTTTGGCTTATACCCCATCCGATCGAGAACCTTCATGATTCGTGTCTTCAATCGGTCATCGGCTTCTGTTAACGCAGTCGCCAGCGGTTCTACGGCCGGCTTGCCGATCTTCCGAAGAATCTCGGTGGCTGATTGGCGCATCTCGTCTTCTTCGGACGCCAGTAATGGAATGAGCGATGGTACAGACGGGCCACCGAGCTTAATCAGCGAATCATAGGCTCGTTGCCGTACGTCCCCGACCTCGTCGCTCAATGCCGCAACCAACGGATCGACGGCGCGAGGATCCTTCAAGTCGCCCAATACCTCCGCCGCATACTTCCGGTTCAACCAGTGTGAATCCCTCAGGTCGAGCAACATGGCATCGGCCTTGGCGGCATTGGGATCTTTGGGACGGATCCTGAAGCTTTTCGCGACGCGCTTCCCGCCTTCCTCTACGACACGGATGGTCGCGCCATCACCGGCTTTGAGTATCTTGAGGTCTTCAAGGGCTTCCTCGTCCACATCCAGAAGGACGGTCTTGCCGTCGTAGGCCAAGAGCTCGACCTCGAGCTGTCGACTTTCCGGATTGACCGCCACGACCCGTTCCGTCACCAAGTTGAACCCGTCCTTCTTGTCTCCACCTTTGGGAACGATCTGAATCAGCTTTGGAGCTTCATCCGCCATGGGTAATAATCCTTTGTTGAAATAAATTATTGCGGGGCCGGTTTCCAGCCGAGACTGGCCAGCACGGCCTCGGCCGTTTCCTGCACCATCGTATTTTCGTCCTCGAGCAGCGCCACCAAGGGCTGAACGGCTTCCTTCGCGCCCAGTCGAGCGAGCGATTCCGCGGCATTTCTCCGGACCAGCCAATCTTCGTCCTGCAACGACGTGATCAACGGGGGAATTCCTCGTTGATCCCCGATTTTCCCCAACGCCTCGGCGGCATGACGCCGCACCATCCAATTGGAGCCCATGAGCCCATTGATCAGCGCCTCGACCGCCCGCACATCGCCGATCTTTTTCAGCACCCGCGCCGCATCTTCCCGCAGGGTGCTGTCCATGAGCGCCTCGATCAGTCCGGGCACCGCCTGTGAATCGCCGATGCGTTCCAATGCCCACACAGCCGCCGTGCGCACCGCGCCGTCCCGGTCCTTGATCGCTCTGACCAGCGGATCCACGGCGCGCCTGTCCCGCAACTTTCCGAGAGCCGATGCCGCCTGTTCCCTGATTGCCCATGAGTCGTCCTGTAACGCGTCGATCATCGGCTCCACGACCGATGGGCCCATCCGAACGACCGCACTGGCTGCGGCTTCCCGGATCACCGCATCTTCATCGGCCATCAGATCGATCAACCGGGGAAGCGCTTCCGGGCCGCTCTGACCGAGGCTCGCGACGGCGTGGTCGCGCAAGGCTTCGTTGTCGTCATGGAGCGCCCGTATCAGCTGCTCGATTCGATCAGATGCATCTTGTTCAGTCATGTTTGGTGTCCTCTTCGTGGGCCTGGGTTTCCATGGCCGTGAGGGCTTCCAGCTTGTCGGCGATCAGGCCGGCATTATAGGCCACCAGACCGTCACGATCTGTCCTGAGCCGATCGAAAAGTTCCTTGTACGGGCGCAAGACTTCCACTTCCTTGATCTTGGCCAAGGCCTCCATGGCATACACACGCAGCGGGCGGATCGGAATGGCGTCAAGATAGAGCTGAGTCGGGCGCGCATCACCGATCAGTCCCAGAGCCTTGATGGCCAGCTCTTTGACGCCGGTATCCTTGTCATGTCCCAGCCGCCTCATCAATGGTTCGACGGCCCGCACGTCCCCGATTTTTCCCAGTAAGTCAGCCGCCGCCTCGCGCACCAGCCAGTCTTCGTCTTCGAGATACTCGATCAAGATTTCCACGCTCGGCCGCCCGATCCTGAGTAAGTCAATGACCGTCGCCATTCGGGCCTCTTCGCGCTCGCTCGCTCCCTCGACCTCCCGCAACGCATTGAATGTCTCGTCGATCCGTTCTCGGATCGCGCCCAATTTCTTCAAGGTGCCGACGGCGATGTCCCGGACGACCGGCCGCCCCATCGCATCGATGAATGCATCGACGGAACGGGGATCCAATAATTGATCCAGCATCAATGCGGCCGCGAGTTGCGCGTCCTGGTCCGGATGATTGAGCATCTCGCATAATGGAAGGACAGAGGTCGGAATCGCTCCAATCAAGTGAGTCAGCACCTGGCGTGCCTCGCCTTCCGGAGTTGTCGGCAACAAAGAAACCAACGCGCGGGCGGTGTCCGTATCGAGTACGCCCGCCATCTGTTCAAGGGCGGCCGCGCCGGCTTTCCGGACGACCTCCTCGTCATGTTCGAGAAGTTCGACCAATGCCACTCCGGCATGTGGGTCCTTGATTCGGGCCAGCATCGCCGCCGCTTCCTTTTTTAACTCAGTGGGTCCGGACCGTAATGCCTCGATCAGCGCCTGAACCGACCGAGGACCACCGGCCACACAAGCCGCCGTTGCTCGCATACGGCGCCAATCTTCTTCATGGATCAGTTCGGAGACCAGCGTCTCAATCGTTTCCTTCGACATGGCATTCAGGAGAAGAATGACCTACATTCCGTGGGCTATTGCTTTCATCCGATACGTGATCTCCTGCTAGATCTCCACCCTGCTGATGTCAGGGCCTCACGGACATGGAACCGAAGATTTTCATCGTGCGAACTGTTCAACAGCGGAATCAGGAGTGGAACGACCTTCGATCCGAACTTGGCCAGGGCCGCCGCCGCCTCCGCCCGGGTAAACGTCGGTTCCAGCGCCGCGATGAGCGAAGGGATGGCCCGGTCGTCGCCGATCTGGCCCAACGCCCGCACGGCTGCGGCTTGAGTGATAAGTTCTTCGTTCCACTGATCCCCGCAACCGGCCACTGTCCTCGTCACTTCCGGGGTGTTGGTTCCTGTGAGGATCCCGATCAGTACCGGAACCGCGCGCGGGTCACCGATCCGACCGAGCGCTTCAACCGCCAATGTCCGTAATCCGGGCTCACGCATGGCCGTGAACAGATACTCGACTGCCTGCGGATCGCCGATCTCGCCTAATGCCCGCACGGCATCTTCGCGAACCGCCGAATCTTGATCGTTGAACAACACTGACAGCAGAGGCTCCACAGCCTCCCGTGATCTGGTCTTGCCCAGCGATTCCACCGCATGAAGCCGCACCAGCCATGCCTCATGTTGCAAGGCATTTATGAGCGACGGGATTGCCGCGTCACCAATCGCGGCCAGCGCAGCGGCCGTTTCCTCGCGCACCGCTTTGACCTTATCCTGCAACAGTGGGATGAGCGGCTCGACGGTGCCGGTGTGTCGTACCCGACCCAGCGCCTTGGCCGCGTGCATCCGAACGATCCAATCGCTGCTGCCTAACGCACGCACGAGGGGAACGGCTACACGCTCATCCGCGATCGTTGCTAAGATCGCCGCCGCTGCTTCTTGAACAGAGAGGTCGGTCTCGTCCAGACAAGCACCCAGCACCTCGACCGCCGGTGTTCCAATCACACGCAGCGCTTCGATCGCCGCCTCGCGAACGGAGCGGTCGCGATCCCGGAGGAGAGAGATCAAGGGAATGACGGCCCGCGGGTCCTTGAGGGTACCAAGAAGGCCGGCCGCTTCTTCGCGGATCGCCCAATCCTGGTCCTTGAGGGCCGCGATCTGTTCTGTCACCGCATCGGTCATATTGTTATCGGGCGCTACGAAGGATCGTCATTCGTTAGGGCGCAGAACCCGTCGTCGCTACTGTGCCATGAGGCATGAGCACATGCTCGTTATGGCGCGATCACGCGATGTCGCCGGATGGGCCAAAGCGCCCGGTCTGTCCCAGGGGGCGGTCGACGCGCAGATTGTCGGCCTGGCTTGAACTGATTTCCACCGCTTCATCATGAGGCGTCCATCCAAGCTTTTCCAGCGTCTCGAGAGTAATCTGCTTCAAGGCGTCCTTTGCCGTCAACCGAACAGACGCGTAAGAAAGCACACGTTCTTTTTCAGCCTCAACTTCGGAGGCCTTGGGATCATAGAGAAAGGCGATCAAAGGTTCGATGGCCGCGTCACCGATCACCGCCAGAGCCGCTGCTGCTTTTTCTCGTAACACCCCATCTTTGAGCAACATGATCAGGTCCGGGATGACTCGAGGGTTACGAAACTGACCAAGGGCGGTCGCCGCCGCTTCCTTGATGAACGCATCCTCGCTCACAATGCACCCCGGCGTGGGCGAGCCTTCTTGCTTGATCCCCTTCCCTTTTAAGGCATTGAGGACAGCCGGGAGGGCGCGCGAGTCGCCGATCATGCCGAGTGAAGCAATGGCATGCCGCTTCACGGCTCCGTCCTTCATGGCTTCCATCAGCGCATCGATAGCCCGGGAGTCGCCGATCATGCCGAGTGCAATCGTCGCATCTTCACGAACGGCTCGATCAGGGTCTTTCAAGGCGGCAATCAAGGCATCCACCACTTTGGCGTCTCGCACCCAGGTCCTGCCGATTTGATAATCGGTGGTCATTCCACCCAATGCGCGGGCCGCATGGCAGCGAACGACAAAGTCTTTGTCCTTCAAGCTTTCAATCAGTGGATCGACCGATGGGTGTCCGATGTAGACGAGCGCCGTTCCCGCTGTTTCCCGCACAATCTTGGAAGAATCCCGGAACAGCTTGACCAGGACCGGAATGGCCTTTGGATCGGCGATTCTGCCCAGGGCTTCCGCCGCTGCGCTCTTGACGGCTCCGTCGCGATCGCGACACGCGACGATCAAGGCGTCGACCGATCGGGAATCTTTGAGTTTGCCGGCGGCCTTTGCGGCGTGCTCGCGGACCCGCCAGCGCTCGTCTTTCAAGGCGGCAATCAGACGATCAAGCACGCCTGGCCCCATCTTTGCCGCCGCGTCGACCGCTTGGTCCCGAACTTCCATGATGGAATCATTGAAAAGGCCGATCAGCGCCTCGATAGCCTTCGGACCACCGATCTTCGCGACACCGCAGCCGGCATGTGCCCGCACGGACCAGAAGTCATCGCTGCACGCGCCTATCAGCGCATCCAAGGTAGAGGGGTCTCCCAGGTCGGCCAGAGTCTTCGCCGCCTCTTCACGGGTGGCGTCGTCCACATCCTCGAGCGCTTCTAAGAGATTTTCGAGTAGGTCAGCCATTGTTGGGCTTTTGGTCATAGTAGGGATCGCGTTGCCCGCCATAGGGATACATACGTTTGCACAGCACGACCAAGGTGTGCGTTCCGCGACCTTCGACACACTGATCCAATGATGTTGAAAAGTCGAGCGTGCCGTTCAGATTGACCGTAAAGGGAAAATCGAAGGTGAAGCTGATGAATTTGTACTTGCCCGGCCGTAGCTGCAACTCGCGAGGTTCCGATGTCTTGGGGGCATCGAGCGAGTCGGGGTCTGAATTCCAGATCGAGGGTGTGATCCCTGGCACCTGCCACCATGAAGCAGGGACCAGCTTGGTTGCATCGATGGTAATTGGGTGTTCTTTGAGATGAGCAGCCGGCGGCTCTCCGGCGAGTCCTCTTTCGCTCGAAGCTATTACCAGCAGCCCCATGAGGGCCCAGCTGCATGCGAGTGACCAGCGTCGTATCACAGTATCATTCCTCATAGTTCGTTAGCGTTTCTTGGCGCGCGGCACGGAGGGAGTAGCCGCAGCGGTTTGGAAGATTTCCTCTACGGCCTTGCTGTCCCATTCCGTGTGAGTCTGGAGGCCTAGGATTCGCATTACCGTGGCTCCGGTATCGATGATTGAGACCGGTTGGCGAATGATTTTGCCTTGCTTGATTCCGGCGCCGGAGACAATCCACGGAACAACCGGTGAATTGGCCCCCGAGACCTCGGCGCCTGGGTCGGTTCCTTTTTCGCTCAGAGCAGTGACGAGAACGGCCGTGCGATCCAAGATCGAGTATTCTTTGAATAGATCCAGGACGGATTTCATCGCGCTGTCGACTGTCCGCAAGGCCTCACGATACTCTTTGGAGCTCCAGCCGTGCGTCACTCCGGCTCTGCCTGCTTCGGGAAGGTGAACCACCAACAAATGAGGTAATGAGAGAATCGCATGGCCGTATCCATGCCCGCTGGTCGCCTTCTGAAGGTACTGCTGGATATAGGAGACAAGTTTCTGGGAACCGCACTCGGGCCGCAATGCCCCGCAGAGTTGATAGTCGGTGTAGGGTTCGGGCTTGGCCAACTGATATAACGACTCATCCATATAAAAGATGGCACTATCGCGGCCTCCACTCAAATCCAGATAGTCGAATAAGCTGGGTGAGCGAGGGTAGCCTCGGCTGAATTCGAAAAAGTTCCAGGTAATCCCATGTTTCTCTACCGGCATGCCGGTAACCAGCGACGCCATCATGGGCAACCGTAGTGCCGGTTTTACCCCCTTTGCGGACCAGGTCACTGAGCCATCCTTGATGAGCTTGCTCAAGATCGGCATGGTTCCGCCCTGGAGCGACTCTTGACTGAGCCCTTCCAGGACAAAAAGGACGACATGTTCCGTCAACGGGGTTGAAGAAGCGGTTCCTCGGCCATGCGGGGGAGCCGCATCGACAGGCGCGTGGATTCCGGTTTCAAGCAGAACGCTCAGGAGACCGACAAGGATCAGGAGAAGGCGGCGTGAGGGATGGTTCATGACAACATATCACCCGTGTGTGTCCTAAAAGTAAAGGTGCTACCCTAACATGCAAATTTTCAGGAAGGCAAGGAGGGCAGAACCCCGGCTGAATGCTGGCGAAACCCCTTTTCGGGTGCTAAGCTGAAAGGAGTGACCGTTTTGTCCGTGTTTTCGAGCTAGAAGAGGGGAGGCGATGTTCAATCCATCTCACCAACCGCCTCCTCCCATGCATCAGCGTTCGACCACCCCCGCCCGTTCTCTGGCCTTTTGTCTCGCGCTCGCCGCGGTCGTCGCCGCGGTTCCGGCGCTCGCTGACATCCGTGTCGTCAACGCGCAAGGCGAGCATCGGATGGGAGACCGCGACACCCGCGAGGATGCGATCCGACTTGCCGTCGAGGCGGCCAAACGAAACGCGCTCGAACAAGTCGCGACCTATCTTGAGAGTGTCACCGTCGTCAGCGACATGGATGTGACGAAGGACGAAATCCGCTCGTATACCGCCGGGTTGGTGATTGTCCTGAATCAACAGGTCTCCACGTCTCTGGATGGTGACGTCGTGGTCGTGAAAGTGGATCTGCTCGCGCAGATGGATACGGAAGCCGTGGCACAGGCGATCACAGCGCTTCGAGAAAACGAAGATGCCCGTGTGCAGCTGGCGGAACTGAGACAAGAGAATGAACAGCTTCAGCAGGAGCTGAACACGGTGAATCAAGCCCTGGGCAACGCGACTACGCCGGATCAGGTTCAGCAGGCGGCGGAAAAGCGGAAGGAGATTCTCAATCGAGTGCAATCCAATGCCATGGTGTCGCAAGCCTGGACCAATTGGGTGCTCGTCTCGCCGGTCGGCCTTCCCCAGGCCCTGCTGAACAGCGCTGGCGGTCTGTATCCAAGCAGTCCGCACATCGCAGTCGCGCAGCAGATCATCATGAACCGGCAGCCATCTATGCCCGGCAGGACGAGACCCCGGATGCCAAGCCATGAGCTTGTTCCACCTCCCGGTGCGCCGGGTGGGTCACGGACATTGAACGAGATCATTTATCGAACCCCGACAGCACAGCCACAGACCAATACTCAACCGATGATCCAAGGATTCTCTCAGTCTCCGCCGTCGGTCAGGCCGCCTCGGCCCCAAAACCCAGGTCCGCATTCTCGATCGGCGCCGTTCTTGAGAACACCCGGGGCCGGCTCTGGAGCAGGAGGAGGGAAGCCTTGACGCGCGGAATTAGACTTGTCATCGCGGTGGGCCTTTGTCTTGTCGAGGGACTCGTTCTCATTGCGGCGCAAGCGGCGGAACCTGACGATGTGAGGAAACACGCCGAGCGATCCTTCGACCGACTTCAAGGTCAGCTGGATAGTAAGGCTATGGACACGTCCGCCATGGTCAGACGAACAGCTGAAGCCGGAGATGGCGGCTTTTCTTCAGATCAGTACTGGATCGGCAAGGGTCAGGGTGACTTGACCAAAGGCAAGGCCGTCTGCCAGCGCGTGTCGGAGCTTTCCGCCCGCACTGATTTAGCCAAGCAAATTCGCGTGTTGGTCAAGGAACATATGATCGATCGTGTCCGCGAACGGTCGGGACGCGAGAACGAGCAGGATATTGAACTGACTCGCGAAGAAATCGTGCAAGAATATCTTCAAGACGTGAAGATCGTCGACCGCCGGATCGATGAAGAGAATAAGATTTGTACGGCTACCGCTGTCATGCCGAGGTCCCGCGTTCACTTGAAGCCTGCCACAGACCAGGAACTCAGCCCGACTCCAGTCCATTGACCGTCCCAATGCCGTTGTTGCAGCCTTGAACCTAGATCGGCTATGTAGTGTTTCATGCCGATCGAGAATAATTTTCAGCACGATGAGCTGTCACGGAAGAATCCGGGTGAACGGTTACGTGTTGCCGACTTGGTAGATGTCGCGCCGCCGGAATCTCCGGCGTGGGCTGAGGGCATGGCCAAGTGTGGGAAGAGTCTCTCTCAGGCCGGTGTTGCGGGCGTCGTCTTTCTCCATGGTTCGATCCATGGCTCGGATGTCTTCGGAATGCAGCGATTAGATGAAGCGGGCGGGCTCAAACGAGGCTACTCACGGGGTGTGTCGGGTGTTGATGCCTTGCTCGCGGCCATGCGGGAGGAACACAACGGGATTCCGTTGCTGCCGGGGGGGCTTAAGCCTCCGCTCACCGACGATACTGTGACGAAAGCCCTTTTAGATGAGCAGGTCGGCGACGCAGGTAACTTTACCGAACCCTATATTCAATCGTTCAGACAAGCTATCAACAAGCACCTGACTCAGCCGATTGTTTGCACCAGACTCCTCTGGTCATCCGAACATCATCATCTTGGACGAGCATTGGCCGCAGTTTCTCTGCTCGGCCAGCTACACAGAGTCTGTAAAAATCAGAACTTTGGAAAGGGAAACCGGATCCTGGTGCTGGCGCACGGCCAAGCCGGACTGGTCCTGGCTCTTGCATCGAATCTTCTCTGCCCGAGCCCTGTGACGGGGCGATCGAAATTGCTCGAGATTCTTACCGGGTATGCTGAACAGACCAATCAGGCAAACCTCATTGGTACGATCAGACACGTCGACTCTTTGATCACGGCGGGATCACTCCTTGCCGGAGGTTCACTCGACCTGGTGACCTTTGGAACACCGGTTCGCTATGGGTGGGATCCGTCTGGAATCGGAAAGCTGTTGCACGTCGTGAATCACCGGAACTTGCGGACGGATGGAAAGAGCTGGTTGGCGAAGATGGAGCTGCCTCAAATCACGATGGAAATGCCCATTGCCTGGGGCGGAGACTATGTGCAGGAACTAGCGGTCGCGGGCAGCGATGCCGTCCCTCCCACGGAATCGGCCAAGGTGGCCAACAAGGCTGTATGGGAAATGGTCGAACCCTACGATGGATTCGAACGGTGGTTGGAGTGTGCCAGACGTGCCGTTCGTTGTCCCAGTGAAGGGAACTGTCTGCTCGTCGATTACAAGGACAGTACCGGCTCGACGAACCCCCGCGACCACTACTATGGCCACGCAGTCTATACGCGCCGGCACGTCTTACTGTTCAACACCATCCAGATTGTTCGCGCTTTCTACGAATCCTAGGCATCCCCTGTGGCGCTGGAAGTCGTCACCGGTTCGTGGCCGGCGGCCCCATCCTGCGGGTCCGGATTGAAGGCCGCCGGTAAGACATCTTCTATCCGTTCCGCCAAGATAAAGGTCAACTCGTCGCGCACTTCCTGCGGGACATCCTTGAGATCCTTCTCATTGGCCTTCGGCAGAATGATGCGTCTGATTCCTGCGCGATGCGCCGCCAGCATCTTTTCCTTGATGCCGCCCACCGGCAAGACAAGTCCGCTCAGACTGATTTCACCCGTCATGGCCGTGTCGCTCCGTACGGCTTTGCCCTCGTATACGGAAGCCAGCGCCGTCGCCATGGTGATGCCGGCCGATGGGCCGTCCTTTGGAATGGCTCCGGAGGGCACGTGAATATGGATCCCGTTGCGTTTAAAACGGGAGATGTCCAAACCCATGCTCTCGGCATGCGACCAGAGATAGCTCCGAGCCGCACGCGCGGATTCTTGCATCACCTCGCCTAACTGCCCCGTAAGGGTCAACTCATGACTGCCGGGGAGCAAGGTGGTTTCAATATAGAGCACATCCCCTCCGGTCGGGGTCCAGGCGAGGCCGGTTGCCACGCCGGGAGGAAGATTCTTCCGAGCCTCTTCCGGCATAAATCGTTCAGAGCCCAACCACTCGCCGAGCATGTCGGTTTGAATAGCGACGGGTTGTCGCTCACCGCCCTCCGGGAGGTCGGCAAAGGTCAGTGCCACCTTTCTCGTCAACCGTCCCAGCATTTGCTCGAGCTGGCGGACACCGGCTTCGCGAGTGTACCGCGAGATGACGAGATTCAACACCTCGTCCGTAAGCACGACTTGCGTCCCCTCGATGCCGGCCTCCTTGAGCCGCCGCGGCCAGAGATAGCGCCGGGCTATTTCAGCTTTCTCGCGCTCGCTATAACCCTGAAGCCGGATGACTTCCATTCGGTCCAACAGGGGCTGGCTGATCGTATCCAGGGTGTTGGCCGTGGTGATAAAGAACACTTTCGACAGATCGAACGGTAAGTCCAAGTAATGATCACGGAACGTGTGGTTCTGCGCCGGATCGAGGATTTCCAGCAATGCCGCTGCCGGGTCGCCGCGGAAATCCCGCCCCATCTTGTCGACCTCGTCGAGCATCAACACCGGGTTGTTGACTCCCGCTCGGCGGATGGCTTGAATGATGCGGCCCGGGAGCGATCCCACATATGTGCGGCGATGGCCCCGAAGCTCGGCTTCATCATGGACGCCGCCGAGACTGAATCGTTCAAATGTCCGGTCCATCGCCCTCGCGATCGACTGCCCCAAGCTTGTCTTTCCGACTCCGGGAGGCCCGACCAGACAGAGAATCGGAGCCTTCGCAGTCGGGTTGAGCTTCAGCACCGCCAGATGCTCGACGATCCGCTCTTTGACCTCCTTGATCCCGTAGTGATCTTCTTCCAGGACTTGACGCACCGTCGAGAGGTCAAGGTGTTCCTTGGATGCCTTCTTCCAGGGAAGTTCGAGGACCAGTTCAAGGTAGGTGCGAAGGACCTGATGGTCCGGTGACGTCGGGGGTACTTTGCCCAGCCTGGTGACTTCGCGTTCGACTTCCTTGCGAATATGATCCGGCAGGTCGGCCTCCTCGATTTGCTTCTTCAAGCTGGCGACCTCGTTTTCTTCTCCCTCGCCTTCGCCCAGTTCTTGCTGGATGGCTTTCAGCTGTTCGCGCAAGATGTACTCTCGTTGGCTCTTGCCGATTTTGGTCTGCGCATCCTTGGCGATCTTTTCCCGCAACTGCAGGATTTGGATTTCTTTCGACAGCGCGGCGTAGAGGCTACGAAGAAGATCCAAAGTCGAAGAACATTCGAGTAAACGCTGCTCTTCCACCACGTTGAGATTGACGAGTGAGGCGATGCGATAGGCCAGTGCGATGGAATCATTCTCGTTGCTCAACACCGCGCTGACTTCTTGGATGCCCGGAGCTTCGATGAGCTTGGGTAAATCGGACAGTAATTCCTGTATGGCTCGATGCAGAGCTTGAACCTCGGGCCCGTTGTCAGAAGGACGTTCGAGAGAACGGACACGTACCGTGGGGTAGGGGGTGGCCTGTTCTTCTTTCAAGAGTACGACGCGATCCAGTCCCTGGACCAGCGCGTGGATCACTCCCTCCGACGTCTGTCCGATTTGCTTGACGATCGCCTTCGTTCCGATGGAGTACAGATCAGCCAGGCCTGGTTCTTCGGCCTGAGGATCCCGCTGCGCCACGACGACGATCATCTTCTCTTCCGTCTTCATGGCCGCGTTGACTGCGGCCACGGACCGTTGTCGCCCGACCGTCAGCGGCATCATGACCCCGGGGAACAGGACCGTCCGTTTGACGGGAAGTACCGGTAACGTCGACAATATAGTGTTTTCCATTGGTGTCCATCCTTGCTGAGAGTTCACAGCATTATAACAGCCTGATAGGTTGCGGCGCGCAGAAGTCAAGGGGAAGGGATCGGAATTAGCGGCAACTAATGGACTCCACAAGCACGCGGCGTTGTATCGTGACGTTTGATCGGATGCTTATCCTGCCGGGCCACACCGGACCCGCTGATTGCTCAAGATCCGGTTCGTGTGAAGCGGTAAGAAGGTCTTCTTCAGTTCGACCGGTCACCTTCTTGCGGGATAGATCTCAAGCTTGTGTTGGCGGCGTGAGGCGCCGCCTTGCTCCGCCTTGGACGATCACGAACTCATAGAGTCGGCATTCCAATGCCCCGTTGAAGAGGGGAATACGTTTGGACGGTGTCAGCCCGATCAGCTTTGGCACGCGGGCATCGCCGGTCAGCACGTAGGCACGCCAGCCGACGAAGCGCTGCTTCAGCCAATCGCCCAACTTGGGGTAAAGCGTTTCCAGCTCGTCCGACCGGCCGAGGCGGACTCCATAGGGCGGATTGATGACCATCACGCCTTTGTCGGCCGGCGCGTCCAGATCCAGAATATCGCTTTGCTTCAGCCGGATATCAATCGGCACTCCGGCGCCTTGAAACGTCCCGTACGCAATTTTCACCATCGCCGGATTCCGGTCGGACGCATAGATAGCAGCCGGGACCTGATCCACTTGTTTTGCCCGTGCCGCTTCGCGGAGATGGTCCCACCGTTGTGGATCGTGGACGAGGAGCCGTTCGAAGGCGAAGTTCCGCGAGATGCCCGGCGGAATTTGACGGGCCATTAAGGCAGCTTCGAGAGGAATCGTCCCGCCGCCGCACATGGGATCGACCAGTACATCTTTCGGCGTCCAGCCGGCCAGCCGCAGAATGCCCGCTGCCAAATTCTCTCTCAAAGGCGCCTCGACGGACATTGTCCGATGGCCACGTTTGAACAGCGGCTCTCCCGATGTATCGACATAAAACGTGACAGTGCTCTGGTCCAGAAAGGCGTCGAGCTTGATGTTCGGCCGTTCCGTATCGACGCTGGGTCGCCGCTGCGTGGCTGCGACGAACTTATCGCAGACGGCGTCTTTGATACGGAGGGTCAGGAAGTCCAGGCTGGGGAGCGGGCAGCGACGCGCGCTCACCTTCACCTTGATCGTCTGAGCGGGCGCGAACCATTCGGGCCAGGCGAGCGCATAGGCAGCCTGATAGACATCGTGTTCTGTTTTGTAGACGCTCTGTCCGACTTCCCAAAGAACGCGGCTGGCGATGTGCGATTTGAGATTGACCCAGTACATGGTCGACCAGGGCGCGCTGAAGCCGACGCCGCCTTCCGTCTTAGTCGTCGCCGGCACGCCAAGGCTATGGAGCTCTCCCTCGAGTACGCCTTCAAGCCCACGCGGGCAAGGTGCAAAGAATCGACGTTTTGTGTTATCCATTTTGCTTGCCGATGAGTAGCGATGACGAGGCCAGATGATGAATTTTTGCAGTGCCTGCGGCAAGGCAGTGATTCAAAAAGTTCCGCCGGGTGATAACCTGCCTCGGTTCGTGTGTGAAACCTGCCAGGCTATTCATTACCATAATCCCAAGATCGTCGCAGGCTGCATTCCAGAGTGGGAAGATCAAATCCTTTTGTGCCGGCGGGCCATCGAGCCGAAATCCGGACTCTGGACCTATCCGGCCGGTTTCATGGAACTCGGCGAGGGCACCGAACAGGCGGCGGTGCGGGAGACGCTTGAGGAGGCGCAGGCGCAGGTGACGATCACGCGGCTCCATTCCGTGTTGAGTCTGCCCCGCATTGGACAGGTCTATATGACCTTCATCGGCCGTCTTCAGACCAAGCAGTTCAGCGCAGGATTCGAAAGTCTGGACGTGCGGCTCTTTCCACGCGACGCGATCCCGTGGGAGGAGATTGCCTTTCCGGTGGTCAAGGAGGCCTTACGGCACTACATTGAGGACGCGGCGCGGGGGACGTTTCAGCTGCATGTCGCCGACGTTCGGGGAGCCATCAACTGACCGCGGTTCGATCGGAGTGCTTTAGAAGCCAAGCTCGCTCTGTCGCAGGATGGCATGAATGTCGACGAGTTGTTCCGTGCGGTCGATGGCATAGAAAATCCGCCATTCCCCCACGGCATACTTGCAGAGTCCCGGAAGGTCGTCCGCAATAGGTTCATGTCGCAGGTTGTCGACATTGGAGGCCAACCACTTGGACTTGTCGAGGAGCCGTTGGGCTATGGACTGGTCGACCATGGCGAGGTCCTGCGCGGTGCCGGTTCGAAAGGTGAGACGATACCAGGGCATGGGGCCTACCAGCGAAGCCCAAGTCGCTCGGCCACCTCTTCACCAGACAGCCGCTCGCCGCTCGTCAATGACTGCTTGAGGCGGGCTCTGAGTGAATCGCCGAGCTGGAGACCGAGATCGGGATCTCCGATCAACTCGCGAATCCGATCGTCCACGAGGCCCCGTACCAGTTCCTTCAATTGTTCCGTCGACAACGATGAGAGGTCCATGGAAGAAGAATACGGTTCAGGATGGATGGAATGCAACGGGTCGGCAGCCAAACAGCGACGGGCTTGTATTAGTTCGCGGCTTTGGGAAAGATCAAGGCCTGTCCTGCCTGAACCGAGAGTTGCTCAACCACACGTTTGAGCCGTTCTTCGTCAGCAGGCGCCACTATCAGAAATTCGACCCCCAGGCCTTGCGACCCAGTCCACCGGACGGTCGCATTGCTGATATGGATCGGGGTAGCCTCGCCGGGCAGTTCGAGAAGCAGCTCCACCATCATCCCGGTGAAGGGGCGGATAGTACTCTCCAGCCGACAGCCCTTCAGAGAGAGGTCCTTCACGGAGGCTTTGTAACGAAGCTTGTCCCTTTGAACTAACGTGCTCGGCAGTGTGAGTGGAAACCGCGGGAATTTACGAACAACCATCGCGCATCCTCTTGTCCGTCAGCAGACTTCCGACCCGCTTGATGTAGGTGAATTCGGCAAGGCGGCCGATGTCGTACTTATAATGTTCTACTGAGCAGGCTATTTGTCGGAAGCGATCTTGTCAATGAAAAGCCCTGATCCGAGCAGCGGGGATGAGTGGGAGGTGATAATCGGGTGCCCTGCGAATCAAATCTATCTAAGGCCTCACCAGCGATAACCCCAATATCCATAATGTCGAGGACCCCAAAAAGGACGAACATAAGGGCCGTAGTAAGGTGATGTGTAGATCCCAGAACCGCCAAAGGCCAGTCCGAACCCCAACCCAATGCCGTAGGGGTAACCGAAGGAGTAGGGATATGAGTAAGGGATCGGGACGACGCTGGTGGCGGGCCGATCCACAAGCTGGCGTTGCAGATCTGCAGTTGCAGTCGCTTGCCGATCGAGCTGGCTTTTGAGTTGACCGACGGTGCCCTCCTGGGCTTGGAGCTTTCCTTCGAGTTCAGCGATTTTTTTCTGCTGCGCTTCCATGAAGGCGTTGACACAACGGACCTGCGCGTCGCCGGCGTAGTTGGAACACTCCCATGGCACTTGGAGGGTTTCAGATGAGGCCGGAAGCGGGGAGAAGGCACAGGCCAAACTTCCGGATAAAACCAAGGCACGTACCAACCGATCTCGGAAGGCTTTCACGTTCATGGTCCCTGCCTCTAGGGTTATCTATAGGCTACCACGAGAATTTTACTTTGAACAGATTGCCGATAGGAGCTTACAAAACGGTCTCAACGCTGTGAGTCGGGCAACACGTTTGATTTTTGGGGAAAGGGACTTCTACAATGCCGTCGGTCAAACGCGGTCATAATGAAGGCTCGGTTTATGCCTGCGCGGCGTCCTTCCAACAAGAAAAAACCAGGCAAGTCTGTTCTTCCGGATCTTTCCGCTAAACGTCGATTTCAGCGGCGGCTCCTGAAGTGGTATGGGGAACATGGTCGGGATTTACCCTGGCGGAAGACCTCAGACCCCTATCACATTCTCGTTTCCGAAGTGATGCTCCAGCAGACGCAAGTCGATCGGGTCGTCCCGAAGTATCACGAGTTTTTGGAGCGGTATCCGAGTTTTGAGGACCTTGCGGAGGCCCAGGTCGCTGATGTGAAGAAGACTTGGTACCCATTGGGATACAACATTCGTCCGGAACGATTGCACGGCATTGCGTGCGAAACGGTGGATCGGTACGGAGGGAAATTACCCAGTGATGCCGAGGAATTGCTCTCGTTCAAAGGCATTGGACGTTATACGGCCGGGGCGATTCGCTCGTTCGCGTTCAATGAAGATGCACCGATCCTGGATACGAACGTGATTCGAGTCCTACATAGGGTCTTCGTCGCCGAGGGCGATCCTAAAACACAAAAGACCATGTTATGGGAATTGTCGGCCGCTTTGATCCCGACGGGAAAGGGGTATGACTTTAACCAGGCCATCATGGACTTTGGAGCGATGGTCTGTACGGCCCGTGACCCCTATTGTCTGCTGTGTCCGATGAAGGCCTTCTGTAAGACCTATCCGTTCAGTCCGACCCGTGAAAGGTAGCCGGTAAATCGTGCAAGTCATTGAAGTGGCGGCGGGACTTATCCATCGGGACGGTCGTTATTTGATCGCACGTCGAAAGCATGGTGTTCATCTGGCCGGTTTCTGGGAGTTTCCCGGAGGAAAACGGGAACGCGGCGAATCTCTCGCGGAGTGTTTGCAGCGGGAATTGCTCGAAGAACTCCGTATTCACATCGACCTCCCCATCCCGTATCAGATCGTTCGGCATGACTATCCCGACAAGATCGTGGAGTTGCATTTTTTTCGCTGCGCGATCGAACAGGGTGAGCCGGTTCCCATCGGCTGCGAAGAAATCCGATGGGTGCATCCCGAAGAGCTCACACAATTCAAGTTCCCATCCGCGGACTATGCGGTTATCGAGGCCTTGCGGCGCGAAACGTTGGGAGCTTCACAATGAAGGTCGTGCTCGACATCGAAACCGTTCAGGCTCCCCGCAATGAATGGGCTCGTCTATTGGGGAAATCGTCGGCAAGTGAGGGGTCTCCACCGGCGGAAGGGGGTTACGATCTCTTTGCAGCAGGAGTTGCTGAAGAACGGCGCCGCGCGGAGGACGAGTCGTATGCCAAATCAGCGTTCGATGGGACATTCAGCCGCATCGTTTGCATCGGTCTGCTGGAATTTTCCGATCAGATGGAGGCTCGTAGCGCCGTTGCCTGGTTTGGCGCGGACGAACGTGAGCTGCTCCGGCAATTTTGGGCCAGACTGGCCCACGACCGTCCCACCTTGTTCATCACGCATAACGGGCTTGGTTTTGACCTCCCCTTCATTAGGAAGCGGTCCATCATCAATCAAGTGAAACCCAGCCTCGACATCAATCTGGCGAAATTCCGTGCCGAACCGGTCTATGACACGATGGCGATCTGGAGTAATTGGGATACGAGGGGTTGGGTCAAGCTCGATGTCTTGGCCCGAGCGTTACAGGTGGAAACAAAATCAGGCAGCGGAGAGCAGGTCGCCGAAATGTGGGAGAAGGGGCAGGGCCGCGAGCTTGCGGAGTACTGTCTGCAAGACACCTACGTGACGTATGCCTGCTACTGCCGCATGAACTTTCGCCAGCCTCTGTCCAGGGAAGTCGTTCTGCTGCAACCTGAGTTGTACGACATCGGCTGATCGATCGGCTGTCAGCGGATCGGGCGCGCTTCCGCTGCTTTCTTTTTCGGGGCCGGACGGCTGGATGTCTTGCTTGCCTTCATGGCTTTCATCTCTTCCGCCCGGTGGCGAAGCTCTTGCTTCATCCAGGCGGCTTCTTTCTTCAGCATCGCGATCTCAGAATCCTTCGCCTTGTTGGCCGCACGCGCGTCGCGGAGTTCATCCAATTTCTTGTTCAGCAGCTCATCGGTGGTCAATTGAGGAGTCCCCGAATCAACGGGGATGTTCATCGAAGAATCCTGGGTGTCGATAGATGCTTCCTGCGGCGGTGTTGCTGTCGTGGCCGGAGCGCTCGGCACCTGCATTGCGGCCGGTGAGGCAGAAGCCGGCATGGGTTTCGGTAGCCCTGCTACAGGGAGTGAGCCCGGCATCGGCGCCTTGGCGAGAGCCTGCTGATCGATCACCATCGTCATGGCTCCGCTTCCCATCGCGACGAAAGAAGGAGCCTTTTCAAGGCGAGCGGCAGAGCTTGGCACGAAGCCCGAAGCCTTCCTATTCTGAGAAGCAGCAATGGTCATGTAGATCGAGCCTTTATGAACATAGAGGGTGCCCGCCGTGGGTTCAGTGCCTGACCCTGCCGATGGAGACACCTTAAAACCGACAATCTGCTCCGGTTTGGCTTGCGATAAGCCTTGGGCTAGCAGGGGAGCAAGAAACTCGGCGTCTTCATCGCTGAATACTCTCATCGGCTTGCTGCCACTGGCGGGCGCGTTGGCCGGCATTTTCAGGACGTCGTCGGCCATGACGCCTTTGATGACTTTCAGCATGGTCATCTGATCGATCGTGACCGGATGGCTGGCTTCAAACGACCAATCAGCGATTTCCTTGAGATAAACCGATCCTTTCGCGTTTTTCTGAACCTTCGCCTCTCCGGAAAACATCGAACATCCGGTCACGAGCAGGCTCAGGGACATCAAAGCGCCGACATATCGGGAACCGTGGATGTGGAAGTATGCGCGCATGTGGGGTCTCCTGATGAGTAATCTTGATCGCTGAAGGCTCATCCTGAAATTTGATGGAATCTCTGCACCTTCCCGTGGCTCAGGCGAACTACCAGATACCGAGGCCCATCAGTATCATCCCTAAAGCCAACCAGCCGATTACCCCGACTGAAATGATCGTTTCGAGTGTGATGCGGGAATCAGAAGAGTTGGGAGTAGGCTTTGAATTGGAATCCGCGGGCTTCATGACGGACGGCAAGTTTCCTAGATATCAAATCGATGGACATAAAAAGCTCAGCAAGGTCCATGCCTTCTGAGTTTGGATAATGGAAGCTGGATTGATATCCAGCAGGGGCAGGTTTTTTCTCAGCATCATATGATCGAGAGATCGAGGCGACTGGTAAAGTTTCACACAGAATGCACTTTGATAATCATAGAGTTAGCGGTGAGTGATTAATTATTCGGTGGTGTGACGGCTTGAGAGAGAGGGGGGAAGAAGTCCGTCATAATCACGATTGCGTTGAAGCGGGATGAAAATGATTGGTGAAAAAGCGTCAGAAGATAGTCAGGGAGGCTGTCAGAAAATGTTCATTCCGAGCGTTGCGCGTCCAGAATTGTCCCAGAAGGTACAGCCACACGTCTCAGCAGGATCGCTGTCTGGAGAGCGATAGCCGTCATTCCCCATAGAGAGTCGCAGCCGATGCATCAAAGATATGTTTCGTCATGAGAGTGCCCGGTCGAAAGTGCCCGGTACCTTTGTCCCATACGACCGTGATATTCCCATCGGTCTTTCCCATCCCTTGCGAAGAAGAACGGGTTGCGTCACCCTCGATCAAAACTTCCAGAGCCGTGCCGATGTACAGTCGGTTGCGTCCCAAGGTAATGCGGCGTTGAATCTCCACCAGTTGGGCAACGCGCATGCCCTTGACGTGATCGGGGATATCGTCCGGGTATTTCCTTGCCGCAATCGTGTGCTTCCGCTCGGAATATTTGAAGATATAGGCCGAATCGAACTGGACCTGTTCCACCATGCGAGAAGTGGCTTGATAGTCCTCGTCCGACTCTGAGCAGAACCCGCAGATGATATCAGTGGTCAGCACGACATCGGGGATGGCGCTTCGAATGCGATCTACCAGAGCCAGGTACTCGGTTCCTGTGTAGGTCCGTCCCATCCGTTCGAGTATCCGATCGCTCCCTGCCTGAAGCGGCAGGTGAATGTGCTTGCAAACTTTTGGATGCGCGGCGATGGCCTCGATCAGTCCAGAGGGAAAGTCTTTAGGATGAGGGGAGGTAAATCGCACTCGCTCGATGCCCGGCGTGTCTGCCACGGCGCTGATGAGCTTGGCAAAGTCCCACTCTCCATGACGGTAGGAATTCACGTTCTGACCGAGCAGCGTGATTTGCCTGAACCCTCTGACGGCTGCATCACGAGCTTCACGCAGCACGGACTCCGGATCTCGTGAGCGTTCACGTCCTCTAGTATAGGGAACGACACAGAAGGAACAAAAATTATCGCAGCCTCGCATCACGGTGACCCAGGCATTCACCCCGCTATCGCGGTCCGGCATGATCCCTTCATAGGTTTCATACTCCGACAGCTCAAGGGCGAATCCTTTTTGAGACAGTCCCTGTTCTTGCGCAGCGAGGGCTGTTGTCAGCAGCGACGGAAGGTGCCGGTAGGCGTCCGGCCCGGCCAACACATCGATGAGGGGTTCCTTCTCCGCCATGGCGGCCTTGAGGTTTTGGGCCATGCATCCGAGGACGCCGACGACGAGCGGACGGTGTTTTTTCAGCGCCCTCAACTCGGAAAGATGGGCGTAGATCTTGTTGTGAGCGTTCTCTCGAATAGCGCAGGTATTGACCAGCACCACGTCGGCCCGCTCACGGTCTTCGGTAAAAACGAAGCCCTCCCGTTTGAGCATCGAGCGAACGAGTTCGCTGTCCGATTCGTTCATCTGGCAGCCGAATGTCTCGATGTGCACTTGGGGGAGGGTCTTTACCATCATAGGACCGCCAGAGCGGAGTTCGCCGGTTGAGCATAGACGACATGGCCGAACGTACAGCGGTCTGTCGCGGCGGAAATCGTGACGGGTAGAATCCGATTCTGAAGAGCCTCGGAATCCATGACCGCGACCTTCGTAAAGTTCGGGGTTGTACCGACGCGATACGACTCTCGTGCTCCCGCTTCAAATAACACCGAAACCGTCTTTCCAATTTGCCTATTGTGAAACGCGAGCCGTTTGGCACGATCCAGATCCAGGAGCATACCTGTCCGTTTCTTTACCGCGGCCGTCGGCACGTGTTGTTTTAGGCGCATCGCGGCCGTACCCGGCCGAGATGAATACGGGAATACATGAAAATAGGAGAAGGGAAGGTCTGTTGCGGCGGCCAACGTATTCCGAAATGCCGCTTCTGTCTCCCCGGGAAATCCGACCAGGAGATCAGCTCCAAGGCCCAGATCTGGAATCATCGCGACGGCCGTTTCGATCAGTCTACGATAGGTCTTGATCGTATGGCGTCGATTCATAGCCTGCAAGACTTGGTCGTCTCCGCTTTGCAAAGGGATATGCAGGTACGGACAGAATTTCTTCGATGACGCGAGGAGTTCGAGTAATTCGTCGCTGACGGTTGTGGGTTCAATCGAAGAGATGCGGATGCGTTCGAGGTCGGCGACTCGATCGAGTCGCCGCAGTAACCCGCAAAAGTCCAAGCCGTTGTGCGAATACTGCCCGATATTCACTCCGGTCAGCACGATCTCCCGGTATCCTCCAGCCGTTAAGGATTCGACTTCATGGAGGATGTCGTCGAATGTTCTACTGCGCTCGTGCCCCCGCGCAAACGGAATAATGCAGAAGCTGCACATCGCGCTGCAACCGTCCTGTATTTTGAGTAGCGCACGGGTGGAGTCAGGTTCTGCGAAGTGCGGGAGATCAAAGTTTTCCCGCGACATCGTTCTTGTATGATGAATCTCCACGACGGAACGCTTCCGTAACTCATGGGCGGGAGGGAGATAGGCAGGCAAGTCGAGTTTGAATTGGTGGCCTACGATGAGATCGATTCCTGCTTGCTGCTTAAGGGTCTCCATTCCCGTTTGAGCGTAACAGCCGGTCACGGCGATGAAGGCATGGGGAGAGTGTTTCAGGGTTTTGCGAATCAGGTATCGCGAGGTTCGTTCCGCGTCTTCCGTAACCGCACAAGTATTGAGCACGAGGAGGTCGGTCGGTTGACCGAAGTCCACGAGCTGAAAACCCTTGTGCCGCAGACCTTCGCCCAGGATCGATGTTTCGGCTTGATTCAGGCGGCAGCCGAGCGTATGAAGTGATGCACGGATATTCATAGGAGGGCATCATTATAGGGAGATGAAGTGTGTCCCGGCAAGATTGGATGTTACCCCGACGTCATTGATGCCGTTCGTTGGTTGCCGGAGATACGCTCGACCCCAGGCTGAACGTGACGATCGTGCGCCTGCTTACTCTCATGTGGGTTGTTGCCTGGCTGCTGTGGAGCCCGCCTTCGCCGGGGTGGAGCAAAGATTCTCTGCCCGAGGAGCCCGATCTCAGCACTCGTGTCGATGAACTGTATGACCACGAGGCGCGGCTTTTCATCATGCTGTATTCACTCAGCGGCAATGGCCAGATCGACTATGTGACCGCCCGGTTGGTTCAGGAGTACTCCCGCAGCAGTTACGGCAATCCTGTCTACCAGACCGAAGCCCACCCTCTGTTCTATTGGTGGAATCACACCATGTGGAACGATCCGGAGCAGGACGGGGTCAACGGTAACGAAAAGGTCTATCAGGAAAATACGGATTTCGATATCTCACGGTACAAGCCCTGTCTGTTTAACGGCCAGCCCTGTTAACAGGCTGTTGAAAAAGTCCTCCAGCTTTGTTCTCACGTCGCTCAGAGGCTCAACGTACGGGACCGAGTACGCGTCGCCTCTTCGCTCGTTGCGGCCTCGCTGGAAGGCCTTTTTGAACAGTCTGGGGACTCTTGCAAGGCCGCCTCGGTCCTTTCGGGTGAGGCCGCTCCCGCATGTTTTGTGATTCTGCTGAGCCGCACCGGGAGGCGATGGTATTCTGCGTTGCAGCTGAACATCGCCTCGGCCGCTATGCCTGTGGGTACGTCCAACTCAGCCGACGTTCGTACGAGTGAGTTCCCATGAAACACGGATCCTTCGACCTGACCGGTCTCATGAATCGGCGCATATTGGTGATGCTGCCGCTGGGTTTTGCGTCCGGCCTTCCGCTTGCGCTCACGTCCGGTACGTTGCAGGCCTGGCTGACGGTCGAGGGAGTCGATCTCAAGACCATCGGTATTTTCACGCTGGTCGGACTTCCCTATACCCTCAAATTCCTTTGGGCTCCCGTGATGGATCGGGTGGTTCCTCCCTGGTTAGGTCGGCGCCGTGGATGGATGGTGTTGACGCAACTCTGCGTTGCAGTCGGCCTCGGGCTCATGGCCGCCACCAATCCGCGAATTCATCCTGGCTGGCTGGCGGCGTATGCGCTGCTGGTCGCATTTCTTGCCGCTTCGTTGGATATCGTCTTTGACGCCTATCGCACGGAAACTCTCCGTCCTCACGAGCGTGGATTGGGTGCGGCGGTGTGGGTGAACGGGTATCGTATTGCACTGTTGGCCTCCGGGGCCGGCGCGTTGGTGCTTGCCGATTATATTGGATGGCAGATGACGTATCTCGCGATGGCTGTCGTCATGCTGGCGGGAATGGTTATCGTCTTGGTCAGCCCGGCTCCCACACTTGTTGCCGATGCCCCGAAGAGCCTGAAAGAAGCCGTCGGCGCGCCTCTCGCTGAATTCTTCACCCGGCCCCATGCGTGGGGCTTCTTGGCCGTGATTATCCTCTACAAGCTTGGAGATGCCTTTGCATCTACACTCCAGACCGCCTTTCTAATAGGTGGGCTTGGCTTTTCCGCGACGGATGTCGGTGCCGTGAAGGGGTTAGGTGTTTTTGCCACATTGCTGGGCGCTTTTTTCGGCGGGCTCTTGATGACCAGGTCCGGACTCGTGCGGTCGCTGTTGCTCTTCGGTGTATTGCAGGCTGTCTCAAACCTCGGATTTGTCGCATTGGCATTGGCAGGAAAAAATGCGACGGTACTGACAGCGGCAGTCGTGATCGAAAATGTGACAGGAGGGATGGGAACTGCAGCGTTCGTGGCATTGGTCATGTCGCTCTGTGATCCGCGGTATACGGCCACTCAGTTCGCGCTGCTGTCTTCATTGGAAGCGTTGGGAAGGGTATTTGCCGGCCGCCCATCAGCGGATGTCGTTGCCTTGGTCGGATGGACGCAGTTTTTTGTCTTGACTGTGGTGGCGGCTCTACCGGGTCTCTGGGCCGTCTGGCGGATCCGACGGGTTCTCGATCCGGAACAACCGGCCCTCCCACGAACATCCGTCATGGACCCCGACTCACAAGGACCAGGTGAACGCAGTCAGGGCAAGCTGATCGGCTGACAGTTAGCTGCCAAATCAGGCTGGTTTGGCCGTCATCGGATTGCATTGGAAATAAAGGTTCAGAGCCTTATGAGCCTTCTTCGTTTGAGCATGCTGGTCGTGGCACTGACCGGCGCGGTCGGTCTGGCATGGTCGAATCCCACCATGGACGACTATTTGCGCTTTATTGAACAGGAACTCGGCAAAGCGGTGGACCGAATGGATCAGCGTACACCGACTCGAGAACAGCAATTCATTCGGCAGATGTTTCAGTCACAAAGCAAGAAACTTCTAGAGTCAGTTGTTCGGCCGAATACCGCAAGACACAACTGGTGGTTTCTTAGCCGGTATGAGACGGATGTGGCAGATACACACGTTGTGGTTCTCGGTCTTGGCGGTCAATTCATTCCTCTCCATGGTGTCGAGGAAGTGACGCTGAAAATTGGGCGAATGGCCTTTTAAGAGAGAAAAATGGCCCGGGTAATTTGCTGGGCCCTAATTCCATGGGTCATTTCTGTGGATAACCTCCTTGATGAACCACTCGGATCGGCTTGAATATTCGCATTGAGACTATCCACAGGCTTTCCTCTCATTCCCCAGTACACACACAATATTTGGTATTGACAAAAATTCATGGTCGCTATATGTAGTCATCCTCATCAGAAATGAAGGTCATAACCCACATGCCGCTGAATAACATTATCCTTTTCCTCTTTGAGGAGGGCCACCGTGAGAATTGAACGAAGATTCACCTGTCGAGGAATGAGCCCTTACGATGGTCTGGCGTTCGTCAAACGGTCGTCGGAGATCCGGAACCCTGATGGGTCCACTGTCTTCAAGCTCGAGAATATCGATGTTCCCGAGTCATGGACTCAGTTGGCTATCGATATATTGGCTCAAAAGTATTTCCGGAAGGCCGGCGTTCCACAGCGCGACCAGAACGGTCAGCCGCTTGTCGGTTCGGACGGTGAGCCGGTTCGGGGTGGAGAGCGGGACGCCCGTCAGGTTTTTGAGCGCATGGCGGGATGCTGGACTCATTGGGGCAAGTCTTACGGGTATTTCAAGTCGCCGGAAGATGCCGACTCTTTCCACGATGAGATGTGTTACATGCTGGCGCACCAAATGGCGGCGCCGAATTCTCCCCAATGGTTCAACACCGGCCTTCATTATGCCTATGGGTTGTCGGGACCGGCGCAAGGACATTATTACGTCGACCCCAAGACCCGCGAGGTGGTGAAAGCCACCAATGCGTTCGAACATCCTCAACCTCATGCCTGTTTCATTCAGTCGATTGAGGACGATCTCGTGAATGAAAACGGGATTATGGATCTCTGGGTTCGGGAGGCTCGGTTATTCAAATATGGTTCCGGGACCGGGACGAACTTCTCGAAACTCCGGGGGGATGGAGAAGGACTTTCAGGCGGTGGGCGGTCTTCGGGTCTCATGTCGTTTCTCAAAATTGGAGATCGAGCCGCCGGGGCGATCAAGTCGGGGGGGACCACGCGCCGCGCCGCCAAGATGGTCTGTTTAGATCTCGATCACCCGGACATCGAGGAATTCATCGATTGGAAAGTCGTCGAAGAGCAAAAAGTTGCCGCGATGGTAACGGGTTCAAAGATTTGTGCCCAGCGTCTCAATGCCGTGCTGAAAGCCTGTCATACGGTCGATGGCCAGGGTGCGTTGAGGCTGGATCTCGATCACAAGACGAATCCGGTCTTGCGTGACGCTCTGACGTCGGCCCGTCGCGATATGGTGCCCGAGCCGTATATCCAACGAATGTTTTCCTACGCGCAGCAGGGTTTCACGCATTTCGTGTTTCATGAGTACGATACCAATTGGGATGGGAAGGCCTATCAGACGGTCTCCGGGCAAAATTCGAACAACAGTGTCAGAATTCCGAATGAGTTTTTTGCTGCGCTCGAAGTAGACGGGGACTGGCAACTCAAACGCCGAACGAACGGCAAGGTCTGTAAGACCATCAAGGCGAGAGAGCTATGGGACCGGGTCGCTTGGGCGGCATGGATTTGCGCCGATCCCGGGACGCAATACGATACCATCATCAACGAGTGGCACACCTGTCCGGAGGATGGCCGCATCAACGCCTCGAATCCTTGTTCTGAATACATGTTTTTGGACGATACGGCTTGTAACCTCGCCTCCCTCAATCTCACGAAGTTCTACACTGCCGATGGGCAATTCGAACTGGAGCATTTCCGACATGCCGTTCGGTTGTGGACCGTCGCGTTGGAGATCAGCGTGCTGATGGCTTCCTTCCCAAGCCGATCGATAGCCGAAAAAAGCTATCAGTTCCGGACGCTTGGGTTGGGCTATGCGAATCTGGGCACGGTCCTGATGCGACAAGGGATCCCGTATGATTCGCCGAAAGCTCTGGCGATCTGCGGGGCCATCACTTCCATTATGACCGGAGAGGCGTACAGCGCCTCGGCTGAAATGGCAGCCGAGTTGTCGCCGTTCCCGGGGTACGCAAAAAATCGAGAACACATGCTGCGGGTCATTCGCAATCACCGACGGGCGGCGTACCAGGTGTCGCGTACCGAGTATGAAGGTCTCACGGTCGTTCCGGAGGGAATCCGCCCCGATCATTGTCCTCCGGACATGCTCATCGCTGCCAGACGAGCCTGGGACCATGCGCTTGAACTCGGGTCAGCCTATGGGTACCGCAACGCACAGGTGACCGTGATCGCTCCAACCGGCACGATTGGGTTGGTCATGGATTGTGATACCACCGGCATTGAGCCGGACTTTGCTCTGGTGAAGTTTAAGAAGCTGGCCGGTGGAGGGTATTTTAAGATCATCAATCAAAGCCTGCCGATTGCTCTGAGCAACCTCGGATATACAGACCAGCAGGTGCAGGATGTCATCCGCTACTGTGTCGGTAATCAGACGCTCAAGGGAGCACCTTTCGTCAATCACGATACTCTGCGCCAGAAGGGATTCGACGACGCAGCCTTGGATCGTCTGGAGCGCAGCTTGGCACAAGCGTTCGAAATTCAGTTCGCCTTCAATAAATTTACGCTGGGAGAAGCGTTTTGCGCCGAGAAACTCGGTCTGACTGAGGCGCAGCTGAATGAGACGAACTTCAATATGCTGAAGGCGCTCGGCTTCACGCAGGAAGAAATTGCGGCTGCAAACGATTTCTGTTCCGGGACGATGACGGTGGAAGGAGCGCCGCACTTGAAGGCCGAGCACCTGGCGGTATTCGACTGTGCCAATCGATGCGGTCGAATCGGACAACGCTCCATCGCCGTCGATGCGCATATCCGCATGATGGCTGCGGCGCAACCCTTCATCAGCGGCGCGATCAGCAAGACCATCAACATGCCGGCCGATGCCACGCTTGATGACGTCAAGTCGGCCTATTTGCTTGCCTGGAAAAGCATGGTCAAAGCAGTGGCGCTGTATCGTGACGGGTCCAAGCTTAGCCAACCGTTGAGCGCTTCGACCGATAGTGGAAAGGCCGTGGAGGCCGCCCCTAGTGTCTTGGAGATGGCGGAGAAAGTTACCGAACGGGTGATGTTTCGCTATCTCGCCAAGCGGCGCCCGTTGCCGAGCAGACGCAATGGGTACACGCAAAAGGCCATAGTCGGAGGACATAAGCTCTATCTACGAACCGGCGAGTATGATGATGGGACGGTCGGGGAAATCTTTTTGGACATGCATAAGGAGGGGGCGGCATTCAGAAGCCTCATGAATTGCTTCGCGATCGCCATTTCTCTTGGGCTCCAGCATGGCGTGCCGCTGGAAGAATTTGTCGAGGCGTTTGTCTTTACCAGGTTTGAGCCGAACGGTCCCGTGAAATTGAACGATCGAATCAAAATGTCGACGTCCATCATCGATTACATTTTCCGTGAATTGGCCGTCACGTATCTCGAACGTTATGACCTAGCGCAGGTGAAGGAAGAAGATCTGCGCATGGATTCGATGAAAAAAGACGATATGGACCCCGAATGTTCCGAAGAAGTGGCGGACCTCGATGCACTGGCCAAATCGTCCGTCCTGACGGAACATCTTCCGATCCGTCGGAACGGGGGAAAAGGACATGGGCATGGAAATGGGCATGGGCATAGTGTTGCTCGGCAGGTCGAGATCACTAGGGAAACGCTGACACTGACAGAGAT
Source organism: Nitrospira sp. (assembly GCA_024760545.1). Lineage (NCBI taxonomy): Bacteria > Pseudomonadati > Nitrospirota > Nitrospiria > Nitrospirales > Nitrospiraceae > Nitrospira > Nitrospira sp. Next base: position 3,135,087 of record CP060501.1, read on the forward strand.
TCAAAATGCCAAAGATGCCAGGATCAAGGGCTATGAAGGCGATCCCTGTCCCGAATGCAAGCAGTTCACCATGGTCCGGAACGGCACCTGCCTCAAATGTGTCACGTGCGGCGCGACGAGCGGATGTTCATAAGAGGGGTTGAAGATGCAGAGCAAGCGGCCGTCATCATGTGTCTGGTGTAGAAAACGGCGGTTCCTGCAAAGTCTGTCGAGCGCTGAAGTCTTTTTATTGTGGCGGTTGAGGCCGAGCACGCGTTGCCAGAGACCGGCGTCGTTTCTGACCGTACGTCATCATCGCGGGGCATGGTCTCCGTTGCGAGTGTCTCGTTCAGCGAGACGGAAACAGCCCTGACGACGGAGAGCCACAAGGAGTATTGATATGCCGACAACGACGCAGCTTGTCATCAGCGAGCAGAGTAAGCCGGGTGCTCTTTCGAGGGTGACGGCGGTCCTCGGTGAAGCAGGAGTCAATATTAAGGCGTTCTCCGCTCCTGAGGTCATGGGAACGGGTAAGTTGCGTCTGCTCGTTGCCGATCTCGATGGGGCTCGCGCGGCTCTGAAGGCGGCGAAGATTAAGTTCCGCGAGGAGACCGCTCTCGTACTCAGCCTCGAAAACAAGCCTGGCGCGTTGAGAAAGGTGGCCGATCTCCTAACGAAGAGCCGGATCAACATCAAGTGCGGCTATTGTACGCCTTCACGGGAAGGAAAGCGGGCGATCGTGGTCCTGACCGTGTCCAAGACCGACAAAGCCCTGACCATTCTCCGCAATCAATCGCTCGACGAGTTTTGATCCATGCGGCTGGAGCCGCTCGCGAGAACTGCTTCTAGATTCATCGTCGTGGTCGGTCTCTTGGGGGTCCTCGTCTCCCAGGGATGCACCACGCCTTCCCGTCGTGCCGATCAATTTCCCGGATATCCTGTTGGATTTGTCGAGCGAGGGATGGCTTCATGGTATGGCCCCGGTTTTCATGGAAATAAGACGGCCAACGGGGATCGGTACGACATGCACAAGCTGACCGCTGCTCATCGGACGCTGCCGTTGGGATCCGTCGCAGTTGTTCATTCATTGACCTCGGGTCGCCATATCACGGTTAGGATTAACGATCGGGGGCCTTTCGCGAGGGGGCGAATCTTGGACTTGTCCTTGGCGGGTGCTGAGGCTCTCGGGATGATCGGTAATGGAACCGATCAGATCGAGCTTCGAGTTGTGGGCTATAATGGCCGACCTGAAGGGATGGGGGTATTACGGCTTCAAATCGGGGCATTCGCTGATCTGCAGAACGCGCAGGCACTGTTCTTACAGGTCCAACGAGATTTTGCCGATGGGCGCATCATTCAGGTCGATCTTCCGGAAGGGCGCCGTTACCGAGTTCAAATCGGCCGCTTCCTGTCTGAGTCGGAGGCTCAGGCGGCTTCGACTCGTGTCGATCGTACATTTGGTCTGCAGTCGTTTGTGGTGCGGGATGATGGCTAGGCAGGGAAGGGACGGGTGTCGTTGTCAGCAAGCCAGCCAGGTCGTCTATTTAGAACTGATTGATTTTCCAGCAACATTTTTTGAATTGCTTGCCTGTACTCGGTCCCTGTGATAGATGTATCCACTGTGAATCCTATTCTAAGCGGTTCGGTTATCCTGATCGTATGCTCCTCTGAAGGGTCGACCAAGGGGTATCCTCTGGGAGACGCCCGGCTTCTCATCAAGCCAGCCATAGTAGTTCAACGTCCCTAATATACTGCTGTGATGGACATCCTCATCCTTTTGGGATTGATAGGGTTATCCGCCATTATTTCCACTGCCGAGATCGGCTTCTTCTCGGTCAATGAAACTCGCCTGAAAGCATTGGCTCAAAACGGGAGCAAACGGGCAGAAAAAGCCGTTCAACTGCGGAGCGACCCACAAAAGCTCTTCTCGACCATTCTGGTGGGCGATCGCCTGGTCAGCACAGCCATCCCAATGTTCGCCACTTTTATCACGTTGAATACATATGGAGGGAAGAGCGTTTTTGAAGAAGCCATTGCGGTGATGGTCGGCATCTTGACCTTTGTGCTCCTAGTATCCGTGGACGTGGTCCCTAAGACTCTGGCTGCCAAATTTTCAGTACCTGTCACTCTCAACTTGGCCTACCCAGTCTATTGGGTCCAAGTGATGTTGAAGCCGATTCTTTTCTTGATGGTGCCGCTGATCTACAAATTGACAGGAGGGAAGGGGCTGACTCATCCATTGGTGACAGAGGAAGAGTTGAAAATCATGCTGGACCAGGGCGGCAAGGCCGGAGAGCTGGAATCCGAAGAAGTCAAGATGATCAAGAACGTGTTTCAATTAAAGGACATTACGGCGGAAGACGCGATGACGCCCCGCATTTATGTCTTTGCGCTCGACGGAAACCTTCGGCTCAAGGAAGCAGAGGAGCTGTTGTACAATTCGAAGTACTCCAGAATTCCGCTCTACGATGGAACGCTCGATAACATCACGGGCATTCTCTACAAAACCAAGGCACTCACCGAGCTGGCCAAAGGGCGGGCGGAAGTGCGTCTGCGGGATATCGCTCATCCTCCGCTCTTTGTCCCAGGAGGCAAAACAGCGGATGATTTGATGAAGCAGTTTCAGCAGGACAAGCGCCACATGGGAGTCGTGGTAAATGAATTCGGGGGCGTCATGGGGCTTGTGACCCTCGAGGATCTGCTGGAAGAGGTCGTCGGCGAAATTGTCGATGAAACGGATATCACGGAAGAACTCATCAAGCGGATTGGGAAAAGCCAAATCCTGGTCCATGGAAGGACAGAAGTGCGGAAAGTGAACGACTTCCTGAAGGTCGACCTTGGAGGAGATGAAGCCCTGACTATCGGAGGGCTGATCCAAGAGAATCTCGGCCGAATCCCTGCAGCCGGAGAAGAACTCCGCATCGAGAATTGTCGCTTGGTCGTCCACGAGGCCGACCCGCGCTCAATACGGAGCGTGCATATTTTCAAGGAAGAGAAGGTGGCGGTGCCGGTCGAGGCTCCCGTATGACCCTATGTGTTGCCCGATCCACGGATTAAGTCTCCGAATCCCTCCTCATTGAGGATCTTCACTCCCAATTTCTGAGCCTGATCGAGTTTCGATCCCGGGTCTATGCCTGCCACTACATAGGCTGTCTTTCTGCTGACGCTGGAGGAGACTGTACCGCCACGCTCTTCGACAAGAGCCTTGGCCTCTTCCCTCGTCCACCTCGCCAATCCGCCGGTGAACACGAAGCTCTGTCCCGAGAAAGGCAACGCCGCGGCGCTGCGGGATATAGGGGTATCCAGGATCGAAAGCCCCAGCATTCGCAGTTGATCGATAACCCGTTGGTTCGCACTTTCTTGAAAATAGGCGACCAAACTCGCCGAGATTTCCGGTCCGATCTCATGGACTGCCTGAAGCCGATCTTGATCGGCCGACATGATGGCATCAAGGGATCCAAATTCGCGGGCAAGCACCTTTGCGATGTGCTGCCCGACTTGGCGGATGCCCAAGCCCATCAAGAACCGGTCGAGGGACACGGTTTTGCTTCGTGCGATAGCGTCAAGGAGCAAGGTGGAAGACCGCTCGGCAAACCCTTCGAGCTTCAAGAGTTGCTCCTGATCGAGTCGATAAATGTCTGACAGATCCTTGACGAGTCCTTGATCGACTAATTGAGCAACGGTCTTCTTGCCGAGACCTTCGATGTTCAGGGCGGACTTCGAGGCAAAGTGTTCGACGGCTCCTTTCAACTGGGCCGGGCAGACGGCTTGCCCGGTGCAGTAGAAATACGCGCCCTCTCGAGCGACCGCTGAGCCGCACACGGGGCAGTGGTTCGGCATGGCAAACGGTGCCGCTCTCGATTCTTCCGGTACCGGCACGCGTTCAGTAATGGCCGGGATGACGTCGCCGGCGCGCTCGACTTTGACTGTGTCCCCGTCGCGCACGTCTTTTCGAGCCACCTCGTCTGCATTGTGCAGGGTGGCTCGGCTGATCGTGACACCGCCAACTTCGACCGGATTCAGCAGCGCAAGCGGCGTCAAGGTGCCGGTCCTTCCGACTGAGACGATGATCTTATGAACTTTCGTGACTTCCTTTCGAGGGGCGAATTTGTAGGCGATTGCCCAGCGGGGGCTTCTGGACTTCATGCCGAGCTGCTCTTGCCAGCTGCGCCGGTTGACTTTGACGACGACGCCGTCGATTTCATAGAGAAGGTCGTCACGCTGCCCTTCGATCTCATGGTGAAACGCCATGACGTCCTCGATCGTTTCGCAACGCCGGCGAAGAGAAGGAATCGGAAGACCCCAAGAAACCAATGCGTCCAATTCGTCCCAATGCGACGAGGGTGGTGTTCCGTCGATGGCCATCATCTCGTAGCAGGTCACCACGAGGGGGCGTTCGGCTGTGATGCTCGAGTCCAGCTGCCTAAGAGAACCGGCGGCGGCGTTGCGCGGGTTCGCGAAGGCGTCGTCCCCCCGTTCCGTTATTCGGCGGTTAAGCGCATGGAAGTCTGCAAGGCGCATGTAGACTTCACCCCGCACGGCCAGGTGATCAGGATGTGTGTCACTCTGTAATTGCAGCGGCAATGATCGAATGGTGCGCAGATTGATGGTGATATCCTCACCGACACTTCCATCGCCTCGAGTTGAGCCCCGAACAAACCTTCCCTGTTCGTAGACCAATTCCACAGAGAGACCGTCGAATTTCGGTTCGACCGTATACTCGATCCGGTCTGTTTCCAGCTCGCGTTTCATCCGCTGGTCGAAGGCCAGCACTTCTTTCGAATCGACCAAGGAATCGAGGCTCAACATGGGTTTCACATGCTGGATCTTGCCGAGCGCATCCAACGGAGGGGCACCGACACGCTGGGTAGGAGAATCGGATGAGATCAGTTCTGGGTATGCCTGTTCGAGTTGGACCAATTCCCGGAACAACCGGTCATACGCTCCATCTGAAATCTCGGGCTGGTCCTTGACGTAATACAGGTAGTCGTGGTGCCTGATTTGGCTTTTGAGTAGAGTATGTCGCTCTTGTTGGGCGCGAGGGGCTTTCGAAGAGGACAATGAGTCGTTATCGAGTGAATCCTGTCGCATCGCCCTTAACGATGTGAAGCCTCGGTGATCACACCTGGCATGCGATGACAGATGACGTTTGGCATGTGGGTGAGGAGAGGCTTGAACTGTGCTGACCGTAGCACAGCGTTACGGAAACGGTCAAACCACCAAGGCTTGGCCTGCTTTGACTTTCCTCTCAGTGGCCACTATTCTAAGCGTCTCTTCGGCTGGTCGGAGGTCCGCGGAGCACTTGGGCAAAGGAGGATGTATGCAGAAGGAAGAGCAGCAAGGCTGTGAACATACAAGGAAGATCGTCCTATCAGGGATACTGCTCTGTAGTGGGTTGCTGCTAAGTGGATGTGTCGTCCTGGAAGAAAAATACAACGCCGAAAAGGCGCGAAGTTTGAACTTTCAGCGTCTCCTGGCGCAGGAAGAAAAGCGGACGGCTGAACTGGACAGTGAAGTCAAACGCACCAAGCTCGAACTGGCTGAATTCGAGGCGAGGAACCGTGAGCTGTCCGGGCAAGTGCAGGTGGCACGAGAGCAGATGGGGCGCCTCCAGGAAGAGGCAGAAGCCATTAGGGAAGCGACGTTACTCGAACGGAAAGCCTTGGAGGACATGCGGCGGAAAGGCCATTCCCCCGCCGTCAAACAGAAGAAAGCCGAATCAGCAAAGGATTCTTCCGGTGAGGCGGGTGAAAACGACGCCGTGCTCAAAGGAATGCCGACCGCGGCCGAGACGCATGCTGCATCGAAAGCAGACGGGACGGTGCATGTGGTGAAACCCGGAGAAACCCTCTTCGGGATCGGTCGGCGCTATGGAATTGAGGTCGATAAGTTGAGGAAGCTGAATAAGCTCCCAGATGACATCATCGAAGTAGGCCAGAAACTCCTGGTGGGAACTGAGTAGCCGGAACACTATGCAGTCTGCGACCTATTCACTCACCCTGGATGAATTTCGCTCCTACGCAAAACAGGGCAACCTCATTCCGTTATTCCGCGAAATCCTGGCGGACCATGATACGCCGGTCTCGGCCTTTGCCAAGATAGATCATGGCCCCTCGGCCTACCTGCTGGAAAGCATTCAGGGCGGAGAAAAGTGGGCGAGGTATTCTTTTCTCGGGAGTGGGGCTCCACTCGTCATCTACGAAGATCGCGGTGATCTGTGCGTGAAAAAGGGTTCGCATCGCCGCCGCATCCCCAGCCGGGGGGCGCCGTTGGATCGTCTCCGAGAGATCATGGAAGCCTATCGCCCCGTGACCGTTCCTGGTCTCCCGCGCTTCGTCGGTGGAGCCGTCGGCTACCTCGGCTACGATTTGGTCAAGATGTTCGAAGACCTTCCTTCACGAAAAAAGGACCAAATCGATCTTCCGGACTTTGCCTTTCTGCTGACCGACACCTTGCTCATCTTCGACAACGTGTCGCAAAAGATCAAAGTGGTGGCCAACGCACACGTGACGTCCACGTCGGAGAGAAATATTCGTTCGGCCTATCGTGAAGCGACTCGCCGGATCGAAGCGATGATCGCCAGAATCCGCCGGCCGCTTCGGCGTGTTGCGCCGAAGCGCCGGCGATCCCCCAGCCGCTTTACGGCAAACATGAGCCGGGCGGACTTTGAAAAGATGGTGTCTCGTGCTCAGGAATACATCAAAGCCGGGGACATTTTTCAGTGTGTGTTGTCGCAACGCTGGGAAACAAATCTCCAGGCCTCTCCGTTTCAACTCTATCGTGCCCTGCGTGTGGTGAATCCATCGCCCTACATGTACTACCTGCGGATCGCCGGGGTGGAACTGGTCGGCTCGTCTCCGGAGATTCTTGTGCGATGCGAGGACGGTCTTGTTTCGGTGCGCCCGATTGCGGGGACCAGACGGCGCGGCGCGACGATCGAAGAGGACATGGAACTGGAACGCCGTCTTCTCGCGGATTCCAAAGAACGGGCCGAGCACATCATGTTGGTGGATCTCGGACGCAATGATGTCGGTCGTGTCGCCGAACGGGGATCGGTCCAGGTTGAATCCTTGATGAACGTCGAACGATACTCGCACGTGATGCATATTGTCTCGAACGTTACCGGGAAACTGGGAACGACCAAGACTGTGTATGATGTGTTGAAGGCATGCTTTCCCGCCGGCACCGTATCCGGGGCACCGAAGATCAGAGCCATGGAAATCATCGAGGAACTGGAACCCACCAAACGCGGGCCTTACGCCGGTGCGGTGGGCTACATCAGTTTTTCAGGCAATATGGACATGTGTATCAATATCCGCACCGTCGTGGTCTCTCGACATCGGGCCTTTATCCAGGCCGGAGCAGGTATCGTCGCCGATTCCAATCCCGAGCACGAGTATGAAGAAACCTGCAACAAGTCCCGTGCAATGATGAAGGCGATCGAACTGGCGGAACAGGGGCTGGAATGAGGTGGTGCCTCGTGAAGGGTGAAGCGTGAAGCGCGAACAACAAGTCATTCGAAATACGTTTCACGAGCGGCGAGCTACGGGGAACATCAATGTTGTTGGTCATCGATAATTACGATTCCTTTACCTACAATCTCGTCCAGTACCTCGGAGAATTGGGCGAGGACATACAAGTGTTTCGTAACGACAAGCTTACGCTGGACCAGATTGAGGAGATGCGTCCTAGTCGCCTTGTCATCTCTCCCGGGCCGTGCACGCCTAAAGAAGCCGGTATTTCAGTCGAGGCTATCCGCCGGTTCGGAGGGAAGATCCCCATTCTCGGCGTATGTTTGGGGCACCAGTCGATGGCCGTCGCCTACGGAGGTGAGGTCATCCGCGCTCCTCGCTTGATGCATGGGAAGACATCCCAAATTTCACATGACGGCAAGACGATCTTTCAGTCGTTGCCCAATCCGTTCCAAGCGACGCGCTATCATTCGTTGATTGTGAATCGGCTCAATGTTCCGGACTGTTGTGAGATTTCCGCTGAAACCGCCGAGGGCGAGATCATGGGCCTCCGTCATAAGACGCTGTGTGTCGAAGGGGTCCAATTTCATCCGGAATCGATTCTGACGACGGTCGGAAAAGATCTCCTCCGCAACTTTTTAAAACTCTAGCAGGATGCTGAAAAAGTCCGCCAGCGGCGTTCTCGCATCGCTCCGAGGCTCAACGTACGGCCCAAGGTACGCCTTCGCCTCATCGCTCGCTGTGGCCTGGCATATGGAGAGGTGCGTCTTGGCGCACCGGGGTCGGGCGGGTGAGACCAGCGGTCTTATTGAGCACCCTGCCTGCTAAAATCCCATGATCAAAGATGCGCTCGCCAAATTGGCCGACCGAACCGACCTTTCTGCATCGGAGGCCGAAGCGGTCATGTTGGAAATCATGGACGGAGCTGCAACCTCGGCTCAGGTGGCCGCCTACCTCATGGGACTCAGGCAGAAAGGCGAAACAGTCGCCGAAGTCGTCGGTTCGGTCAACGCCATGCGATTACGGGCGACGCGAATCAGGGTTGGGGCATCGATCATCGTCGACACCTGCGGCACCGGCGGGGATGGGGCCGACACGTTTAATATCTCCACGACAGCGGGATTCGTGGTCGCCGGAGCCGGCATTACCGTGGCCAAACACGGCAATCGTTCCGTGTCGTCCAGATCAGGCAGCGCTGATGTGCTGAGCGTCCTCGGTGTCAAGATCGATCTGGAGCCGAACAGGGTCGCCGAGTGTATCGATGAAGTCGGTATCGGATTTTTGTTCGCGCCCCTCTACCACGGCGCGATGAAGCAATGCGCCGGGGTGCGGCAGGAGATGGGAATCCGGACCATTCTGAACGTGCTTGGTCCGTTGGCGAATCCAGCCGGCGCCACGCACCAAGTGCTCGGAGTCTATGATGCAAAGTGGACGGACATCTTGGGGCGCGTCCTGCTGGAGCTGGGATCACAGCATTGCTTCGTGATTCACGGCATGGATGGTCTGGATGAGATCACCCTGTCGGACCGGACGAAAGTCTCCGAGGGGAAGGCCGGCGTGGTGTCGAGTTATTTTGTTTCGCCGGAGGAGTTCGAGGTGAAGCGGATGGCGAGAAAAGAGGTCGCCGGCGGCACGCCGGAAGACAACGCGCGCATCGCGAAGGAGATCTTGCAGGGCAAGAAAGGTCCAAAACGGGACATCGTATGCCTGAACGCCGCTCCTGCAATGGTAGCAGGCCGGAAAGCGAAAACCCTGAAGGAAGGCTTCCGCCTCGCCCAAGAAACGATCGACTCGGGGGCCGCTGCAGAGAAGCTGGACCGGCTCATTGCATTTACTACAAGAGTGTGACCGACTCATGATCCTGGATCGCATCCTCGAGCATAAAAAAGCGGAGCTCAGGCACAAGCAAAGCCGGTCCTATCTGGCCGACCTCAAAGCGGCGATCCGAGACGCCCCGCCGACACTCGGCTTTGCCGTCACGCTGGACGCGACAAAACCTCGCACCAGCCCGGCCCTGATCGCGGAGGTCAAAAAGGCGTCTCCGAGTTTAGGACTGTTACGACCGGAATTTGCTGTACAGTTCGACTATCTGACGCTTGCCCGTACGTATTATGAACAGGGCGCATCCGCGGTGTCGGTCCTGACGGACAAGGAGTTTTTCCAGGGCGACCTGCGGTACTTGAAAGAGATCAAGGAAGCGTTGCCGATCCCGGCGCTCAATAAGGAATTCATGGTCGGCGAGGTGCAATTCTATGAAGCGCGGGCACACGGTGCCGATGCCGTCTTGCTGATCGTGGCTGCGCTGGAACGTCGCCAACTCATGGATTTCCACGCTTTGGCCACCGAACTGAAGATGGACAGCCTGTTCGAAACCCATCACGAGAGGGAGTTGGATACGGTCTTGGAGTGGATTCCCACCGCGAGAATGATCGGGATCAACAATAGGGATCTCAACACCTTCACGACCGATCTCAACGTCACCTTCCGTCTGGCGAAACGAATTCCTTCCGACAAGCTGATCATCAGTGAAAGCGGGATTCATGGCCGCGATGATGTGACAAAACTGATCGAGGGCGGCGTTCATGCCATGTTGATCGGCGAATCGCTTATTCGCGCCGAGCACACGGCCGACAAAGTTCGAGAGTTGCTCGGCGTCGTCTCTGGCAGTGCGCAGTCTGCGTAGAGCATTCACCATGAAGATAAAAATTTGCGGGATCACCAACCTGGAGGATGCGAAGGGCGCGGTTGCCGCAGGCGCGGACGCGCTGGGATTTGTGATGTACCGCAAAAGCCCACGCTGGGTAGACCCGTCTCTGGTGAGAGCCATTGTCGCGGAACTCCCGCCTTTCGTGCTGCCGGTCGGGGTGTTCGTCAACGAAGAGGCCGGGACGGTTCGGGCGCTCATGGATGAATGTGGTTTTGCCCTTGCCCAACTGCATGGAGATGAATCGCCTCTGTACTGCCAACACCTCGGTCGTCCGGCTCTCAAAGCCCTCCGTCTCAAGGACCATGAGACCGTTCTCACCCTGGCCGGGTTTCAAGGGCAGGCAAATGTTCGAGGATTTCTCATCGATGCGTATTCAGACCAGGCTTATGGAGGCACGGGGCAGACAGTCGATTGGACATTGGCCCAGGAAGTAGCTCGATCTCTTCCGATCATTCTGGCCGGTGGATTGACTCCGGAAAACGTGGCAGACGCGATCAAGACGGTACGTCCATATGGAGTCGATGTGAGCAGCGGGGTGGAAAAGAGCCCCGGCAAGAAGGACCTCCATAAGCTTAAGGCGTTTATTGAAGCGGCCAGACTTGTGCCTGTCTGATCGCCGTGGCTATACTCCTAGCAGGCTGTTGAAAACGTCCGCCAGCTTTGTTCTCGCATCGCTCAGAGGCTCAACATACGGAGCAGAGTATGCCTCGCCTCTTCGCTCGCTGTGGCCTCGCTGGCCGGCCTTTTTGAACAGCCTGCTGAAATCTTTTTAGGAGGGTTGATCGAATGCCGATGCTTCCAGACAGCCATGGCCGATTCGGGTCTTATGGTGGCCGTTATGTGCCTGAAACCCTCATGCCGGCGCTTTTGGAGTTGGAAGGCGAGTATGCCAAGGCAAAAAAAGACCGCCGATTTCAGACCGACCTCGCCTATTACCTCAAGCAATATGTCGGACGGCCTACCAGTCTCTATCGCGCCGATCGGCTGACCAAAAAATTAGGCGGAGCCAAGATCTATCTGAAGCGGGAAGACCTGTGTCATACCGGCGCGCACAAGATCAACAATGCGATCGGCCAAGTGTTGCTGGCCTTGCGCATGAAGAAGCAGCGAATCATCGCCGAGACCGGGGCCGGTCAGCACGGTGTCGCGACGGCCACGGCGGCGGCCATGTTCGGACTGCAGTGCGAAATCTACATGGGTACTGAAGATATGCAACGGCAGGCGTTGAACGTCTTTCGTATGCGCCTGTTGGGTGCGACCGTGACCGGTGTCGATGCCGGCAGCCGCACCCTGAAGGATGCCATCAGCGAGGCCATGCGGGATTGGACGACCAACGTGCGCACCACGCACTATGTCTTGGGCTCGGTTCTGGGCGCGCATCCCTATCCCATGATGATCCGCGACTTTCAGGCGATCATCGGGCGGGAGGCGAGGAAACAGATTCTTTCCGCTGAAAAGCGCCTGCCGGACTACCTCGTCGCCTGTGTAGGGGGAGGAAGCAATTCGATCGGTCTTTTCCATGCGTTTCTCCGAGACGCTAAAGTCAAAATGATCGGCGTGGAAGCCGGAGGGCTCGGGGTCGAAAGCGGAAAACACGCCGCGCGGTTCTCTGGCGGCAAACCGGGAGTTTTGCAAGGCACTATGACCTACCTGCTTCAGGATGAAAACGGACAGATAAATTTGACGCATTCAGTTTCGGCCGGTCTGGATTATGCGGCTGTCGGACCGGAGCATAGTCTCTACCATGATCAAGGCCGGATTGAGTACACCTATGCGACGGACGCGGAAGCGTTGTCGGCCTTTGATCTCCTGGCGCACGAAGAAGGTATCGTCCCCGCGCTCGAAAGCGCCCATGCGATCGCGCAAGTCGTCAAGCTCGCTCCCAAGCTCAAGAAATCCCAGCTCATCATCGCGAACCTTTCGGGGCGTGGAGACAAGGATGTGCAGCAAGTCGCGAGAATGCGAGGCGAATCATTATGACCGGGCGGCTGGAAGCTAGATTCAATGATCTGCGCAAGCGAGGGCAGAAAGCGCTCATTGCCTACCTGATGGCAGGAGATCCGGGACTCGCTGAAACGGAACAGTTGGTAGTGGCGTTAGAGCAGGCGGGGGCCGACATCATCGAACTGGGCGTCCCCTTTTCGGACCCGATCGCCGACGGGCCGGTGATTCAGCAGGCTGCGGAGCGCGCGCTGCGGAACGGCACGTCTCTTCGGCAGATCCTGGCCTCCATCACCTCACTCAGGCAGCGGACAAATATCCCCATCATCCTGATGCTGTACTACAACTCCATCCATGCGATGGGTTGTGAAAAGTTTTGCCGCGCGGCGCAGGCAGCGGGAGTGGATGGACTGATCGTGCCCGATATGCCGCCGGACGAAGCGGGACCCCTCAAGGCGCCGGCGGACGCAGCCGGGCTGCCGCTCATCTTCTTGCTCGCGCCGACCAGTACGGCTGATCGGCGAAAACTCGTGGCGAAAGAGTCGCATGGCTTCGTGTACTATGTTTCGCTGACCGGCATTACCGGGGCGAAGCTCAGCAACGTCGGAGACATAGGACAGAATATCGAAAAGCTGCGGAAGGTCTCCGCCACGCCCGTCGCAGTCGGATTCGGCGTGGCGACTCCGGAGGATGCGGCGAAGGTGTCAAAGATGGCCGATGGGGTGATCGTCGGCAGCGCCATCGTGAAACGCATCGCGTCCCATCAACAGGATCCCGCCATGGTCAGACATGTCGCTGAGTTTGTCCGCTCTCTCAAAGCGGCCATGGTTCCAGCCTAGATAGCCGTTCGGCCACACGCCGTCCTAGTGAAGTAGATTCTTCCAGCGCCTCACTTTCTTCTTACGGAAGTCTTCTGATCAGCCTTTGCGCGAAGGTCCAAACGGCCTCATTGGCTAAGGCCATCTTCGGGGATTGCAGAAAATCACAAATAACGTAAGGTGTATACCGTAAGAATGTACTTGCTCATGGCCGGTTGAGTTGCGTGGTGGCTATTTGTTTCCGCCAATGGCCCTGGAACGGGAGCAACGATGAGCGCAATCCTCTCTCGAATGTATCAGCGGGTAACGATCAGTCTAGGTGCGACTGCCCCTGCCCTATGCAATAAGCGGGTACCACCCCTCTCAGACTCCATGAGACTACGAGACATGGCTCGTGAGTGGGAATCGACTTGCCCCGTACCTGATCGGATTGTCCCGTCCCCTTATCGTCTCGTACGCACCATTCCCTATCGTGAAAGGAGACGGCAATGCAGACCGGTCGTCTTGAGCTGATCGTTCTTGCCTGTGTTCTGTATTGGTGGCTGCTCCCAGTCGGTCCAGGGATTGCCAAAGAAGTTGATGAGGATCTCCCGATGGGAACGGCGGGCGGGGCGGTTCATGTCGATCCTTTCACCGGCACAGCGACGACCAGCATTCCAATCAGCGTGTTGCCTGGGCGCAATGGGGTTCAACCCAATCTGCAACTGACCTATGCCAGTGGAAATGGAAACGGCTGGGTGGGGATGGGGTGGAAACTCGAATTGGGAGCGATCGAAATGAACACGCGGTTCGGGGTGATCTATAAAGAAAGCCCAGCCGATAACGGGAAAGTTTATGCCGTGCGGATGAGTAGTGTATCGGCGGAGCTGATCAAGCTCCAACCCAGCGTACCGACTGATCCCGAATATCGAGCAAAAATTGAAAGTGGCTTCTTCAGGGTCCGTACGTTGACGACCGGCGGATGGGAAGTGACTGATCGCAAGGGCGTGAAGTACTTGTTCGGAGTAAGCGCCAACGCACGGGTCGAAGATACCACCACGGGTCGCATCTTCCGGTGGAACCTGGAGCGAGTGGAAGACCGCGACGGCAATTATTTGCTTGCGACCTACATAAAGGATCAGGGCCAGTCTTATCTCGATCAGATCAGGTACACCTTGACGATGAAAGATGCCACGCCCGCTCCTTATTCCATCAAGTTCTACTCGAATACCCCAGCAGGGATAACAGCACCAGATACCTACAATGCCTATTTCAAAGTCGAGACGGCCAAACGATTGAGAGCGATCGAACTGAAGGCGAACGGCGCGACGATGCGTGTCTATAAGTTGAGCTATACCCGCAGCATCACGACGGGTACGCAACTGCTAACACAGGTGCAACAGTTCGACCGCAACGCGTCTATCAATCTCACGACATTTGACGTAACCGGAACTGCGTTGCCGCCCATCACGATGACCTACTCAACCTCCGCCTCGACCTTTACGCCGACCATTAATCCTTGGCTCACCGGCTGGTGTAGCGGGGGGACCGAGATCAATCCTGGTGAGTTGAATGCTGATGGCCGGCAGGATTTGTGGTGTGAAAATCCATCTGGAGGCATATCCGGCGCACGAGCGAATAGTACTGCGACGTTTACCAATACCGGTACAGGGGCAACCGGATGTACGTCCATTGGAGTCGGAGACTTCAACGGCGACGGTCGTGGGGATGTTGGCTGTTATACGCTCCAGCTCGATGGGTGCGTTGATACAGCTCCTCTGTTGTGCAATCCCACTCCAGGTGCTCATGCCCAAACCCCAGTGTTGCAAGTGGCAGTAAGCGACCCAAATGGAGTTTTTGGTACTAAAGCCACGTGGTTAGATCTCAACACCTGTTACTTACCTTCAACGAATGCGGGAAGCCAACCCATTCTAATTGGCATCCTGGACTACGATGGCGATGGCCTTAACGACATCTGGTGTGTGGATACATATCAAATCAATAATACCCCAAAGATCTCGTTCGCCCGTTCGACGGGCAGCACGTTTGTGTCGGCCGGCAGCATCACTAATTGGTGCGGGACGAGCGGTGTGATGCTGGGGGTAGGAGATTTCAATGGAGACGGGAAGTCCGATCTCTGGTGTCTCAACTCGGCAGGAAGTACCTCCCTTGTCTACTCCACCTCGACAAGCACCAGCACGACCTTCTCGATCCCCAGCACGCCGTTGGGCGGGTGGTGCGTCAAACCGAGCACAGCACCTCCCCACTTGAGACCCGTAAACCCACCTCCACCAGGAAAAGTATACGCCACCGATTTTAATGGGGATGGCCTTCAAGATCTCTGGTGCCATCTGACGGATGGTACGGTCAAAGTAGCGCTTTCCACTGGGACGTCGTTTTTCTTGTCGGCAACTCCCTGGCGTACTGGTTTCTGCACCACAGGCAAGGTAGGCACAGCGGATTTCAATGGAGATGGGCTTACCGATCTCTGGTGCCATACGACGACTGGGGTTACACAAGTCATGCTGTCTACGGGAAGTACGTTTGCCACCCCCACGACCTGGGTGAGTGGATTCTGTACGATCGACATATTCGGGGCTGCCGATTTAAACGGCGATGCCAAACCTGACCTGTGGTGTCTCAACAGTGGGACTGTCTCAGTCGCCATTGCCGGCAGTCCCAGTGTCAAAACCGATCTCCTTGCCACATTGTCGAACGGGATTGGGGCATCAACTGCGATCACTTACACCCCTTCGACTGCACTCGGGGTGTCCCATACGCTCCTCCCGTATCCAATCTACGTAACCACGATATTGGCGAAGACCGTATCCACGATCGTCGCCGGAGTCACGGGCAATCAGACCACGGAGACGACGTATCAGTATGAAAAGGGCTATCACAGTATCCCAAACCGCGACTTCCGCGGCTTTCAGAAGGCGACCGTCACGGCTTGTGCCAGCTGTAGCACGGCAGAGAAAACGGTGACGGTCACCGAGTTCCATCAGGGCGTGGGTACGGGAACGACAGAGGACAATGGAACTGCGCTGACACATCCGGATGCCCCGACCAAGGGGTTGCCATATCGGATCGTGGTTCAGGATAGCGTGCTGGTTCCTCAGCTCGAGACGCTCACTACCTATACCAGCGACGTGGATTCAGTCGCGCCCTGGTACACCCCCTCTTCGCAGGTGGTCACCAGAACCTACGCGAATGGGGTCCTTGCAAAGACGACGCAGGTCAATTTCACATACGATCATACCTACGGCAACGTGACACGCGAAGATCACTTAGGCGACACAGGTGTCACGGGGGATGAAAAAACTATCGATCGGGCGTTCGCGAATGAGCCAACTGCCTGGTTAATCGGGTTTGTTACACGCGAAACGATCTACAAAGGGATCACCACAGCGCTAGCTGACAAAATGGCCGAAACGACGTTCTTCTATGATGGGACGACGAGCTGTACGACCGCGTCAACCCTTCAAGTTCCCACGCTCGGCCATCTCACGAAAACCGTCAATTGGCTGAACGGGGGAACCAATCCAGAAACGCGGAGAGCGTATGACATCTATGGCAATCAAGTGTGCACAAGAGATCCGAGAGGCAACTTTACCACCATCACGTATGACACAACGAATAAGTTATTTCCCCGCGTTGTCACGAAGCCGCTTGGGGTGGTTACAACGACGGAGTACTTTGGTGTCAACGCGGTTCCCACGACCTTCGGTCTCTTCGGGCAAGTCCAAAGTGTGAAAGATCCGAATAATCAGACTATGACGACGAAGTACGACCCCTTCGGACGCAAGATCGAAGTGGTCACTCCGCAAACCGATGGGACTTTCACGATCACCATCGAGTACAGAAATTTCGGGCAGGGGGTGGGCACCGATCCGCTGACGAAACAACATGTCTACACCGCCAACGCGCTGGGGTTATTCAGCTGGACCTTCTTTGACGGATCAGGACGGACGATCACGACGAAGAGTACCGGTCCAACCGTGAGTGGGTCTATCCGAACCGATACCCTGTATGACCTACGCGGTCAGATGGCTCAAACGAGTGTGCCGTACTTCGAAGGGACGGGATTGCCGCTCTATCGGACCACCACCTACGACGTGCTGGGGCGCGTGAGCCAAGTGACGAACCCCGATGGGACGGTGAGCACGATTTGTCGCAATGGTTGGGAAACGACCACGCTTGACCCCAAGCAACACCGGAAGACAGAGACGGCGGACGCGTATGGGCGGACGATTAAGGTCGAAGAGTTCACCGGCATGCAACCGACCTGTACGAGCAGCGGGGCGACGCTCTATGCGACGACGCGATATCAGTATGACGTCATCGGTAATCTTGTCAAAGTTACCGATCATCCCGGCAACGTAACCACTATGCGCTACGATACGTTGGGCCGCAAGATCGCGATGAGTGACCCGGATATGGGCAAGTGCGGCGACCTCACCGCGCTCAATCCAAACGTGACCTACCCGTGGTACCCCACGCCCTGTTGGAACTACAAGTACGATGACGCCGGCAATCTCGAACGGCAAACCGATGCCAAGAATCAAACTCTCTGGTTTACGTACGACGCGCTGAATCGTCGTACGCAGAAGGACTTCACCACGCAGAAAGCCGCCGGAAGTGGCGATGTTCGCTACCTCTATGAGACTTCGGTCACCACGTTTAACCAAGTGGGCCGGATCAAGCAAGTCATCGACGCCTCGGGCAACATGCAGTTTCGCTACGATCCTACCGGGCGCATTATTCGAACTGACAAAGTGCTCGATGGGGTGACGTATGTGACTGAGAGTAGTTACGACGGACTTGGGCGCATCGTGCAGGTGAAGTATCCAACCACGCCGATGAAAGCTGTCGATTATCTCTATAACGGTCCTTGGCTGGCAACGGTCAAGGATTCGGCTGGGAGTGGGACGACCACCTACGTAACATATTCGAACTTCAATGCTTTAGGTCAACCGAGGACGACCACCCAGGGCAATGGTGTGGTAACCACGCGCACGTTTGACCCCCTCACGTTCCGACTGGAGACCGTCAATACAGTCAACCCCAATACGCCGTCGCCTGACATTGCTGCTCCGACGATACCGACGAAGGTCACGACTACGATCATCAATAGCACGCAAATCAATCTTAGCTGGACCCCGAGCCTCGATAACATAGGAGTGACCGGCTATTGGATCGAACGGTGCCAGGGGGCCGGGTGCACAAGCTTCACGCAGGTTGGGACTTCAACCGGAACAACATTTAGCGACACAGGTGGCACCACGGGCACCATCTATAGCTATCGTGTGCGTGCGACGGATGCCGCGGGCAATGTCAGTCTGTATTCGATCCCCACTCCAACAACAGGATACGGCTCGGGCCCGTTCGGCCTCTCGCCGTATGGGTCATGAGGCGCGACATCCTACGCGCACGAAAGGTCAATTGCACGTGACACCGACTCGGACAAGGAGGTGGAGAGGATGAAGAATCAAGAGACGCATTCGACGGCGATGGTCATGGTGCTGACCATGCTCACCGTGTTCTTCGTATATTGGCAGCAATCTGCTGAGGCGGTCTGCACGCCTCTCGGCACCACAACACCGAATGTCGGACTGTGCAAACCAGGAAACGGCGAGACGGGATGGACGAACGCGATCAACGACAATTGGACCCTCCTGGACAACCGCCTAGTTCCACCCGGCGCGGTCCTGTTTTATGCAGCGGCTACCCCTCCAAATGGCTGGTATGTCTGTGACGGCACCGCGAAGAATCGGACGACCGACGCCGCCTTGTTTGCGGTGATTGGAACGACGTTCGGGGCCGGCGATGGGGCCACCACATTCAACGTGCCCGATGCCCGGTCGCGCAATGTCGTTGCGGCGGGCCAAGGAACGGGATTGACCATGAGGAATCTGGCCGGCTCGGGAGGGGAAGAAACGCACACGCTAACGATCTCGGAAATGCCGAGCCACAACCACACGATCTCGAATGCGATGCCAGCGTCTGGCTCAGTGTTCCAGGGCTCAGGCGTCGGTGGCGGGGGTTCGGGGACAGTATCAATCGGGCTTACGGGCGGCAATGGGGCTCACAATGTCATGGATCCTTTTCTGGTCCTCACCTGCATGATTAAGCGATAGAGCGGCCTCGAGTGGTCGCGAGAGCACACACTCGAATGGGGTCGAGAGCGCCAGACCGCGTTGGATCTTTGTGGCGGAGGAGCACTGATATGGACCGACAAACATTGAGGCAAAAGCAGAGTCGAGGAGGCGCCTTATCGCGCTGCGTTCTGGTCGCTGTCGCACTTCTAACAACTCCGCCGCCAGTCTTTGCCGAAGTCCTTCAAAGCCTGCACTATGCGTATGACGAGGCCGGAAATGTTATTCGAATTGGCGATCAAATTACCTTGGCGAATACACAGATTTTGATCTATGACGATATTGATCGGTTGCTGACGGCGAACGGCCCCTATGGCGCAGGGGGAACCAATAGTACGTTCACCTATGCGTATAATGAGATCGGCAATATGACCGTAAACCCACAGGTGGGGACCTATACCTATCCATCCGGTGGTCCGACCACGGTGCGACCTCATGCCGCAACAGTGGCTGGACCCTATCCTATTACCTATGACAACAATGGCAACGTGCTCACCATGACGGATTCAACCGGGTTCTTTGGATACAACGCGACCTATAACACGGATAATCGCTTGAAGTAGTGTCACCACCACTTTTGCAAGTGTGCCCACCACCACCACGTTCGTCTATGACGGCGATGGCGGGCGGGTGAAGAAGATCGTGGGCACGACGACGACCCGCTACATTAGCAAGCTCTATGAGTGCGAGACGACTGGCGGATCAACGAGCTGCTCACAGTTTATCTTAGCTGGAGACCAACGAATTGCCACGGTCTCTAGTGGTGGCACCATACAATACTGGCATGGCGACCATCTTGGATCCACGAACATGATTACCAACAGCTCCGGCGCTCGGGTGCAGACGCTCGCCTACTATCCCTATGGCGATATTCGCGTGAACCAAAGCTCCGCGACTCCCACTGTCGATGCGCACTACAAGTACACGGGGAAAGAGCTGGACGCGAGTAGCAATCTCTACTTTTATGAATCCCGGTACTATCACGCCATATTTGGCAGGTTCGTCTCGCCGGATAGTATCGTGCCAAACTTAAAAATTCCCCAGGATCTGAACCGGTATGCGTATGCCCGTAACAATCCTATGCTTTATACCGATCCCTCGGGTCACTGTCCCATATGTATCGGGATTGGCATCGGGATTCTCGTCGGCGTGATCTCATCGGGGATCCAGAGCGATTGGGATTTGGAGGCGACCCTCATCGGGGGCGCGATCGGCGGCGCGAGTGCCGGCGTTGGAGCCGGGGTGGCGTCATCGGTCTACAGTGCCACGCTTAGTGCGCTGGGAGGGACATGGGCTGGTGTGGCCGGTGGTGCGGTCGGAGGGGCAGCTGCTGGAGGAACAAGTGCGGTGCTCGCCAATGCAGCGGGCTATCGAGTCAATGTTGGGCTTGCCATCGCGTCAGCTGCAGCGGCTGGTGGTATTATGGGTGGTGCTGGTGCATGGGGGGCACAAAAGGGATATGGGGAATTGGTGGCTTTCGCTGCCTCACCGGTGGCCGGCGCGTCTGCAGCGGCGATTAATGGCTCTGATCCAGGGTTCGGCGCGCTTATCGCGGCTAGCACTACCGCATTCTCTCTCTCACTCCAAAGCTCTTTGCGTAACCTTACATTGCAAGGCCGAGTCTTGACAACTGAAGAGCTGGCCGTCGCAAAATCTGTGTTTGGTGATAGGATCGATTATGGGAATTTAAGAATTTTCAGGTCTAAATATTTCTGGACCCAAGGGGCTGATCACGCCGTGACCCCCAATGGGAATGTTTATTGGCCGAGCGATTCTTGTGGCAATATGATCCTGTGTGGTCAGGGTAAATTGTTTATCCACGAGATGACACACGTGATGCAATACCAACAAGGCATAAGTGTATTTGGCCAAGGGCTTCTGCTCCAGGGTGCTCGCTTTGGTAGTCTCCTGTTCTACGATCCATACAATTTTATCTATGACCCCAATAGGGCGTTCAGTTCCTACAATATAGAACAACAAGGTAAGATGGTTGAGGAAATGTATGAGGGTAGGCTTCCAAATAGCATTCAATAGAATTAACGGATTGCATTGCGCAAAGCGGTCATTAGCAGTGGCGGTCTTAGTCATGATGTGCATCGTTTATGCGGCAGCCTGTTCGCGTCTGTTCATCGTGAAGCCAATAGGCACGTACGGTGATGCGATCGCATTCCGTTTTTATGACATTACAGATGAACAACCATCACGGCACAATATCGTTGACCTATATGTTCAAGAGTATATCGGAGATGGTAAATGGAGCAGTGTCTGGATGTTGAAAGGCAAACAATCGCTTGAAGAGATTGTGTATGGACAGCGTTATGAGGGTCTAACAGAAGTGATTCCACCCAAGGCTCTTTCATTAAATGGAGCATATCGTGTTTTCGTATCAGATCTACCCATGTTTGAGCCCGCCGGGGGTGCTTCTGCAGGATTTGCCTTTGACACAAGGGGAAATCTAATTCTGAAGTGATGGAAGAGGGGCACGTGCCAGAGTGATGATATGACCTCTTCATGAGATTTTGAATTTTTCATGCTATCGGCGGTCGGGTATTGAGTGACAGAGATGACAGGCCATGCCGGAGTTCATCGCGTGAAAGTGAGTCGACAGCTCAAACAGATGGAACTGGGCCCTAGGTAATGCAAGACATGACTTCTTTAGTCGTAGTCGACGATCACGTATAAGCCAAGCCATGGAAGTAAAGCACGATGTAGGATAGACCAAAAGTGCTTCTCGATGCCTCCCGCATCAACCGGGCCTTTCTCTTGCTCGTGCTCTCGTCCTGCCTGGGCTGCCCCCTACGGGGTGTAATCCGTGCCGGTTTCATTCTTCTCCATACAGTCAACCTGAGCCACCACATTTGCCGAGGGAATAGCCATGAACAACCATGCCACCTTTCGCCGCGGCGCCTGTCTCTTCGGGACACTGCTGTTGGGGGTCGTGGTCTGTGTCCCTTCATTCGCCAATGCGCAGTACCCGGTGCTTGAAAATTTACGCGAGACGGAGATCGAATTCGATTTCGATGTCCCCCAATTTCTTGCCCCGAAAAAAGAGCAGGCGCTGCGCATCTTACGAGACGCCGGCGTTCGCATCGCTGCGCATCTGAATACGCAACTTCCATTGGATAAGCTTCCGCCATGGCTTCAACTCACGGTGAGGGTCATCGACTTGGGTGAATGGTCAGTTATTGATACTAGCAAGACTCCAGCTGTTCCAAGAGATTTGAAACTCTGCCCCGGCAAGAAACTCTATATCCGCAAGCTTGAACTCTTGGAGAAAGTCGTGATTCCACGATTGCCGGTGAAGGAGTCCCCGATATGGATATCGCGGACAGTCACATGGAGCCGGGCGCTCCCATTGCCGATCATCGTGGAATCCCTCAGCGAGGACGAGATCTGGCGCGATGTGGAAAAAATGCTACGGGACTTCGCTGAAGACTTTGAACCGGGGAATCACATCCGCAAATAACGATGCGGAGTGGCGTGAAGTGAAGAATTGTGGTAACCCAGGGGACCAAGAAAAGGTACCGGGAGTCTTTTTTAGGTCTTCCGGTTGTAGCAGAGCGGTTGTGATCAGCGCTTGGTCTGCGGAGGCATGTATTTGATCATCTCGTCGGCGAGCTCTTTGGCGATGTCCTTGAGGCTTGGCACAATGAACATGATGTTAACCTAGGCGACAGAATCCAGGAGGGTTCGTACTTCTTGGCCAAGTTCCAATGCATCTCCCAGTTCAATAAGCTCGTTCCGATCATTCACGCCCGGCTTTCGCACTGCCACAATGTTGTTCGCGTCCAGCAGATCGATGGGTCCTCCAGCAAAAAGCTTCAAAAGGACAAGCGATTTCCAGTTCACCACCGGCACTGAACAGCCAAGCGTGTCTAGTCTTTCAATGTTCTTAAAAGCAAGAGCAGCCATCTTCGATGGCAGTACGATCAGTTGAATCGGCACGTCTTGTCCTTCGGATGTCATGCTCAGGCGGAAGACGCCTTGTAGTGGGTCATCTATGCCGCCAGGTTCGTATGTGGCTCCTAGGTAAACGGCCAAGGCATGCGGTTCCGAAGTTCCGAGGGCGACGGCCAGATCGATGTCTTGCGTGGCCCGCGCAACACCCCATGCCGACACGGCGAAGCCACCGATCAACGCATAAGAAGAAAGCAGTCGAGCGCTGTGGGCTTGATCTAAACGTTCAACAATCCGGCTTAGGGCTTCGGAGAACACCGGTTCAATTCGTAGCAGACATCGGAGAGGTGCAATGCGATGGTCAGCCGTTCTTCAGGAGTCTGAAGCCGAGCGCGTTCGATCTTCTCATCGGACAGCTGTCGACCCAATTTACTCGGTCGCCGTCCATACTGCTTCGAACTGGTCGAGTGTTGAAGCTTCATGGTTCTAAGTATACATGGGTCAGCAGAAACCTTAAAGGATGAAAAGGAACCATCACACTCCGACTTGCTCATGACGCATGGTGAATCAGCAAGGGGGCCAAGATGCTTGAGACATACGGCCACATCTGAGCGGGGAGAGGAGCGGCTGTGATCAGCGCTTGGTCTGCGGGGGCATGTACTTGATCATCTCGTCGGCGAGTTCTTTGGCGATGTCCTTGAGGCTCGGTTTGATGAACATGTAGCTGTTGGACCGTTCATGGCGCGCTTTCCAGACCGTCGTGCCGGTCGCCGCATCGATCAGCCGCAGGCTCAACCCCACTCGTCCGACGTTATCTCCTTCCTTCCGCACGTATTCCCAGGAATTGACCCGGACCACCAGGAAGGAATCGACGTTGAGCGCTTTACCGAGCTTGATGGCCGAATCCTTATCGGATTGACCGGTCATCTCGAGGCGGGAGAAATAAAACACCAGTGAATCGAACGCCTCTTTTGAGGCCTGAAAAATATCCGTCACGTTTTCCGGCGACATGACCTTCTCGATGGTCCCCTGACGATTGAGCGCTCCGGCCAAGACATCCTGAATATCCTCGCGTGCGCTGTCGTATTGGCTCGCCATCGGCGGCAACACGGCGATGCTCTGCGGTCGAAAGACTCTGGCGCCGGGGCCTTCCCACACTTCCTGCAAGCCGCCACAACCTGCAAGCATCAAGGCCAGAGCCATTACGGATGCCAGACGTACACATGTTCGAGACAGCATTGGTTTAGTATACCATTAGAATGTGAATGAAACAGAGGCGGAAACTAGGGCGCCCTTTTCACGGAAGTCGTACCCACCTCCGGCGTCCGCCCGGAATGAGAACCATCGCACCCCTAGTCCCGCTGTAGGAACGAAGGGCGTGGATGCATCCTGCATGTTCTTGAACGTGCCGATTCTAAATGACAGAAACTCGGACAAGATCGTTTGTTCGAGCCCCAAGCTCAGGAGCTGGCTTTTCACTCCCGGGACGAACGTCTTATTCGAAGTCGCATCCACATCGGCCGTCAATGTCAGCGTGGAGTACGGATTGATCGCGACGCCGGCGCGAACCTGTGGTTCCAATTTTAATTCCCCGCCCTCTGCGGCATCGAAGGTCGGTTTGTTGATGTCCTTCGCGACGATCCCAAACCTGATCCACGAGGATGGGCGATAGATGGCTCCGATGTCAATTCCGTAGGTCGTTGAGATGTTCGGTTTGCCGAAGTGATCGGTGGTGCTGACACCGCTCCCGCCTTGAAGGTCGGTCGAACCACGGTACGCGGCGCCTTGGATAACCTTTACGGTCATCCCGATTGAAAAGGTCTTATCGGAAAAGGCATAGGCATAGGAAAAGGCCAACTGTCTGGCTTCGAGCCCGCGAAGCGCCATCTGGCCCGCCACGGTGATGGGCGCGCCGGGCCCCGATTGGGTCGCCTGGACCGGTGTCGAGACAAATCCGCCACCGGTTGCGACGTCGGACACGTTGAATCCAAACGCATGTTCGCCAAGGTGTCCCTTCACATAGAGTCCGGCGGACCCGTTGACCGAGATCGCCGCACCTGACCGATTGATGCGATCGGCGATGCTCTGAGCCCTCGACAAATTACCCGGCGTGGTATCGCCCGTATCGAAGTTCTCCAGGTCATGAAGCGCATCGCCCAGGCCGAGTCGATCGAATGCCATCCCTCCCCCCTGGACACGGATGTCTACGGTTTGGGTCATCGCCAACCCGGCGGGGTTCCAATAGGTCGCGAGCGCGTTCGTCGTGACGGCGACGCCGGCTCCACCCATGCCCATAGCGCGTGGCCCCGCGATGACGAACTCCGCTGCCGATACATGGGACGGCAAGGTGGCGGCGATCAGCAAAACGGCTAAGCGAATTGATGGCAAGCAGCGCATGTCATGTCCTCGCGCGGATGCGCAACCATGCGAGTCTAGAGAAGGAATCATTGTTCGTCAAGGATTCGCATGGTCTATCCGGCCGCGGTTGTGAGCGATGAAAAGACGGAGCGCATGTTCAAAAACTTCCGGAATCGAGACGGTGGGAGACAGAGCTGCGGTCTCGGGAGACGATCAGCTCAGACGATTTGTCCGTCCTGCATGTGGATGATACGGTCGGACTGGGCGGAGAGTTTATCGTTATGCGTCACGATCACGAACGTGGTTCCGCGTGTTGTTTTCAAGTTGCGCATCAACTCGAACAACCCTTCCCCGCTGTGTGTGTCGAGGTTGCCGGTCGGCTCATCGGCCAGGACCAAGTCCGGATTCTGCATCAGGGCGCGTGCCATGGCGACCCGTTGCTGTTCCCCGCCGGACAGTTCTCCGGGTTTATGATGAAGGCGATGCCCTAATCCGACTTCCGTGAGGAGGGTCGTGGCGTCGGCTGTGACGGATGTGGGTTCCCGTCGTTGGACGAGCGCCGGCATGCAGGCATTCTCCAACGCGGTGAACTCGGCGAGCAGGTGATGAAACTGAAATACAAACCCTATCCGCCGATTGCGGAATTCAGCCTGTTGCGCCTCCGTCATTCGGAACAGGTCCTGTCCATCGAATGTGACGGTTCCGCTGCTCGGTTTGTCGAGGGTTCCGATAATATGCAGGAGGGTGCTTTTGCCGGCTCCAGAGGCTCCGACAATGGCCACCAATTCGCCGCGCTGAATCTCAAGATTGATTCCCTTGAGGACGGGCAGTTCGTAGGATCCCATCGAGAAGGATTTGTTAAGATTGACGACTTTAATCATACGACAATCGTCGAGAGTTTCGCTCTCTGTCACCGTCGACGCCGTGCGTGACGAATGACGTTCATTCGTAACGCAGCGCGGCGACCGGCTCGAGCTTGGCCGCCTGATTAGCCGGGTACACGGTCGCCACAAAACTGATCAGGATGGCGGAACCGGCCACGAGTAACACATCCTCGGCCAGCACGTGAACCGGAATGGTCGAGATATAGTACACGGTTGGGTCGAACGTCCAAAACGTTTGAATCAGCCAGAGAAACGCATAGCCCAGGGGAATCCCGATGCCGGTCCCGGCAAATCCGATGATCAACCCGTTCAGCATGAAAATGCGTCGGATGCTGCGCTTTGTCGCGCCCATCGCCTTGAGAATCGCGATCTCCTTCTGCTTCTCCGTGACAATCATCGTGAGGGTGCTGACAATGTTGAACGAGGCCACGATCGTGATCAGGACGAGAAGCAGAAACATCATCGTCTTCTCCAGCTTCAGCGCCGAGAAGAGGTTGCGGTTCATCTGCATCCAATCTCTGGCCCCGTGACTGAATCCCAGCTCCTGCTCGATACTGCGGGCGATCTCCCCGGCGCGGAACACATCCGTCACCTTGACTTCAATCCCCGACACGCCCGCTTCCATGCTGAAAAACTTCTGCGCCTCGCCGAGTTCGATATACGCCAGCGAGGAGTCGTATTCGTACATCCCGGAGTGGAACAGGGCCACCACGGCGAACGTTCGGATTTTTGGCACCATGCCCATCGCACTCACAGGGCCGACGGGAGAAACCACGTTGACCGTATCGCCGACGAATACGCCCAGCCTGAGCGCCAATTCTTTGCCGAGAATAATACCAGGCTTTTCGACGACCCGTGGGGTGCCCTGAGGGTCATCGATCGGAGCCTGGGTGACTTTCGCCGGTGTGAGCAGATCGAACAGATGTCCACTCGTGATGTTCTTCGAAAGCTCGGTGACATTGGCCTCTCGTTTCGGATCGATCCCCCGCAGGACGATTCCCTGCACGCCGGATTGAGTGGTCAGCAGCACTTGACGAAGCACAAAAGGCGTGGCCGCCACCACGTCGGGCACCGGCCGAATCTTGTCGATCAAGTGATCATAGTCGGTCATGTTCTCTTTCATGCGCTCTTGGACGATGATGTGAGCGGTCGTGCCGAGAATCTTGCTCTGAATATCCTCCCGGAAGCCGGTCATGATGCCGACCGTACCGATCAGCGCCGCTACACCCAGCGTGATGCCGGCGATCGACACGAAGGTGTTCAGCGAGATCGTCCGGTTACGACGCTTCGCGCGCAAGTAACGGAGTCCGACGAAGATTTCATAGGGAAGCGCCACTATGATTTCTCTGGTCTAAGCTGGGGGAAGAGGACCACATCCCGGATGGAAGCTTGATCCGTGAACAACATGATCAATCGGTCGATCCCGATTCCTTCTCCGGCGGTAGGCGGCATCCCGAACTCGAGGGCGCGAAGGAAGTCTTCGTCGACGAGATGGGCTTCTTCATCGCCCGCCTCATGCTGTGCAGCCTGGCCTTCGAACCGTTCGCGTTGATCCAGCGGATCATTCAACTCGGAAAAGGCATTTGCGATTTCCCGCCCGGCGATGTAGAGCTCGAAGCGGTCCGTCAGGGTCGGGTCAGAATCTTTGCGTCGTGCGAGCGGAGAGATTTCGATCGGATAGTCCGTGATGAAGGTCGGCTGTTGGAGGTTGGGTTCGACGGTCTCTTCGAAGATTTCATTCACAATGGTGAATAGGGACGCCTTGGGGTCCACCGGCACATGAAGCCGCTTAGCCGCCGCCAGTGCCTGCTCGCGATCCCGCAGCGCCGATGGCTCGAGGCCATTCACCTCGAGAATGGCTTGGTGATAGGACCATCGTCGCCAAGGGGGGGTAAGCACAATCTCTTTCCCTTGGTATTGCATGACGGTGTGACCCAAGATCTGTTTGGCCAAGCTCGAGACTAGTTCTTCCGTGAGCGCGATCAAATCTTGATAATCCGCGTATGAAACGTAGAACTCCAGCATCGTGAACTCGGGATTATGTATGGTCGAGATGCCTTCGTTCCGGAAGTTTCGGTTGATCTCGAACACGCGTGGAAACCCGCCGACGATCAGGCGTTTCAAATACAGCTCCGGCGCGATACGCAAGTAGAGATCCACGCCGAGCGCATTATGGTGCGTGACGAAAGGCTTGGCGGCTGCGCCACCGGGAATCGGATGCATCATCGGAGTCTCGACCTCGAGAAATCCTCGTTCAATGAGAAACGCTCGGATACCGGCGATGATGCGGCTCCTGGTCGAAAAGATCTGGTGCACCTGGGGATTGGCGATCAGATCGACGTAGCGCTGCCGATACCGTGTTTCGACATCTGTGAGGCCGTGCCACTTTTCCGGGAGCGGACGGAGGGCTTTGCTGAGAAACGTCAGGCTATGAACCTCGACCGTGAATTCATTCGTCTTCGTGCGGAAGAGCTTTCCCGTGACGCCGATCCAGTCTCCGAGATCGAGCTGCTCGACGACTGTATACGCTTGTTGCGAGAGGAGATCTTTCTTGAGGTAGACTTGGAGACGATCGGAACCGTCTTGTAAGACCGCAAACCCGGCCTTCCCAAAACGCCGCAACGCGACGATCCGTCCCGCAAAAGTACAAGAGATCTTTTCCTGCTCCAACGTCTCCTTGGTCTTTTCACCGTGCATTCTAAGCAATGCTCCGGCACGGTCTTTGACCTCGAAGCGGCTGCCGTAGGGTGGGACACCGGCCTCTCGCAAGAGTTCGAGTTTCTTGATCCGCTGTTGCCGCTGTTCGTTCAGTTCATCCATGGCGTCGTCACAGGGTTGCTAGAGATCATCCTCGGGACCACCCACCGGTGCAAGTTGATCGCTTCCTTTCCCGAGCTTCTTCTTCAAATAGGCCTCGATGAATCCGTCGAGGTCGCCGTCCATGACGGACGATACATTGCCGCTCTGATGCCCTGTCCGGTGATCCTTGACCATCTGGTAGGGCTGGAACACATATGAACGGATTTGGCTTCCCCACGCGATGTCCTTCTTTTCGCCGACGATCGCGTTGAACTCCGCCTCTTTTTTCTTTTGTTCCAATTCGAAGAGGCGCGATTTCAAGATCTTCATCGCTCCGTTTCGATTTTGGAGCTGAGAGCGCTCATTCTGGCATTGAACGACGATGCCGGACGGTAAGTGAGTAATGCGAATGGCGGTTTCCACCTTGTTGACGTTCTGTCCTCCGGCTCCTCCCGAGCGAAAGGTATCGATCCGGAGATCCTTCTCTTCGACCACGACGTCGATATCCTCACTCAGCTCCGGATAGACGAAGACGGACGCGAATGAGGTGTGCCGCCGCTTGTTGGAGTCGAATGGGGAAATGCGCACCAACCGATGGACCCCGGCTTCAGCCTTCAGATACCCATAAGCATAGGGTCCCGTGATCGAGACCGTCACGCTCTTGATGCCGGCTTCGTCGCCGGGCAATAGGTCCAACGTTTCCACCTTGAACTTCTTGTGTTCCGCCCACCGCACATACATGCGGAGGAGCATCTGTGCCCAATCTTGGGATTCCGTGCCGCCGGCGCCGGGATGAATCGCCACGATGGCATTATTGGGGTCCAGTTCGCCTGATAGAAGGAGCTCGACACGCAACGTCGCCAGGCGCGGTTCCAATTGTCTCAGTTCAACGGCGAGTTCTGCCTCCAGACTCGCATCGTCACTCTCATGGGCGAGCTCCAGCAGAGCCCCCAAATCGCCCATTTTAGCCTCGATTTCTTGCCACTGTTGAAGTTCACGCTCGATGGTTGCCTTTTTTCGGCTGACCACCGTGGCGGCGCGGGCATTGCTCCAGAAATCGGGCTGGCCCATTTGTGCTTCAAGTTCTTGCAGGTCGGCGGTCATATGAGCGAAGTCAAAGATGCCCCCGTAATTCAGAGACCTGTTCAGAAAGGGCGCGCACACGAACTTTCACGTCTTCCAACATACCGTGATCCTCCTTCTTCGGTCACGCCGGTGTGATCGCCGTCAGGGCTGGTTCCTTCGTGCGGAAATACCCGAACAGACACAAAAGCGCGCAGATTATAACACAGGCATGGGCAAACACATCGCCGTAATAGCTGTAAAACGTGGGGGCTTGCCGGGTCGGGATGGCTGCGTACGACGCCTCTTCCGTGAATAGGGGGGTGGCCTGGATGATTTGCCCGAATGGATCGACGAACCCGGAAATCCCCGTGTTGGCGGAGCGCGCGAAGGCCAAGTGGTTTTCCACCGAGCGAAAGACGACCATGGCGAAGTGTTGCGCGGGGGCTGAGGAAGGCCCAAACCATCCGTCATTCGTGATCGTGACCAGAAACTCCGCGCCATTTGCGGCGAACTGACGGACCAAATCCGGGAAAATCACTTCGTAACAGATGGCCACCCCAAACTTGACGGATCTGGCGCCGAGCGGACTGTCTTTGCTCCATGACTTAGGGGTGAACGAAAGAGTCGTCGGTCCCGGGCCCGCTTCAAAATCTCCGATCCCCTCCACAAGTTTGTCGAGAAAGAACAGCAGCGACGATTTGAGAGGAATGTATTCTCCGAACGGCACGAGATGGTGTTTATCATAACGGCCGAGCACCGTGCCGTCCCTTCCCAGCAGATAGGCGCTGTTCAAGAGATAGGGGCGGCGATCGGGGTAGAATCTCAAGGCTGGACTGCCGAGGAGAATCGGCGCCTGTGCACGTTGAGCCCAATCGATCAATTGCAACTGATACTCTTTTTCCCGCTCCAAGATGAACGGGGTCGCGGCTTCGGGCCACACAACCAAGTCCGTATTGGCGCCCAGTTGGGCTGTCAGGCGGTCCAATCGCCGCATCGTTTCGTCGCGATATGCCGCATCCCATTTCACCGCTTGATCGATATTCGGTTGGACCACCCCCACGATAATCGAAGGTTTCGGTTGTTTTAGGTCTCTGTCGCTCAAGACCGCCGAACTGTAGACCCATGAGAGCACCATACATGCGGCCGCGGTGGTGAGTAACTCCCACGGAAGCTTGGCTGGGTGAAATCCGCGGAAAAACGGCATGATCCACAAAAGAAGTTCCGCTAAGGACAAATTTACCAGCACGATCAGAAAGGAAATTCCGTACACGCCTGTATGGTCTGCCACCTGGATCAATGCCAGCTCTTGGTATTGCGAATAACCCAGGAGACACCAGGGAATGCCAGACAGAAGATGGGTGCGGAACAATTCGAGTGCCACCCAGAAGCAGGGCGCAAAGAATATGCCGTAGCGTGGAATCAGTTCACGCAGCCAGACCACGGCCAGGCAATAGAGTGCGACGTAGAGTCCGAGATAGGTGGTGAGAAGCAACAGAATCGCGTAGCTGACGAGCTCGGGCACCTTGCCATAGGTCGTCATGGCCGTGACCACCCAGGCCATGATCCCGGTGAATCCGACGATCCCGCTCAGCCAACCGATCCAAAAAGCCCGTTGCCTGGAACATTGATCGAGCGCGAGATGAAGAGGAATCAGAGCGACCCAGGCCAGCAATCCCAGGTCGAATTTTGGAAAACAAAGAGGCAACAGCAGTCCGCTCGTGCAGGCGAAGAGTATCTGGCGCGGACGAGACCCATCCATCGTGCCGTACCTTACGAAAAGATTCGACGACTTGCAAGAGAACACTCGAACAATCAGGGACTTGGAAGGGTTCCACGTGCTTTTTGTGGCCGAAACGGGTATGCTGACTTTCTATGGAACGGCGTCGTCACCGTCGGGTTTCCGCACAGGTCAAAAGCTTGATTAAGGCCAACTCTCATGAAGTCGAGGGGGAGACCATGGATCTTTCACTGGGTGGCGCCCGGATCGAAAGCTCTCTCGTGGTCCAGCCCGGAAGTCAGATAGCCGTGAAGCTCATTCTCCCGGGAGATGATACCCCGATCGTGATCGAGCAAGCGCAGGTCCAATGGAGCCTGGATCGGACGTTCGGCGTCAGATTTCTCGAAATGCCGCAGCAAGAGTTGGATGAATTGGAGCAGCTCATCGAGGAATGTATCGCGCTTGATGAAGGGAGAACCCCATGAAACCTGTGGACACTCGCACTGAGACACAGAGTGACGACCAGTGCACCTGGATTGGTGGTGAAGCGACCGTTGGCTCGCAGGCCGGTCGCCATGTCCGCCGGCAAGCGCGACACACGCCGTCTTTGTTCGGCATCATCCTCGGCCTGACCTTCTTCGGTGGTCTCACGCTGGGCAGCTCCGTCGGTCTGCTCTGTCGAACCAAGGGCAAGTAACCTACCAGAGTTAGGGATCGGCCTTCCCCATCCGGAAATCAACCGCCGTCCTCTCGGAACTCGAATACTAACCGCGCCTGAGTGCATGTGCTCGGCATTGCCTGCCTGCATCGACATGGAACGAATTGGATCGCCACCGCGTCGGTGCTGCGAAATTCTGCTCCTGTGCATTAACAGGCCCACTCCATCGGTCTCGTGAACGATGTATCTCTTTTGTCCTCCAGTGTATCTACTTAGATACCAAAGAAGAGAAGCTGAGGATTCCATCGCGCATGCCCGCCACGAGTAGACGGCTCAAATCTTAAGGTCTTAGAGACGTCTTTGGGGAGAATCAGAATGGCGCACGGCATTCAGAATAAGTTAGGCACGTAAAGTGCTTACAAGGAAACACGTAGCCGTTCAGATGATTCGATTCGCAAGCCGCGTTTCGCTCGCCTTGTGAGGCGTTGACGGTTACTACGTCAGGAGATGGTCTATGAACCACCCGAGTTTCATGTTCCAAGGCCTGTTCGGTTATGAAGATTCGGACAGTCCGGACACCTTTTATCATGTTCCCGGTGAGCCAAGTCCGGAGCGAGACCCACAGGGTAAGCCGACCTTGAGCCTATTGGCTCTTGGGGATACGGCAATTCTGAAGCTCGGCGCTCAGTGGGGTCCCGAGGAAAAGACGCTTGATGCGTTCCGGCGTGACATTGTCGATGAATTTTCCACTCGCCGTTTGACTTTGTCAACGATCCGACTCATTCACAGTCCGATCACGATGCGTAGTGCCGACCTTGTCGTCACGTGTGAGAATGGCCGGTCCGAACTCCTGCAGTCGGTTGCCACATCCGGGTTTCCTCCGTTCATGGCGATCTTCAATGTGCGACTGAACGCCGTGGCCAAGGCTTCGGTGATCCGCGCCCTTCATGGATCCCCCTATCTTCTCACGGTGAAGTATCGAGGTTGTTTCACAAGCCCCTTGCCGCTCTCGGCCTCTATTTCCGGTGATGCTCGTGACGAGGTTCGTGCGCTGCGTCCTTCCTCAACCGTGGCCGAGGCCCGTGCGCTCGTGGATCGAGCGCTTGCCTCGGGACAATTTACGCGTACTCGACACTCGCCGCGGGGTATGCCAACCAGCATTGAGAATGTGGTTGAAGAAGAGGTTCGCATGGCTGCGGCAAAAGCGCTTGGGTGGTTGGTGCAGAGACAGGCCACGGTGGCGGACCCGGAGGTGCTCCGCTTTGCTGTCATGATATCGAAAACGTTGAACATGGAACTCCCTTTCGACATCACGACCGATGTGTCGGCATGGTTTCCTCGAGCTCAAGGGAACACACACATCCGCGCCGTGAACCCCATGTACGAAACCACGTTGGATAAACCCGCCGATCCCCAATTGAGACGAATCATGGCCGAGCAAGATGGAGATGGACTGTCAGACACTCGCCGCAAAGGTGTCGAGCGCACACCATTGCCCATTCAAGCAGTAGGAGGTCCGTCATTCTGATGTACGAGTTCGAGAATGACCGGCGTTCAGGCCACTGATAGGTCATCATGATCAAGATCTGTTGGGGAAGGGATGTCGTTGTCCCTCTCCGTGAACGGGAGGAAGGAGCCGGGGATGCTCTATCTCAATCCGCCATTTCATCTCATCAACGGCGTCTCACTCTTTCGTGACCACGAAGACCGGATGCACTGGTATTACCAATCTGGCGTGCCCTTGCCGGTGGGCATGTCGGATGGTGCCGGCGGCGTGCTGCCTCACGTCCAACTCATAAAATTTTGCGGGGCGGCAGGAAACGGCGGTCTACTGAATTTTGACGTCCAGTTGGGGCTGTGCAAAAACCCTGAGGAAGAGGCAGACGTCCTTGGCGAGATTCGCCGGGAACTGATGAAAATCGAAGACTTGAAGGGGCTGCCGCGCCTCTCACCCGTTTCCTTGGTCGACGGTTCTGTGAAACTGATGTTGTTCGACCTGATGGCCGGGACATCGCAGTCGGGATCGCCTGGCACATTGCCTTCAGGCTCCGCCGCCCCATCGTCGCGTCTTGTTCTGAAGGCCAATCACAATGCGAAGCCGGCCTTGTTTGGAAAGAACGAGGCGACCTTTTCGGTCCAGCTCTCAGTGGACGGGGTTGCGATCTTGGAAAAGGCTCTTCAGGGAGAAATGTCTCCGGTCGGGATTGTGTACTCGCTCGACTTCTTGGGCCTGCGGCCCGCCTATTCTGTACGGGTCGACGTGAATTGGAATCGGGTGCAGGCTCACCTGGAAGAGTATTTCAAGGTGGGAAATCCGCACATCACTCAGTCGGGCATAGACAAGATTGTCGACAAGCTCATCGAGGAACAAGTCATTCGTATTGACGTGGATAGCTTCGTTCCTGAAGGGGACGATACGAGCGGACTGATCTCTTGCCGAGATCGAGCCGTGGCCGAGATTCAGGATATGGTCACGGAGACATTCTTCGAGCCAAGTCTCGACCTCATGACACGCGACGATTTCCGTAGTTCCGGTACGGCCACGCGCATCATCCAGCTTCTTCATGCGCACGGCACCTTGGAGAATGCGTGGTTCAGCTACGGCAAGGCCGACCTAAGCCGAATCGATCAGAAGCGGCTCAACGTCAGGATGAACGAGCGGACGACGGTTAAGCGGAGCATCTATCCTCAAGGACATTTGGCCGGGCTGTTTCGAGTGATCGAGGAGCAGGGGTTGGATCTGGAGCGATTCATCAGCTCCGTTGACGCGCACGATCCTTGGTTCGGAAAGCGCAAGGTCACTGCCATCTCTCGGGCTGAGTATGCCGAAGATTCGATCCGATCAGTAAATGTCAATCTAAGGTACGGACATGAGACCAAGAATTTGGTGCTCGATGGCGCTACTGATAGGAAGGTGTGCGAGTGGCCCAGTATCCTCGATGGCGGCGTCATGAGATGGCCAGTCACCGCTCATTACACGGTGAACTTTAAAGGAGTAGACGCCACCGAACGGCCCGCCAAGCTTGAGTCTCCACGTAAGACAATCACCGTCGAAACCATCGAAATCGATCCACGTGAGCTTTATGCCATCGTTCAGGTGCCCATTATTGCGCTTGCGTTTCCATGGGAACGGTACACGCAAATCGAGGTGCAACTTCAATACAGCGATCCAATCAACGGTATCAAGATCGGCGACACCTATGTGTTGAGTCAGGGTGCCTCGATCGCCATTTGGAAGTTCTTTGTGCTGAACCCGGAACAGACGCGGTATCGCTACAAAGTGATCTATCGATCCGGAACCCACAAAGATGTCGAGATGTCGTGGGAGGACTCCAATGCTGAGCAGATCACGCTACGAGACCCCCATCCCAATAAGCGAACACTGGAAATTGTCCCGGCGCTTGACTGGGTCAAGGTGGACCGTGTGTTCGTCGACGTGGCTTATCAGGATGAACCCAATGAGATATTTGAACAAGCCTCCTTCGAATTCAGTGAAACAAATAAACACGTCCAGAAATTCATGGTGTCCATGGAGAACCCGGACAAGCGCATTGTGGGCTACAACGTGACGGTAATCAGCAAGGATGGCACGGTGTCCCAAGTACCCACTTCCTACACACTGGAGAAACGCATTGTCATACGGGGAGATATGAAAGGCCATCGGGTCATCATGCTGCGCCCGGAGCATGTGGATTTTTTGGCTCAGCAAGTGAAGGACCTGACGATCGATATGCGCTATGAGGATTCGAGTAACGGGTTGAGCTACGCGGACACGTTCACGTTCCGATCGCCGGACGACCGTGGACATTTTGAGTATGACTATGTGGACGGCGGCACGTCGCGATTCGAGTATCGCATCAAGACGCGCTTCAGCAACAACTTACAACGGGAGACCGAATGGATTCCCAGCAACAGCGACGAGCTGGAATTGAGAGTCGGAAGTTAGGCCTGGCATTTCTCGGGTTTTACTGAAGCTGCTCCTTATTTTAATCAGGTATAGAATGGAGTTATGCCATACGACAGCAGATTGTCATCGCAGCGGGGCTGGTTCTCCTCGAAGCCGATTCTAAAATCCACGTCGTTGCTCGCTGGGCTTCTCCTGATCATGTTGTCTGTCTCCGTTCCTTCGGTACTGGCCGAGGCGGATCGGGGAACGTGGCGCACAGCTGCGCCGATGCCGACAAGACGGACAGAGGTGGCCGTCGCGGTGTTGGACGGGAAGATCTACGCCGTCGGTGGGTTTGAAAAGCCGAGCTTGGGCAATGTGATGAATTTCGCGATTACGCCATCGGTCGAAGTCTATGATCCCGTGACAGATCGATGGACCTCTAAAGCCTCTATGCCGGTCGGCTTACACCATGTCGGGATCGGGGTTGTCGGTGGACGATTATATGTTATCGGCGGGTACAGTAGGTCTGGCTTAAGCGTCTGGAACCCGGCAGCGACGGTATACGTCTACGACCCGGCTACGGACACTTGGATTGAGCGCGCTTCCATGCCCACCGCGCGAGGCGCATTGTCTGTCGCAGAGTACGAGGGAAAGCTGTATGCCATCGGCGGATACGATCGGAAGGCGAACAGCGCGGCGGTCGAAGTGTACGATCCCGTGCGCAACGCCTGGTCAACGGTCGCCTCTCTCCCGACACCTCGTGATCATCTCGCTACAGCGACCGTGGCCGGAAAGATTTATGCAATCGGTGGACGATTGAATGGTGACTATGCTCGGAACCTTGCCGTAACCGAAATGTACGATCCGGCTACTGATCGCTGGACCCGCGTCTCGGACCTCCCGACTGCGCGTAGCGGCATTACGGCCGCCGTGATTGATGCGAGAATCTACGTCTTCGGCGGGGAAGGGACGGAGGGGACCTTCCATGAGAACGAGGCCTACGATTCAGTGCGCAACAAATGGCAGACGATGGCCTCAATGCCGACGGGGCGACACGGCCTCGGGTCGGCAGTGGCAGAAGGACGCATTCACGTCATCAGCGGCGGTCCGACGCCGGGCGGCTCCTTCAGCGATCTGAACGAAGTGTTCGTGCCACCGTCGGTAAGCCAATCGATGGCTGAGTGAGTCTTAGGCCATAGGCTTCCAAGCGAGCCCTCCGTCATCTGCAGCGCAAGCGCAGTCCCAAGGTGAGCATCCTAAAAGGAGTTTGAAAGAGTGGCGCCACCGATGAGAAAAAAATACCCGGCATTATAGAAGACATGCAGAGCGATGGAGGGATACACGGATCCAAAGCGATCACGTACGAAACCGAAACAGAGCGAAGGAACGAATACGAGAAGCGACCAGAAGAGAGAATGACTGGCCAGATGAGCACATGTGAACAAGAGAGATGATAGAAGATTTGAGGTGGATAGACCAATCCATGTCTTCTGCCTCGCTATGGATTGCAGAAAATACCCCTGAATGATGCCACGGAACAACAACTCCTCGAACAGTGGTTGCCATAGAACGACGGAAAGAAAAGCCGGTACCCATATGGCCTGCCGAGGCAGTGGTTGAACTGTAAAGAACTCGATCATGGAAAGCCATGCGATCGGGCCAAAGATTACCAAGAGGAGAAATACAGGATCCCGATAAAAGGGTCGATCGTATTGAAGGCCCAGTAATGTCATAATTTGCGCTGAGCGGCTTCGTAGATGGGATTCACCAGAGGAAACGCCTTGGACACCAACCATTGGGTCGAGGTCCGGCTTCCGCTGTGACGGCACTCCTCGCGTTCCGAAACTCAGTCTCATCGGCGTCTTACTCTCCGCAACAAGAGAATCAGAGACATCAGCAGCATGGCAGGGAGCAACATGTCTCCAGTTGCCCCAGGGGCGAGCGTGCAGCCGCCTCCGACGCTATCGCTGGGAACCGGCGGAGGAGACGCGATGTTGAAGGTTGCGGTGACAGTTGCGTTTCGGGTGAGCGAGCAGGGATCAGATCCGCTACAATCTCCACTCCATCCTGCAAAGGCAGACCCGGGATCCGGTGCTGCGGTGAGGTTTACGGTACTACCTTGGGGAAACTGTCCATCGCATGTCGCTCCGCAGTCAATTCCGGACGTGTTGGACCTCACCGTACCGTTGCCGGCACCTGCCTTACTGACGGCGACGGTGAAATTCATCACAACGCTGGCCAACGCGGCCCGGGCATTGATGCGCCCACCGCTCGACACCTTCCCTCTCAAAGAAGCCTTCCGATCCACTGTGTTCAGGATTGCGTTCCTGAGTTGGGATACGGTGAGATTGGGATTGACCGAGAGCAGCAAGCCCGCGAGTCCCGTCACATGGGGAGTGGCCATCGAAGTACCCAGAAGAAACTGGTAGTCCATCGTTTCCGACGGCGGACCCGCAACACAGGCAACACGGACATCGTCTACATACACACCGTCGAAGACCTGACGTTCATCTGATATGAATCGAAAGCGAAAGCGTGATCCAGCCGCACCATCCGCGATGTCCCCCCAGGTGAAAGGTACAAATTGGCCGTTGCTGTTTTCTGTGTCCCCACGAATGGGCTGCCAACTGGTCCCGCTGTCTCTCGATGTTTCTACAACAAGTCCGTCTATATCCTGCTCGGTATCCAGGCGAAGGCGGCTGTCAAACCGGCACCCCCGCTGTCCCTCGGTACTAAATACTGGTCCGATCGCGAAGGAATCAGTGTTGTTCTGATAGTTTCCCATCGGACTGTCGGACAGACTGTTCGGTTGGCTGAATGATGCGGAATTGGTGAATCCCCAGGTACTATTGACTCCTCCGAACACATACCCAAGGTATGTTGGGTTGGAATCAAAGTCATGGAGGAGGGCATTCGTAATCTTCGACGTGGGCCTCGTGCTGTTGATGCTGACTCCCGGTGCAGCGACCTGTACGCTAGTGGATCCGAAATTAGAGAAACTCGCCAATTGATCATTTTGGTCCGTCGCGGCTACCGCGATCACGTTCGCCAGCGCGGCCTTCTGTTGCCCGTTGCACACTGAAGGAGCACTGAAATTTGCGGGGAAGCTCGGGACGTTGTCGTTATCCGATTCTTCATTTCCCGCCGCTGCTACAAACAGTACGCCTGCCTTATTCGCGGCACTCAGCGCATCATAGAGAGCCTGGCTACAGTCAGGTCCGGCAAAGCTTGCATTGATCACCCGTGCGCCATTCTCGACAGCATAGTGGAGCGCGCTGACAATGGCGGTGGTGGATAAGGAGCGGTTCACACCTCCGGCTTTCAGAGCCATCAGTCTCGCAGTCCACATAACCCCTGTGATTCCAGTTCCGTTGTTCCCTGCTCCAGCGATGATTCCTGCGACATGAGTGCCATGCCCCGGGTTGCCACCTGGATTGAGATCGAGAGGGTCCATCGGCTCACTGTCGTTCATGTGAAAATCCCATCCATGCACATCATCTATCAGCCCATTTTTATCGTCATCAATGCCGTTTCCTGCAGTCTCTCTCGGATTCGTCCACATATTGGGTGCGAGGTCCGGATGATCATAGGCAATACCGGAGTCAATGACGGCGACAATCACGTTTGGGCTTCCCGTGCTGATATCCCAAGCTTCCGGTGCATCGATGTCGGCATCTGGCTTTCCCGCTGTTCCATTCACAGTTTGACCGGTGTTATGGAGGCCCCATAACGAACCAAACTGCGCATCGCTGGGAATGGTTTGTAACCTGTAAAGGTAGTTCGGTTCGGCAAACTCAACGGTGGGATTACGTTGGTACTTCGAGACCGCTTCTTCAACCGACATGGCACCGTCTAATTTGTACTGATGAATCACTCTGGCATTCACCGACAGCACTTTGACTTCTTTGGCGCCTACATCTGTATTCAGAGACATGACGCCTGATAAGGACACCTCATCCCTGAACTTGACGAGTACCTCTCCCGGTGCATATCGCACTGGGTAACGTGCTTCCCCTGATAACGACGTCATTCGGCGAGCTGCTTGTTTCTGCTCCGCATGAACCACACGGTCCCCCGGCACAAGTCCCGACAAAGAGATCCCGACTATGACGATTCCCAGGATGGTCCTGCCTCGGCAGAACACAATGTTCTTCACCCTACTTCTGCGATTTGTACCGGTAATTGGGCTCTGCATATTCGATCTCCTGATATGAAACGAGTTGAGCGATGGCGGATTCAACCGACCGATCGTCCAAGATCATGACGTGATAGAGGCGTCCGCGTTGAATTTCAGCCATGATGGCGATCCTGTTATCCTTCAGAATGGATGTGATCCTTTCCGGTGAAGTCCCGTCCTTGAACTTGACCAACACTTCATGCGGAACGAAGCGAGGTGTCGGGGATGTCGCCGCGGGTTCAAAGGCATGTGTCGAGGTCGCGTCCCGGTTCGGTGCGTGACAGGATGCGAAGAACCAGACAGCCGACACACACATCATGATTGTGAAAAATCGTGTTATCCGATGAGATAGAGCGGGCAACCGAGCCAACGAATTCTCTCCCTGAAACGGACAAGATCACTGAGTCCTCTGATCAAGGCGACTACGCGTCGTAGAGATGGCGGTAATTATATATCCCGCTAATGTGGGACAAAAAGGAGATATTGTCCGATCCGTTCAGCCGAGTATCGCGCCGGCGCCTTGTTCGCCATGTACACAAGTCGTGTGACGGTAGCTTTGATGGTGCGTGATGTATCGGCTGGGTTGTCGGGCGTCAGGTTGAATCGGGCCGCGTATGCGAGCGAGTGCGGCTCTTCCGACGATCAGTCTTTCGTTGAAGCCGGCCGCTCCGGTTTTTGATGGACCCACCTGGTCGGCGTTGCGGCGGTCGAGACAAAGGCTTGGCCGAAGCCCAGGACAACATGCGCTTCGTCAAGTTTCAACTCTCAGAGGGAAAAATCGCCGAAACCAAACATGGGCGCTGCTTGTGGAAACTCTGTCAGATACTGTTCTTTGATCGCGTCATACATCGGCATCTTGGACGTGAGCGGGGCCGCTTCTCCTTGGAGATTCATGCGCCTCAACGCCAGAGGATCTTTCCCAGGTCCGTCCGGCTCAGCGATAAACAGTGAAAAATGAGGATCAGTCAGTAGATGTTGCGTATGTAACGCCAAACCGCTGAGATGGAGATACGCTCTGGTCCAGTCCGATCCGAACACATAGGGCACATGCGATCCGAACGGCCGTCCATTCCGCAGCGTCAAAAGCACGGCGGTTCAAACGGCTTGCGCCAGCGCCGACCATGCTTCGTGTACGTCCTGACTCGTGAGTGCGACTGCCATGTCGATCTTGTTCCAGGTGGTTACACGAAGTTTGACTCTTCAACGAGCTCATCATCACCATACCATCAGTCTCAGGCGATCACCAGATGAGGAATAACGACAAGTCCAATTTGCCATACCTCTTGACTCACTTCTGTTCGAAGCCTATCGTACCCTGGTGGGGGGAGTTAACGCCCCGAGGGAATATGGTTCAAAAGGGGGTCGAGCGTGAGGATGGTGTGCAGGACCAGCTTGTACTGGGAAGCCTAAAGTCCTCCCAAGATCTCCGCCGTACCTGATCGTCCTCGGTTAGGTGCGTGCTCCTCCCACCCTTACCGGTTTCCCCTTTCCCACTCTAAGTCTCCGACCTCCTTTTCAGTTCGGTCGAGTTCCAGCCGTGCCTGTGTGTCCAGGCATAAATGGGATCACCTGCTATACTTTGCTCCATTGAGACATCATCCGTAGACCCGGGGGGCCTAGATAGCATGAGACTCTTCATTCTAAGCACCATGTGTTGCGTCCTCCTATGGCCGGTTCTTGGAACCGCACAGCTCTATAAATGGACCGATGATCTAGGGAATTTCCACATCACTGATACACCGCCTCCCGGCTCCCCAAAGAAACCCTCTGTCGGCGCGGTGCCCGCACCTCAAACGACCGTCCCAAAGAAAGCCATGGTCCGGCCGACCTTGCCTATGCACCCTCAAGCGCAGATACATCTTGTACCGGCTCCAACGGTAGCTGTTCCCTCGGTCAAAGAAGTCTTTGCCCAACAGGCAACGGGAGGGTTGAACCCTAATCAAGCGACCGTGACGAGTTTCTGGCAAACCTTCGAAGGCCCCGCCGTGACCACCAAGGCTCCGGTTCATCGCTGGAAAGACGAACAGGACCTTGATCACTTTACCGATATCGTGCCGACGGCCCAAGGTGGTTTGAGTGTAGACGCAAAGTTGAAAGAGGTTCCAGCAAGACAGAAACACCTCACCGGTCAAAAGGCCA
Source organism: Nitrospira sp. (assembly GCA_024760545.1). Taxonomy (NCBI): domain Bacteria; kingdom Pseudomonadati; phylum Nitrospirota; class Nitrospiria; order Nitrospirales; family Nitrospiraceae; genus Nitrospira; species Nitrospira sp. The sequence continues at coordinate 3,177,721 of CP060501.1, forward strand.
GATGAAAAACAGTTTCGGTTGGAGCGAACCGAACATGAATTGTTGGGAACGGCAGACAGACTGGTTGAAGATCACACTGGTGGTCGTCATCCTATCTATGACTCTACCGATCCGGCAGGCGGATGCCTATCTTTCCAAGACTCCTACGGCGTTTTCTGAGGATGGACGTCTCCTCCTGGTCCAGATGAGCGACTTGGTCTTATGGGATCTCGAGTCCAAGGCGCTCCTTGCCAAAGTCCCGCTCAGCTCATGCCAACAGGTGATGTTACTGAAGCAGGACGGATGGGTGATGTGTGTGGCAAACGAAGTCGTCATCTACGATTGGAAAGCCCAAGCTTCTGTGGCAACCATTCCGGCGGAATCGCGGCAGCCTTATAGCGTGCTCGCCTATTCGAACCAGAGCGATCGGATGGTTCTCCGTCACGGCAACGATGCCGTCTCTGTCTGGCAGCTGGGCAAAAAGCTGGTGCCGCTCAAACATATCGCGCTGGATGTCAAGAAGAAGGTTCCTTCGGTGGCCGCCTCGCCAGATCTGAAAATGCTGGCGATCGCACAGGGGCACACCATTCATCTGCACGACCTTGCCGGAACAGCGATCCGCGACTTGACCATTGAAGACGGAGAGCCGCACGATCTCCTCTTTTCACCCAACGGCTCAACTCTGGCTGCGAGTGTCGGGAACACGATCCTTCTCATCGACACCGTAGAGGCGTCCCTGCGTGCGCGCGCCACGCTGACGGTCGCTGATGGAGCTCGCGGGTCGATCACGCCTCGAGTCTTTTCCCGGGACGGTCATCGACTTGTGGCGGGCAATGGGGAATGGAGTTATCCGCTGTTCGATGCCGACACGGGCAAGCAGGTCTCCTTGACCGAATTCACCTATGCCGATCAAGAACGTGGTGTGCGGTCGCATACCCATCTCTATGCCGTCGATATTTCCGACGACGCAGACTATTTGGTTGGGCAACCGGAGTATCCCTCCACGTTGCAGATGTGGGATCTGCGCACCGGCTCCCTATTGCCGGATCTCTGCGGAAACGACTGCCGGAACATGGGACCGCGCGTTTCGCTGCTCAGATGGTCGCCGACAGGTTCGAAAATTGTGGTTGGAATGCAAGGAGGCCAGAATCCGGACGTAGACGGCAAGATATCGGTGTGGGATGTACAGACCAGGTCCCCGGAACTGGTGCTGGACCCCAGCCAACCGCAAGCGAAAGTGTTGGCGAAGCGCGTCGTGCCGGACGTCGTGGCGGCTGAGCCGTCGGTGAATTCTGGCGGGCCTTCCGCCGCAAGTGCGAGACCGGCCTTCATCCATGCGTCGGCGGTGCGTTCGATGGCAAGTTCCCCCAGCGCAAATGTCCTTGCCACCACCGGCGATGACGGCATGCTCAAAATATGGGACCCAGGGCAGGGAAGGCTCTTGCGTCAACTGGTTCTCGCTTCTCCCGGAAGTGCGTTGGCGTTCAGTGCCGACGGTCTGATCCTAGCGATGGGCACCACCAAGGGAGAAATACGGCTATGGGAAACTCAAACCTGGCGGGAGTTTCCATCCTATTCAAGCCGGCAAGGCCGGATCAATGCCCTGCAATTTCTACCCGGCAATCGCCTTCTCGTTGTGGCGGGAGAACAACCGAAAGTGCCTGTGGTGGATGTCTCGACACGCGAAGTGATGAAAGAACTTGTGCATACCGGCTTCTCTCAGGCCTGCGATACGAAAGGTTGTGTCAAGAAACGGGCGATACAGGGAGAAGTCGTAGAAAGTTTGAGTCTGGTGGATGGAAGCCCTTTTCTCTTAACGGAATCACGGAACGGCCGTGCCGTCTGGGATACCAGGACCTGGAGGGAAATTGACAAGCCGGTCGGGCTCCCGGATGTGTGGTCCGGTCTTGGATGGAAACGTCCTTTTGTTTCGACGACCATTCGTCCTGGTGATCAGAAGGTGTTCACGCTCGCTGTCTGGGATACCAAGCGCAATGGTATCATGGCGAGCCTCGATACCTTCACCAAACGGGACACGGAAATAGTCGAGAATGGACCGACGGTGGCATTGGGGACATCGATGGCCGTCGATCCGCTGTATCGATGGGCGGCCACTCGTATTGGTGAACATGTGTCAGTGTGGGATCTTTCTGTTCAAGCCAAGAAGAAGACCTTCCATGTGAAAACCCCCTCTCATCTCCACTGGACGAGCGATGGAAAATATTTGCTCGTCTCCACGCTCGACCGGAAAATGCTTGTCTGGTCCGCGGAAACCATGGAACCGGTCCATTACCTGCGGGATCCTTCCATAAGCCGATAGCTGGGTCTTGACCAGCGGTTATACCGAGGGGTTAGTCGCGCACGACGATTGACCGAATGCTTGCATGATCAGTTGTTGCCGCATGGTGTAGCCCAATCGTATAAAGCCGGCCCAAGCACTCTCGGTCCATTTCTCTTTCTAGTAGGCCAACCTAGTAGTCGGATAACTTATTGGTGTATTGGGTGCCGAGCTTTCTATCACTTACTTCGACATGATGAAATAATAATGACCGTGGAAAATTCATAAACTAGGTATGGTCTGACAGCCATATCGGAAACATCATATGGATCGAGCCTAGAACAGCGAGATGTACCGGCAGATGATCATTAAATGGTTTTGAGCCTACCTTGGCTGCGCAGTGCGTTGGTCCTTGGCTTTCTGTTCAGCTGGAACGATCACGGCAGATTCAAGTGACGTGATCAGGTCATGTTGGTCTTGGTAGAGGAAGGTTTTCAGAACCCAAGGATACCGTTGTAGGTGCTCAAACATCGTATATTCCTGCTTCTGGGATGCAAGCAGCAACGGTTGGACAGGTACGGAAGGTAGGTCTTTAACGAAGCTCATCAATTCATGGGGGATGCTCTTAGGGTCAGTGAGGTCCGCGATAACGAACCTGGCCATGCCCGCTAATGTCATCACTGTTTCAGTGAGGTCTCTTGTCGCAGGTCTCTCAAAATCAAAAACAACCGGCGAATAGTTCGTTCTTCGAAGCTTGTCTCGAATGGCGTCAAGTATTATCTTGCGCTCAGGCGTAAAGCGTCCCAAAATCAAAACGACCTTCGAGGTGATAGTATCGATAACCTGGCGAATGCTTGGATTATCAAGAAGTAGGTATATGAACTGCGCTATTTGGAGATTGTCAACGGTAAGATCAGATTGTCCAGATGGGGTAATAATGAGATCGGTCTGCTGGGTCTCCTTAAGTTCTAAGTCCCAGGCTGCCAGGCCATAGACGCGGCAGCCTGTAAAGATGGCCTTATTGCACGTCGTACGAACAAAGATAGCGCGTTCAAGCGTAGCGGCGGTCAAGTCGGCTTCGCTGAGGTCCGCCTCGCTGAAGTTCGCTCCCTCAAGGTGTGTGTTGCGGAGGTTCGCCCATCTTAGGTCGGCGAGGCGGAGGTTTGCCCCCTCGAGGTTTGCCTCGCAGAGGTTCGCTCTGGGGAGGCGCGCCGCCTGGAGAAATGCCTGGACGAGGTTCGCCTTGTTCAGGGTCGCCTTGCTTAGGTCCACTGCATAGAGGTCCGCCATGCGAAGGTCTGCGCCGGTGAGGTCCGCTCCTGGGAGGTCTGACTTGCGGAGGTTTGCCCCCTCGAGTTTCGCGTTCCGGAGATCCGCCCTGGGTAGGTCGATTCCGCGGAGATTCGCATTACGGAGGTTCGCTCCGCTTAGGTCTGGTTTGACGTTAGGGTTATCTGCTATCCAGTTGTTCCACTCCCCCACATTTCTTGTGATGAGGTTAAGGTGTTCAGGGTTCGCCATTTGGACAATGGAGAAGAGGAAAACTATTTTGACATGATGACAAATGCAAATATGTCAGTCAATCAACAAGTAGATCACAATGTTCCTAAGGTAGTCTGTTCTTCTTGACTCCGGTGTAAACGCGGGATCCTTCCATCACACGATGACAACCTTCCGATACACTCAACCGGCAGTCATCACGGGGTCGTGTTTGCGGTCCATTTCTGAGCGAGGCATGCAATCCCTGAAGATGGCCTTACGTGACGGAGCCATTTGGTGCCATTGTTTCCGCAAAAGTTTTGTGGTACCACACAAGGAACGTTTGTTTCATGCGAGGGTGAATGGCAAAAAAGAAAGCATCCGCATCACATACTGAATCAACACCTTCCGCTCCTCCGCCGATCCCTGAACCATCCGCAAAAAAGAAAGCCCCCAAGCAGGCAGAACGGGTGACTGCGGTTGAGATGGGGGCGCGGCAGCGGGAGATCTCCGTCTCGGAATTTTTCACGAAGAACCGGCACCTGCTCGGGTTCGACAATCCGCGCAAGGCATTGTTGACGTGCGTCAAGGAAGCAGTCGATAACGCGCTCGATGCCTGCGAAGAAGCCGGAATTCTTCCGGACGTGACGGTCAAGTTGGAGGTTGTGCCGAACGGAGAGCCGGTCGCGCCCAGCCAAGCCAGCAGGTTTCGCGTCACGGTGACCGACAATGGCCCCGGCATTGTTCGCCAGCAGATTCCCAGAATTTTTGCCAAGCTGCTCTACGGATCCAAGTTTCATCGTTTGCGAATGAGCCGCGGCCAGCAGGGGATCGGCATTTCCGCCGCCGGAATGTATGGGCAGCTCACGACCGGGAAACCGGTCAAAATTATTTCCCGTATCGGGCCTAAAGCCGCCGCCCATTTTTTCGAAGTCCAGATCGATACGAAGAAAAACGAGCCGCTGGTTCACGAGAACAAACAGATCAACTGGGAGCAGCCGCGGGGCACCCAAGTTGCGCTGGAAGTCGAAGGCAAGTATCAGAAAGGCCGAGCCTCCGTCGATGAATGGCTCGAACAGACCTCCATCGCCAACCCCCACGTTAAACTGATCTATCAGACACCTGAAGGAGAGACAAAAGAATACCCCCGCACCTATCACGAGTTGCCCCCGCAACCTCGCGAGATCAAGCCGCACCCGTACGGCATCGAGTTCGGCATGTTGCTCAAGATGTTGCAGGACACGAAGAGCCATTCGCTGTCCGGCTTTCTCGCGGGTGATTTTTGCCGGGTGTCTTCCCCCATGGCGGATGAGATCTGCAAGGCGGCGAAGGTACGTCCGGATCTCAGACCTCGCGACCTCAAAGGGCCTGCGGCAGAGACGCTCTACAAGGCATTGCAGGAAACCAAGATCATGGCGCCGCCGACCAATTGCATTTCACCGATCGGCGAAAAGGCGATCCTGGCGGGACTCTACAAGCAGATCAAAGGCGAGTTTTATACGGCCGTGAGCCGGCCACCGGCGGTGTATCGCGGCAATCCCTTCATCATCGAAGCGGGGCTTGCCTACGGCAATCGGCCGCAGGATCAGAACAAGCCGCAACAACCGGCCGTGCCGAAAGCCGAGGGAGAACACGAGGAGGAAGACTCGGAACTTGCCCGGGTGATCCGTTACGCCAATCGGGTGCCGTTGCTGTATCAGCAATCGGCCTGTGCGACGTTCAAGGCCGTCATGAGCACGACGTGGAAGAACTACGGCTTGACGCAGTCGCGCGGCGCATTGCCGGCCGGACCGATGGTCATTTTCGTCCATATGGCTTCGGTGTGGGTGCCGTTTACAAGCGAGTCCAAAGAAGCGATCGCCGATTACGACGAGATCCAAAAGGAAATCACCCTGGCGCTTCGCGAGTGCGGGAGGCGGTTAGGACTTTTCATTCGTCGGCGTGAGCGGGCGGCCAGTGAATATCGGCGGCGGAATATTTTCGAGCTGTATATCGAAGAAGTCGTCGAGGCGTGTAACCGGTTGAAAGGCGGCAAGCTGCCGAAGGAAAAACTGAAAGCACAGCTCCAGAAGGTTGCGACCTCCCGCACGGGCGGTCAGAAAACCGATGAAGCGCTGGGGAAGACCGGTGCAGGGCCTGAAGGATTGCCTCATTCGATTATCGTCACGGCGGAGGGAGTCGAGGGCGAGACTGAATTAGCCACTCAGGTCGAGGCCGATCAGGTTGCAGCGGCGCCTGCGACTGAGCCGGATCTTCTGGGTGACACACGGTCGGTAGACGAGAGTGCTTCGAAAGAGAAATCCAGCCGACCAAGGACATCGGAGAAGTCGCTAAGAAAAGCGAAAGCGAAACCAGATCAGATGGCGCTCTTTGCCGGCGGGTCTGGGGCGAAGAAGAAACCAGGTGGGAAGTCTGTCAGGCCGACCAAGGCAGCGGCTCCGCGCAAATCTAAATAGGACATCATGACGACGAAGACGAAGAAAACGACTCATGTCGAGAAGAAGCTGATCGGCCTGGCCGATATCGTGATCCAGGCAGCCGAACGGTCGAAAGACCCGACGTTTCAGATTCCGATCCGCGCCCTGTCCAATGTGTCCTTCAACGAGCGCAAGGGCCTGATCGAAATGGGGAGTAAGAAACAGGAGCGGTCGTTTTTCAATGTCGGCATGGCAAAGAAATTCATGCAGACGGTGCTGGTGGCGGACGCCCTCTCTGAGTTGCAGCGCGCCGATCTGACGACGTCGCTACGCGAAATCTACTATCGCACGAAACATACGATCAAAGACTCACACGAGAACACCTTCGATACCCAGGATGAATCCGATCCAGTTATTGAAGATTTGGAAGTCTCCCTCGCCGCTCTTCGTGAGGAGTTGCATGTTCGAGCGGAGAACAGCGGCAGTATCGTCGGGCCGGTGGTTTTCGGAGATGACGGCGACCGCGTTGACTGCTCTAAGCTCGGCAAAGGCGGGTACTCGGTGCCGTCGATTGTGGAGCCGGAGTATCTGGAGATTCGCCGCTGCACGGCGGATTTCGTGCTACTCGTCGAAAAGGGAACACAGTGGAACCGACTGTCGGAGGATAAGTTCTGGCGTCGCTATAACTGTGTGTTACTCACTGGCAATGGTCAGCCGCCGCGCGGGGTCAGACGATTAGCGAGACGGCTCCATGAGGAATATCGTCTGCCGGTCTATGTCTTGGTCGATAACGATCCATGGGGGTACTACATTTACTCTGTCATCAAGCAGGGCTCGATCAATCTGGCCTTTGAAAGCCAGCGCATGGCAATTCCGAAGGCCAAGTTCATGGGTTTATCGAGCGCCGACCCGGAGCGGTATGAGTTGCCGCGCAACGTCGGCATCAAGTTGAACGACAAAGACATCGCCCGCGCAAAAGAGTTGATGAACTATCAGTGGTTCCAGAAACCGGCCTGGCAGGCGGAGATCAAGCGGATGCTGGCGAGTGGATTGAAGTACGAGCTTGATGCGTTGGCGAACAAAGACTTTCAGTACCTCACGAAGAAGTACCTGCCGAGGAAACTCAAAGAGAAAGACTGGTTAGACTAGCCAGCACCATTTGAGTCAGCGTTGCGGCGCTGGCTGTCCTCACGTGCACACACTTGCCATGAAGACTTTGCCTGCCTGGACGGCACTCCTTCGAGATTGGCAGCGCCGCGCTGTCTCGGCAGTGCGTGCCCATTCAACGACAGACTTTCTCGCGATGGCGACCCCCGCTGCCGGGAAAACGCGATTTGCCCTGGCCGTCGCGCACCATTATCTGACCCAGCGAGCGGCTGTTCGGGTGGTGGTGGTCTGTCCGACCAATCATTTGCGGGGGCAATGGTCGGATGCGGCGGGTAAGGTCGGCCTGCATCTCGATCCGGCTCTGACGAACGACCAGGCCGTTGAGGCGGCGGACTATCACGGCGCCGTGGTCACCTACCAGCAAGTCTGCCTGTCTCCCGCGATCTTTCAACGGGCGTGCAAGGGCAAAAGGACTTTGCTCATTCTCGACGAGCTGCACCATGCCGGGGACGGTAAGAATTGGGGGAAGGCGCTGCGCACGGCGTTCGATCCGGCCGTGTTCCGGCTGGTTCTTTCGGGTACGCCGTTTCGTTCAGACAACAATCCGATCCCGTTTATCCGGTACGAACATGGAGAGAGCAGGGCCGATTTCAGTTACGGCTACACCGACGCAATACGCGACGGTGTCTGCCGGCCGATCGTCTTTCCCAGCTATGAAGGCGAACTCACCTGGTTTTCGGAAGGCCGCGAACATACGGCGACGTTCCAAGATGGGCTAACGTTCGACCGGCAGCGGGAACGCTTGAAGACGGCGCTATTACAAGAAACCTGGCTCGGTCCGGTGATCACCGATGCGCATGCGCAACTCACCCGATTGCGCAAGGACGAACAAAGTGATGCGGGAGGGCTGATCGTAAGTATGGATCAAGATCATGCCCGCTGGGTCGCGGAACTCGTCGGCCGCATCACCGGCAGCAAAGCAGCGATTGCGGTGTCGGACGACCCGACGGCATCCCGCGTGATCGAGGAATTTGCCGGGCACAAGAAGCAACAGTGGTTGGTCGCGGTCAATATGGTCAGTGAGGGCGTGGACATTCCGCGTCTTCGTGTCGGCGTGTACGGCACGAATGTGCTGACGGAAATGTACTTCCGGCAGGTGGTGGGACGGTTCGTCCGAATGCAGGACGGCATGCCCAAACCGCAACGGGCCTGGCTCTATCTGCCTAAAGATCCGGTCCTGGCGCACTATGCGAGACAGATCAAGGCGGAGCGCGATCATGTGTTGGAGGACATTGTGCCGGCCGGACAACGGGATCTCTTCGGTCGTGTCGTGGTCTCGACCAACGAATACATGCCGTTGATGGCCGTGCCCAAGATAGACAGTGTCATCGGAGAAGACGACGCAAGGGACGAGAACGAGGCAGCTGTCGTCGGCGATCCAACAGTCTCACTCCACGAACAAAAGAGAGACCTCCGCGATCTTCACCGGTTGCTGGTCAGCGCCGTATCAAGGAACAGCGGAATCGACCATCGGCGCCTGAATGCGGAACTGATCGCGCGCACCGGGAGCCGTGTCGATCAAGCGACGATGGATCAGCTCCGCCGGCGCATCCAACTCTTGGAACGGTGGCGCGACCGAGGCTACGAAGGCAAGCGATGATGGGATGCATGGTTTGGTGAGTCCTGCCGGCGGGCGTACACAAGCACATGGACATCAGGACCGCACCACACGTGATCGATCTAATCCTTGAAGACCTAGCCCCAATGGCCTCGACGAGGCAGTCTTGTTTCTATCGCGCCGTGATCCGATCAGCTTAATTCGGCGGCAGCATCCAATACGACCAGACAAGAATAACCGGAGCTGCCACATACATGGCCGTTTTCCCGAAGGAATCGTAGACTCCATAAATCAGGATTGTGGCAATGAAGGCGAAATAGATCCACCCGATACCTCGATAGCTGGCGTTGTGTTCTACCGCCAAGGCGAGGGCAGGGGATCCAAGGATCAGTCCGGCTGAGAGTGTGGCTAAACGTTTCATCGCGGGCTCCTTCCAAGACAGGTAAACGGACAGGACGTGTTGCCGAGGCAGGGTGCGGTTGCGGACACAAGAACGCCCTCATAGTGATGGACACCAGGAGGGCGTGATGGTTGTCGCGGATAACGCTCTATGGTGGGCTGGGAAAAACCTAGCAAACAGTCACAGAACACCTCTTTGTCTAAATGGAATGAGTTATGCTGGGCCTTTCTGGCTAGGAAGTCAAATCAGGGACAATCCAAATGCCAACGTCGAGGACATTGCTGCGCGCTAGCTTGAGGTGTCTTGAATGGTGCTAGTCGGGTAGCTGGTTCATCCGTGGGCTGTTGATAGGTACACATGCAATATCAGCTAACACCCCGCGATGGTCGGACGGCCACAGTGCGGTGCCGTCGGGCAGCCGACCCGGGTGCTCAAATGCCAGATGACTTGAGCGCACCACCGACCTGTTGCCGGTCTTCCCATCGAGCAAGAAAATAAAATCGACCCGTCGATCGGCGGTCGGCTGTTCCACATGGATGTTTTGCCACACCGTACCTCCCGATACCCCTGGATTGGCGACCCGGAAGACATCGATGAATCCCGGCTCCTTCTGCCACCCAGTGAGGACCTGAGATTGCTCGCCGGTGTTCAAATCACCCATCAAGATTGCTCTCCCGTTCCCTCGATGCTCACGGAATAGCTCCCCGACTCGTTGAAGCTGGCACTCGTCTCCTTTCGAAGTATGGGCGGAAAAGACCTGGACTGATCCGTCGGGCGTATCGATCTCGGCGCGCAGCAGAATGCGAGGATCCAGCCGATATCGGCAGCGCGGTAGATCGTAGATTTCCGAGGCAACGATTGGATATCGGCTCAGGATGGCAGGGCCTTCCTTGAAACCAAGTGCGGAGGTGATCACCCGATCCAAGGATCTGATGCCGAAAATCCGATCTGTCGCAGGCGCGAAGACCATCTGATACCCAAGCGCATCGGCGATCCGCTGCGCCACATTGCCATGTCTTCGGCTCTGTGAGGCTTCTTGGAAGGCAATCACATCAGGTTGCACACGTCGCAATTCTTGAATGGTCATCTCGAGCCGTTCCTCGAGATGGGTGCCATTTTCGACGAATCCCGACCACGGCCCGTCGTGCAGCAGGTTATAGGTCAGGACACGAAGTTGGGCAGGCTCGTTTGAAGCTGCCGCCGATTCATCGGTTAGGCAGGCCACCACAAGACAAACGACCGACAAGGCCACCATCAATCTGATCGCGGCGCAGGTAAATTGGTCACCTGCTTTTAAATGTGAGCGGTTCACGAGACCTACAGAGTTCTTCACCCAACCGGGGAATCTCCGAGTAGGCGGAGATGCGTGCTGTCCGGTACCCTTAGTCATGAGACGAGCGTTGTTTATTCTACTCCTGATTTTGTTGAGTTCACCTGTGCTGGCGGCCGACATGACTCCGCCTTCTCAATCGCCTCCGCCGTCAACGCCACGAGATCCCTCACCCGAGAAATCACAATCGGATAATCCTCCTGGCACGCGCGATCACGGGATGGTGAAACAACCGGAGACGGTTCCTCATCCGGATTCTGTCGTGACGCCGCCGGTTATCGATCCCAAGATGGCGATCGATCCCGAAGCCAAGACCGAAGGGGATCGTCATCCCACGCTACCGCCTGAAGGGACGTCACCGCCGAAACAATAACGGGCAAGAGGCGGTCATGCCTGATGTTCCTGCTAACACGAACGATATCAAGGATATCAGGGTGGCCGGTTGCCGCGTGAAGCTCTCATTTCGATCAATGGAGCATGGGAAATGGATCGTCCAGGGCATTCTACAGCTTCTGTGCGGTGATACTGGCGGTGTGTCTGGGTTGCGTACCGAAGGAAACCAAGAATTCTCTCTAGCTCAGCAGACTGGAGAACCAGGGAGCACGATTCCAAAGACCGAACCTCCTTACTATCCCAACACCGCCGGTAATATCGTGGCTCCACCGGGAAATCCAGCCGGGAACCCTGCCGGGGCTCTTCCCATCACGGGCGGGACGGAAAATCAGTCCGGTGGATGGCCTGCCGGGAGATCGTTTCGGATCGATTGTCTGATTTATGAGGACATCAGTGGGCGACGTGCTCCTTGCGCCGACTTTTCAGCCGGTGCTAAGATCCGAGCATCGGAGTCGTAGAGTCCAGTGTCGGGAGTATTATGCCAAACATTACGTTACTCGTGTCGCCTAGTTGTGGAGCCTGTCCTTCGGCCAAGAGCCTGTGGAAACAGCTGCGAGTCAAATATAGCTTTTCGTACCGAGAGGTGGACATCACCACGAAAGACGGCCAAGAATTGGCGGACCGTCATTCGGTCCGTGCCGTTCCCGCGACCATTATCGATGGGCGATTGACGTTCGTTGGCGTTCCCAGTCGGGAAAGTGCGGAAAAAGCCATTCAATTGAAGATCAAACAGCGGGAAGGATAGCGAGTCATGGATGAAGAGGATTTCGAGCTGCCCGATCTTCCCCTCCTCGATAAAGGACCTCCACCCGACTGCCCAATCTGTGGTGATCCCATGTCCTTCATTGATGGGGACTGGGCCTGTGTCGACTGTAACGGCGAGCTCTTGGGACCGGAGACAGGATAGTCGCGTCGTTCGTCGCTTGTGAAGCGCAATTCCATGGGAAGGCAAACCATGTCGATATTCGTACGCTTCACGCTTCACGTTTCACGAAACCCGAGTTAGATGCTCCGCGTCGTCACCGGTCGGTTTCATCCGTCTCTCGAATCCTCCCTCGTCGATCATGTCAGGCGTACCAAGGCAGCCGATCCGCTCGCACCAATCGCGATCATCGTTCCATCCAAACCATTGGCCGATCGCATTCGTACCCTTTTCACCGTCGGACACCGGCTGTCGGTCCTGAACTTATACGTCCTCACCTTCCATCAATTGGCCCTACGATTGGCTGGAGAGGAATCTGCAAATCGCCAACTGCCGCGAGTGATCGACGAACTGTTCTTCGAACAATTGATACGTCACATTGTTCGCAGCAAGCTCTCGAGCCAGGCTCCCTTACAGCGAATCGGGCAATCATCCGGTACTTGGGGAGCGCTCTGGGCGACGATGCGCGACCTGAAAGATGCGGATGTCGATCCCGTGCAGGTGCTTCAAGGCATCCGTGAAGGCTATTTCGACGAAGACGACCGGGAATGGCTCGGCGCACTCATTTCGCTCTATGCGTCGGTAAAGGAAGTGGGGAAGACGCTTGAGGTCGGGACGCAAGACGATCTGGCTGCGCAGCTCATCCCCTGTGTTCCGACCGCCCCGTTCCTCCAGTCGCTAAGGGAAGTGCTCTATTACGGGTTCTATGACCTCACACAGGTGCAGCTGTCTCTCTTTGAAGCCATCAGTCGGGTCAAGGAGACCACACTGTTTTTCCCGCTGGAGGACGATCCGGCGTTTGGATTCGCCCGGCGCTTTTTCGATCGCTGCATCCAGCCTCTGGTGATGTCGGACGATGGGATGATCCGATTGGAACCGGAATTGTCCACCGCAGCGCCCAAGCCCATCCACCTCACCATACGGAGCGTGATCGGTCCCGAAGAAGAACTGGCGGCGGTTTGCCGCACGATTCTCGATCTGGTGGAAACGAATGGGTATCGGTTCGACGAGATCGGTGTCACCGCCCGCACGCTGGATCCCTACAGCCTGCATCTGCGATCGATCTTCGATCATCACCGCATCCCTTTTCGCACGACAGCCGTGCGGCCGTTGATTCAGGAACCGATCTGCAAACTGGTGTTGCAGTTGGCGGGCCTGACGTTGAACGATTTTTATCGCGCATCGGTCCTCGATGTCGTGACGTCACCTCTCTATGCCACCAATCTGTATGACGGCCTGTCGGAGTCCTACCGGCCTGAACAGTGGAAGCTCCTGGTTCAAGTTCTGCACATCACCCACGGAGTCGAGGAATGGAAACGGCTGGACCCCGCGAGCCGAGCGGCACTGATTCTTGACGGTGAGGAGAGCATCGTCGGTTCTTTGACCATTGCGCCGGACGTGATCAGCCTTCTCTGGCAGGTCGTCTCACAACTCATCGAGGACTGTTCAGCCCTTCCAACACGGGGGACGATCGGCCAGATGGTCATAGCGTGTCGGGCGCTCATCGAGCGGAGCCTGTGTCGGCCTGGTGCGGCGGGATCGACTGCCGAGGATGTTCAGCTTGCCCACAGCGCGCTGACATGGGACGCCATCGATCATATTTGGACGACGCTCATGGAATTGGAGCCGCTCAACGATCAGATGACCTGGGCCGAGTTTGTGGAGTTGCTGGCTCATACGTTTGAGCGGACGACGAAGCCCCTCCATGATGCATCACCCCATGGGGTGATGGTGTTCGATGTCATGGCGGCTCGCGGGGTGCCCTTCAAAGCCCTGTTCGTCCTCGGCCTGAACGAAAAAGTGTTTCCGCGCTATATCCGAGAAGACGCGTTCCTCCGGGATCGCCATCGGCGAGTGCTGGACTCCACGCTCGGATTTAAGATCGACGAGAAACTGACGGCGTATGGAGAAGAGGCGTTGCTCTTCCACTTATCCCGTCAGGCAGCCGGCCAGCGGCTCTATTTATCCCATCAACGGGCCGATGAATCAGGGCGCATGCTGGCCGCGTCTCCTTATCTCGGAGAAGCCCGCCGCTGGCTGGGCCATGATGAGCAGCCGATAGACGTGGTGCCTCGCCGACTGACCGATCGGCTCTTGCAGCAGCCCGCGACCAAAATGTTCCTGACGCCGGCTGAGCTGACTCAGTGGTTGGCCTTGAACGCGCAGGACCCGACCGAGCTGATGGTAGCGCTGGGGCGTGACGCGGAGATCTTTCGCCATGCGGCAGCGGCGCTTGATCGAATCGAAGAGGACGGGGCAACGTTGAACCTCTTCGATGGAATGACCGGGGCGGTCGAGTCTCATTGGACAAGGCTCGTCGAACGAGGTGTCGCTCCGACACCACTCGAACGGTATGCGCGATGCCCCTTCCAATATTTTGCCGCAGATATTCTGCGGCTCGAACCGAGTCGTGTTTCGGTCGGACAGGAACCGGACGCAGCGCTGGTCGGTACGCTGTGCCATTCGTCGTTGCGTCGTTGTTATGAACAGCTCGTGCAGGCAGGGTGGCCGACTGAACGGGTAACGGACGAAGCAATCCAGCGGACGATCCGTTCGTCGGTCGAGCTGGCGGCGACAGACTTGGAATCACAGTATCGGACAGGTCCCTATCTGCTGTGGGAGCTGGCTAAGGAACTGATTGTGACGCTGGCGACCGCGGCGGTGGAAGCGGACGAGAAGGAGCAGGCCGAGCATCCCTACACCCCCGTTGCATTTGAAATAGACGGGGAAGGGACGGTACCTGGGATTCTCGAGGAAGGAGCGTTGAAGGTCCGCGGCCGGATCGATCGTCTCGACCGGAATCGGAACTCCGGCGCGCTACAGGTCCTCGACTACAAGTTCAAAGTCGGTTCGGCCATGAAAGCGGAAGACCGCAACTTGGCTCAGTCGGCGGTCCGCGGATATCGGTTGCAACCGCCGCTCTATAGCTGCCTCACTGTTCCTGGACAGGCTGCGCCCTCAGCACCGAGCCGTGTGCAGTTCCTATTTCTTGCTCCCCGATGGTCCACAGCGATCAGCCGATCGACGTTCAATGCGACTTCGTGGACGTCTGAAACGGGGATACTTATTCAGAAATCGATCAGAACGCTGGTGGACGGCATCCGTAGCGGACGATTTTTCATTCTTCCGGACGGCTATTGCGACGGATGCGAGTTTCGTGTGATGTGCCGCCGAGAGCATGCTCCGACGTGGTGGAGGGCCTATCGCGCGGCCGAACCGAAAGTGCTGAAGATGCTTCGTACGCAGAAGATTGCCGATGAGTAACGACTTTCTGATACCGGATCGCTTGGCCAGGGAGTCGGCCGAGACGACCTTCGACCGCAATGTCGTTGTCATAGCCGGAGCGGGAACCGGCAAGACGACCTTGCTCGTGAATCGTCTCGTATACCTGCTGATGAAGGAACCGGCTCCGGTTCCAATCACGCAGATCGTCGCCTTGACGTTCACCAACAAGGCGGCGACAGAAATGAAGGTGCGGCTACGGGAACGGCTTACTATCCTCGCCCATCCGGAGGCCGGTTCGATGCGATCGACTGACGGAGGGGTCGTTTCGCTCGATGCTCTGCGAGCGCGATACGGGCTCAGCGCCGATGCAGTTGCCGCGCGTGCCCAGGCCGGGCTCAACGATCTCGAGAAGGCCCAGATCGGCACCCTTCACAGTTTCGCCGCACACGTGTTGCGCCTCCATCCACTGGAAAGCGTGGTCGATCCTGATTTCAAGGAGGACGACGGCTTGCGCTTTGAGGAACAGTTTACGGCCGCGTGGGATTGCTGGCTTGACCAGGAATTGAGCCTCGCTGGGCAACACCATCGAGTATGGCGATCCGTGTTGTCATCGACCACGCTCGAGGCGGTCAGAACCTTGACCCGGTCCTTGTGCAGTGAATTGGTTGATCTCGACGCTCTGCAGCATCAACTCGAATCAACGGCAGTGCCGCCGGCGATGTCACGCTGGATACAGCAGATGGATGTTCAGGCGGAGCAGCTCTTGAAGGCATACGACCGGCCTAAACGCCGTAAAGTCGAGCACATGCTTGCCGCCACGGTGTCATTGATGCACCTCATGACAGAAAAAGGCTTGGCCGGCCGGGAAGATCTGACGACGGAGGAACGAGAATGGCTCGACAAAGATCTCGGGAATGCCGTCGCCGGATGGGAGAAAGCTGATTTCCGAGAGGCAGGCATCCTCATCGAGACGGCGCAACAGCTTCTATCGGTCGACCATGAATTCTTAACCAATCTTCTGAAGCTGGTCATCCCGCTGGTGCGGAACATTCGTGACGCCTTTGCTCGGCAAGGCTGGATTTCGTTTGATGGTCTGCTGGCACGGGCGCGAGCCTTGCTCTTCGAGCATCCGTCCGTCCGCGAGCGGATTAAGCGGGATTATCGAGCCGTATTGGTCGATGAGTTCCAGGATACGGATCCCGTACAGTACGAGATCATCCTCGCGGTCTCAGAGCGGCAGGGGAACCAGGCGGCGCACTGGCGGGAGATGGTCCTGGAGCCGGGAAAGCTCTTCATTGTGGGAGACCCCAAACAATCGATCTATGCCTTTCGACGCGCCGACATTGAAGCCTTTGATCTGGTTGTGGAGAAAGTGACGGCTGACGGTGGAGTGAGCCAGACGTTGACGACGAACTTCAGGAGCGACGCGGCCGTCTTGGAGCCGGTGAACGAGGTTTTCGACCGGCTGTTCGAGCGACGGTCACTGGTCCAACCGGCGAATGTTCGATTGGAGGTTCGCCCCCAACGGCGCCCGGCTTCGATAGAGCCGGGTGTTCGCCTCTGCGTGACGAGGCCGGATAGTGAAGACGAGACATTCGATGCGGCGGGAGCGACAAGAGCCGAGAGCGAAGTGCTGGTTCGCTGGCTGGCGGAGGAGGTCCTGAGCCGCGCTTCGATGAAACCAGGCTGCGTGGCGCTGCTGTTCAGGAAGCTCACGCAGGCGGATGCCTATCTCGATGCGTTGCGACGGCACAACATTCCCTATGTCATCGAGGGAGAAAAGCATTTCTATCGCCGCCAAGAAGTGATCGACTTCGTCAATCTGTTGCGCGTCTTGGATCATCCTCATGACGAGATCGCCATGGCTGGCCTCCTTCGTTCACCGCTTGGAGGGTTGACCGATCGGGATCTCTACGAGCTCAAGCAGGCGGGGCAGTTCGATTATCTCCACGCGGTGCGTCTTGAAACGTGGCCACATGGGTGTGCCTCCGCTGTTCGGAGGCTCTTCGAACACCTAGCTTGGCTCCATCGAGCTATTGCGGTTCTGCCGTTGGTCGAGGCCATCAAGCTGATATTTGACCGATTACCGGTCCTCGATTTGGCCGCGGCGTCGCTCCATGGCGAACAAGCCGTGGCGAACCTCATGAAGATCAAGCAGACCGCTGCCGCATTGGCCGACCGCCCTCACATGACCTTGAGCGGATTTGTGGATCTGATGATCGCCCGGCTTGAAGAACAGCCGGATGAGTCGGAGAGTCCCCTTGCCGAGGAGTCTCTCGAAGCGGTGCATGTGTTGACGATTCATAAGGCCAAGGGGTTGGAATTTCCAATCGTCGTTCTGCCGGGGCTCCACCAGGGGAGCGGTCGGGAGCGGAGTACGCCGCAGGTCTCGCATGATTGGTCGAGCGGAACCTATGGTCTCTCTCTGGAGCGCTATCAGTCGCTCGGGGCGCTGCTCGTCCACAACAAACTACGGTTGAGAGAGGAGGCGGAACGGCGGCGCGTGCTCTATGTGGGGATGACGAGAGCCAAAGAGTTGTTGCTGTTGTCGGGGGGCATCACCGCGCGTTCGGTCGGCGAAACGGTCTTCGAGCTGTTGCAGAATATCGGGACGGGCGAGATCGGCGCGGTCTCGACTGAGGCATTGAAAATCGGGGGCAGCTCGATCCCCCACCGGGTTGTCGCAGCTCCTGAGCGAAAGCGGCCTCGCCGACGTCTGGGCAAAGCAGGCGGCGGGACATTGATCGACCCGCATGAAATTGCCGAACTGTGGAAGGCGAGGACAGTCAGATGGAAAGAGGCGTGTGAGACCCCTTCTCATCTGACGCCGACGGTATTGGGCAAACGAGTGGCGCTGATCCGAGGTGAGACCACTTCTGTTCGACCGGATGCGGCGGTTGGGCGGTTAGCCGGTGTGGTGGCTCACCGCCTGCTCGAGCGGTGGGATTTCTCACAGGACCCCTCCGGGTTGCTTGAGCAGGTTGTCACTGCCATTCAAGCGGCTCTTGGACCAGACGACCAGTCCTATGCGGGCGCAGTCGCCGAGTCCGTACACGATCTCCTTGCGACGTTCGGCCGATCGGAAGCCTATGCACGTCTCCGTTCCGCCCAGATCCTTGGCCGCGAAGTCCCGTTCGTCATACCGTGGGGAGATAGGCAGGTCATGGAAGGAATCATAGACCTCATCTACCGGTTGGATGGAGAGCTCTGGGTCGCCGACTATAAAACGGATACTGTATCGCCCGATCAGGCAGCGGGTCGCGCAGAGCTGTACCGACCTCAGAGTGAGGTATATAAAGTTGCGGTTCGACAAAGCCTCGGAGTCGAAGCGGTTCGATTCCACTGTCTTTTTTTGCGGTGTGCGACGGTAGTAGAGTTATAGAAGTAGGATCCCGGGAAATGGCTGGGCGCAACCATATCTCATCCGATGCCTTTGCAAAGCTGGTGCAGCAGGCGATCGCTGACTTGCCCCCTCCCTACGCCAAGCTGATGGAGTCGATCGCCGTGGTTGTCGAAGAGGAGCCGCCGGAAGACGTATTGCGAGACTTGGAGATGGACGACGAGAGCGATTTGCTGGGCCTTTATCAAGGCCAGTCGCTGGCGGCCGATTCATTCTTTAGGCCCGGTGGTGAAGCACCGCCGCAGATCTCCATCTATCGCGGACCGATCCTTCGTCTTTGTGAAACCCCGGAGGACGTAGTGCAGGAAGTCTACGACACGGTGGTCCATGAACTGGGGCATCATGTCGGTTTGGATGATGACGAAATGCCGTACTGAGGATGCTGGAAAAGCTCTCCAGCGTCGTTCTCGCATCGCTCAAGGGTTCAACATACCAACCGCGTATGCCTCACCCTTTCGCTCGCTTCGGCCTTCCCCGGTGAAAGACGCGTCCCGGCGCGTCGGGGTTGGGAGGGTGAGACGGTGAACATTTTCAGCATCCTCTGAGACCAGCCCATACAGATGAGTTGAAATGTGCTGAGTTGTAAATTCAGGATCTTCTTCGCTCAGAATCCTTAAGAGTGAGCTGCCTGCTGCCGTGCTTTTTGGTAGCCCAAGACGAGCATGACTGCCCCAATCAAGACCATGGGTAGGGAAAGAATCTGACCCATGGTGATCGGTCCCAAGATAAAGCCCAAGTGTTGATCCGGTTCACGGAACAGTTCGACGATCAGTCGGCTGAGGCCGTAGCCGGCGATGAAGCTCCAAAATATCGTCCCAGGCGGAGTCGGGCGTCGATCGATCCACCACAAGGTTGTGAACAACACGAGACCTTCCAGTGTTGCCTCATACAATTGCGAAGGGTGGCGACATGCAGGGCCCCCGGTCGGGAAGACCATGCACCAGCTTACGTCGGTTGATCGACCGTACAGTTCGCCGTTGATAAAGTTCCCCAACCTGCCGAACCCCAAGCCGATCGGCGTGACGGATGCGGCCAGATCAGCGGCGATATAGGTCGGGATACCCTGTCGCTTACTGAACCAGATCAGCGCGATGATGGTGCCCAGGAGTCCGCCGTGGAAGGACATCCCTCCTTCCCAGACAGCGAGAAGTTTCAGAGGGTTCTGGCTGTAATACGAAAAATTATAGAAGAGTGTGTAGCCGATTCGTCCGCCGAGAAAAACCCCGAAGGCTGCATAGACCACCATGTCGTAGATCTGGTCCTTCCGGATAGGGAGCTCTTTGCGTGCCACCTTGTGTTGAATGAGAAAGTACGCTGCGGCAAGGCCGATCAGGTACATGAGCCCGTACCAGCGCAACTGAATGGGGCCGAGCGCCACGATGACCGGATCGATATCGGGGTAGGGGATGGCGGCGGGGTGACCCATCAATAGGCTTCCGGGATAGATCTATCTTGGTGGGAATGCGAATTTTCCGTCATTTTCAGCAACGTTCATGACCTATGGCATAGGCTTTCCGCTGGATCATACGGGGGCTCACCTGTCAATGCAAGCCACGGATAAAATTAGAAAAGGTTAAATGTAGACCCTGTAAATCGGCTTCCATGGCCAGCTTACAAGAATGTACGGCGTGCAAGTGTTGGGTTTCTGAAACGACTGTGTCATGCCCTGTTGAGAAAAAGAGACCCTTTATTAGGCGCTCTTAATCGCTGTGGGCTCGCACCCACGATTTTTCATGGAAATCGCTTTACCTACGGATATTTTCATCTTGGCACAGAGCATGCTGATAGGCATTGGTCGTAGGAAGAGATATAGGACAGTCTTCAACCATCCATTATCATGAGGGAGGTTGCCATGTCGGAGCAGGGAAATCAGGTCGCCAAGGCAGCAGCATTCATTGCCGGTGGGGCGGTCATCGGAGCGGGACTCGGGCTTCTCTTTGCTCCACAGACCGGCGCAGAAACTCGTCGAAGCATCAGCCGCTATGCGCGTAAGGCGCAGGTCCAAACTACGCGTTGGGGCCGGGCGGTCAAGTCGGGCGTCGAGGAAGCGTTGGATCGAAAGCCCGCAGCTGAGAAGAAATGTGAAGAAGAGCGGCCGCAACTCACTGCGGTCTTGAACTAGTCCGAAGATCGTCGGTAGCAGAACAGCCCGTCGCTCTCTCCTCCGTCGGCACGGGTTGTCTGCTACCGATGGTCCACGGAAATCTGAATACTGATGGCCCCGGCCAGTTCCCCTACTTGCGCGCCCTCTCTCGGATAGCCGGAAATATCAAGGATCCCTTTTGGGTTCCCGTGGCACGTGAGGCAATCCTCCGAATAGTAGATCGGCATCATGGTTCTAAGGAGCCGCCCACCGTCGAGCCATTCGACAATCGGTGTCGTCGAGGCCGGTTGGCTGGCAAGCCGCTTCAGCACTCTTACCTCATACTCATCCGGATCATTTTTCAAGTTCCTCGGATTGAGCGTGGTCTGTTTGATCGTCACTTTCGAGCGCTTTGAGAATTTTCGCGCCGCCTGGCTGCCGAATGAAGCCGGGATAAAGTTTTTATACCCGATGCCTCGTTGGTTGATCACCAGCTGGGCATCGGCGACTACTTCTTTGCTCGCGAGGAGCAGCATAGTCAGCAGATCTTTAGTCGTGGAAGGGAGTGAGGAAGGAGGGTGTTTCAAATCAATGCGTGTCTGCTGGAAGAACTCATCGAGGACCAGTCGTTCAAAGACCTCAGGAGTGAATTCCTTATCGGCTTTCGCCGAATCGTTGATCAACGTCTGATTTCGCTCGACGACGACGCGCCCTGCGTTGAGGAAGGTCGCAAGGAGCTCCGCAGTCTGTTCAACCTCACTCTGAGAGGTCTGAGCCCAGACGCTCTGGAAACCTATGAGCGTGAAGACCAGGCCGAGAGAGAGACATGCTTTCGAGAGAACGATCATAAGCACCTCCGTTGTCTCATTGTCCCCCCGCAGGAAGGCACTTCCCTTGATCATAGTGCTGAGGAACTTGCGTGACCTCCAGAGGCAGGCCTTCTGCCGTCGCGCGCCGAGTAGGCGCGTATTCCGCTTCCACCCATCTCCGGCGCATGTGATTCAGCCGACCTGATTCTTCCAGACGAAACAGCAGATTATTCAAGAGCCATTGTAACTGTCTGTGCTGCTCGCTTGTCACGATGGACAGGTCCTCATGAGTCAGAACCAAGGGGGTCCCGTCGATGTGTGTCAAGAGCCGCCAATCCTGCCAGACCCGTTTCGTCACATATTCGAGGATGGAATGGTTGGTCAGGATGACATCGATATTCAGATCCTTCGTTTCGATCGAGGCAGGAAGCGAATCGCAGACGACCATGCGAACCCGTTTGAGATTGGCGTTGGCATACTGGTGAGAGGATCGTCCCTTCTGAACGGCGACAGTCAAGCCGGCAAACCCTTCCTGGACGGCAGCGAGCGTATCCGGCTTTCCGTTCTGCTTTCGAAATTGTTCCCGCACGCGTTCCGCTATTTCGGGCTTTTGGATGATGGCTGCGACACCGTCATCATGAAAATAGGGAGGTGAAAACCACAAGCCCTGCGGCCTTGCGCCGGGAACGGTTCCACTGACGGACGAGACGAACAAATCCAGTTGGCCCTCGTTCATTTTGATGAACAGATCGGGGAAGCGAGTGAGGTGCAGGATCGGTACGATGGGCGTGGCTCCGCCGCAATACGAAGTAATCGCATCGGCTATTTCTCGAATCAGCTCGACATCCAGGCCTGTGACACGAATGCCTTCGTCGGTATACACGGCGGGGAAGACAAACGGGCGAAACGGTTCGATGGAAATGCCGACACGTAGCCGCGCACGAGAACAAATCGACGACAATTCATCGCGCGTCAACGGGTGTATGAGCTCGACGGCGTCATAGACAAGACCGCATCCTTGCAGAAGCATGCTGAGCCCCGTCAGGACAAGCGAACCAAGAAATCTGTTGATGGCGCAGAAGCGCATGACCCATCTCCTCCATGTCTTGACATGTCACGAGGATCACGAACCATCGGCTTAAAACCGAACGCCGATGGTGAAGAGCCATTGTTTTGTCAAGTTAGTATTGTTCTGGAAATCAATCTCATACCGCGTGTACTGAAGTCCCATATCGACGGAAATTCCCTGAGCGACAGGAAATCGTACACCGACCTGTCCTCCATACACATAGCCCGGCGAATGTGCACCTCGCCCCGGCAAGGTACCCCCCAGGATTGCGCCGACATAGGGTACCGCCCGGTGCTCCAGCGGACCGAACAGAACATGTCGCAGGATGCGGTTGATCGGTTTGCCGCTGGGAAAATCCAACAAGTCGATGAAATTATTCCAGCGCGGGTTCGCATACACGGAATGTTGGTCGGTAATAAAATTAGGTGTATGGAGACTGAAAAACTGGTAGACGCCTCTCACTTCCAGGGGGCCGTAGCGAAGCGCGGTAATTCCGGCTTGAAGGTTGATCAGTCTGCGCTTGGGCGCAAAAGATTGATCGATGAAGCCCACGTCGAAACTGAACGGGCGGAGCGGGAGGATATCCAGAACCGCTTCTTGGCTCAGCGCTTTACTCGGCATTGCCAGTCCGAGTACGAAAAGAGCAGCCAAAAAACATGAAACGTGTGTTCGCAACAGGCCACCTCCCCATCATGGATCGCTTCACGGATACTCGGTCATCCGTCCGTCGCATTGTAGCCCAACCGCGTGATCTTTTGCATGTTGCCGGTAGGGAACAGGCCACGAAAAGGGCTGTGGCTTGAGTCGACGCGACTACATCCTATGATTATTCCTAGGTGCGGATAACGGAATGATGACATATCGTGAGGATGGTCATTGCGACAGAAGAACTAAGCGATTGATAGGAGGGTAAATCATGAAGGGTTTCCAATCATATTGGCTAATCTTAGGAGCGCTGATATTCTCTGGCTGCATTACAGATGCCACGGTGGAACTGACTAAAGCTCCATTCGATGCGACAACGGCGCTCACGAATGGCACCTCGAAAGCCGTGGGCGAATTGCTGGAGCCAACGCAAAAATTCCTCTCGAGCACGACTCCGGGAACCGCCGCGATCAACCGCTTCACTCGGGCCAGGGAGAAAACTGAGCTCTTTGTGGGGTATACATACGAGCACTTGCGGGCAGAAACCGCCCAAGGATCCGGCGAACACATCGCTTCTCTCGCGGTCCTTGCGGGAATTCCTTCAGATCGCCACGCTCAATTTCAGGAGAGCATGCGCGATTCCTATTCCACGATGTTTAACGAATCCCTGACTCCTCGCGAATCGAGGCTTCGCCTTGTGAACGCAGCGTGGTCGGAAGGATTTGGCAGGCAGGAATCCGATACCATTAAGCATCAAGAGACCGGCATCAGCGATCTTGACTTAACATTTGTAAAGGCTCGGAAATCGACTCCCCTCATGACCCAGCGATGAGCACCGTCTGAGATTGTGTGGAACGTAATGGATGGATGTGCCCCTGACCCGATTACAGAGGGAGACTCACGTTCACTTGGCTTTCGTTAAGAGAGTTTTAAGCTTCTCATAGCCCGGCGCTTCAGGATGGCAGTAATACTCGGTCAAGGATCCACTGCCGTTCCTGATGGAGATGCGGAAACTCTTGCCGTGGGCCTCGATCTTCACCGTCTCAACAATGTTGAGATAAAGGTCCTGATTCACCTGGACGATGTTATCCACCTCTCTTCCTCCAACCAGTCAGGTCCTCAGCGCGTGTTGCCATGTAGGTCCATCGAGAGTGCCGATATCTCATACGCGAACCGGTTTGTAGATGGCCCACACCAGGGCGCCGATCCATCCGATCCCCGTCCAGCCCAGAACCAAATTGAGTGCGCTAATCTCAAACCGGTGATCGTGGTTTCGTACTACGGCGACGAAGCTCGGGATCAGGTAGATGATCAGAGGCCCTGGCCCGTGCAGGTTATAATTTCCAAGTTCCAGCATGGTTTCTCCCAACAGATGAAGCGATCAATCCTCTG
Source organism: Nitrospira sp. (assembly GCA_024760545.1). Taxonomy (NCBI): domain Bacteria; kingdom Pseudomonadati; phylum Nitrospirota; class Nitrospiria; order Nitrospirales; family Nitrospiraceae; genus Nitrospira; species Nitrospira sp. Next base: position 3,202,267 of record CP060501.1, read on the forward strand.
GGTAGTCCCGCCCATCACCGAACAAGACCGACAGGCGCTTCGCCATGTGCTGCACGGCCCCTACCTCTTCATCCGTCAGCTCGCTCAGTTCCAACACTCGTCGGCTGGCAAGAATATAGTCTCGAACGCTCTGCCGGTAATCAGACATAGCACGACGTTCCTTCGACACGGCCCGAATAAAAGGCTATTTAGTGTGCCTTCGGTTGGAGGATCTGTGCTTTCAGCCCCTCCGCGTAATGTTCTACCAATTCCCGTTCACCACTCGATAACGGTGCATTGGCAGAAGGGAGCGCAGAGTAGAGGAGCCGTTCGCAGAAACAGATGTACTCCTGGAGTTCTTTGCGCAAGTTAGAGAAATGAATAGGAGATGCCGCCAAGGCCCACCGCCTTTCTCACAAGGTGTCGGCGGTGGGCCTTCCTCGACCCGACGGCAGGTTGTGGTTGGATTGTAGGGGCAGAGCCTACGCGCTCTTGTCGGGGGTGTCAACAAGTACACCCTGAGAGAAACTGGAATTTTGTCTCATGTCGTGAGCGCCGCACGGATAGTCCGGTATAAGTCTTCCGGCGCAGTTTCTTTGCTCAGGTAAGCTGAAGCTCCCGCGGCATCCATTTCGTCGGCAACTGCGACGCTCGTATTGACCGACAGCCCTATAATAATGACGTCTGGAAGGTTCGCTTTGATCCGGCGCGTCGCCTCGATCCCATTCATGTTGGGCATGTGAACATCCATCAGGATGACATCGGGCTGCAACTGTTGCGCAAGCTCGCAGGCCTGCGTACCATCTTCCGCTTCACCGACGACCGTGAACTCACGATAGAAACTGAGAATGTTCCGCAATTCTTGGCGCAGAAGACGATGGTCATCAACCACGAGGACGTGAACGGGTTGTGGTGAGACCTCCCTGCCATTGTCTGAGATTTGTTTTCGTTCCATATTCATAGAGCTCTGACCAAAACCTGGACACACTGGTCGCCTTTCCTACACTAGCGCACCCCTAGTGGGGGTTATACTGGGAAAAGTCTTAGGGATGAACAGATAGAAAGGCAACAGGTCTCATCGTCCTTGGTGGACCAAGATGTTCAATCCCCAATGGGCGGTATACACGAGATACCGTGGTCGAGATGATCACTCCGGTTCGGCCATGGGATGCGCGATCTTGGAAGGAATTTCCACGCAGGAGTATTCGATCCATCATCTGATCACACCTCAGAAATCTAACATTGACCCGTGCAAAGATATTGGCACAGGGCCATGAACCGACCAAAATTAGGGTCGCAAGTGCTTGACAATATGTTAAAGTCTCCCCTCTCGCCGGAGTGGCGGAATAGGCAGACGCAAGGGACTTAAAATCCCTCGGGCTCACAAGGCCCGTACCGGTTCGATCCCGGTCTCCGGCACCAGATATCAGCGACTTAGCCATGATCCCTCGTACGCACTGCTTCCTCAGCTCTCGATTGGGGTTCAGCCCAGGGTGGTGTGCTCGCGTTGTGCTTATCCTTTTGGCTGACCGACGGATACTTGCATCGATTGCTGGATGACCCCATACAGCCGCTCCACAGCAGCCTCTTTCGTCAACAACGTCCAGGCTCCCGCAGTCGTGAAAGCATTGAAGGCTTCCCTTCCCGTATTCACCGACAAACCGACGACCTGGACCTGAGCATGGGATGTTTTGATGAGGCGTGTTGCTTCTATACCATCCATCTTTGGCATGTTGAGATCCATGACCACCACATCTGGAGAGAGCCGATCCACCAACTCGACAGCCTCTTCTCCATTGGTTGCTTCCCCAACCACCTCGATGTCGGCATATCCGGCAAGAATGGTCCTCAATCCCTGACGCATCATCGTATGATCGTCGACGAGGAGGACGCGAATACAGGGCTTCTGAGAGGACTCCTGAATACTAGGCGGTTGCTGCTTGAAAGGTTTGTTATCGTGTCCTGGTGATGCTTTCCCGTTTGCTTCGGCGTTGAGGTCTTTCCGTGCTTCGGGATCTTGATGCAATAACGGCAGCGCCAGAGTCGCCGTGGTGCCCTGACCGGGGGTTGATTGAATGATGAATGACCCTCCCAATGCCCGCATACGTTCCTGGATACTGAATAACCCAAATTTAGAAGAAATCCCGCCACTGGGGGTGTCTGCTCCAACGGCTTCAGCAACGTTGAAGCCTGATCCCTCATCGCGCACCACAATTTCAAGAGCATCATCCAGCTGGGTCATCGTGACCGCTGCCGCTCCCGTCCCGGCATGTTTCGAAGCATTGATGAGCAGCTCCCGCACGGATTGAAACAACAGAATCGCCTGATCTTCGGGCAACTGGGGTACGGAACTGTCCGGCACTCTCACGCTGACTGTCTGGTCATGTTTCTTCATATAGTCGGCGAGCCATTTGAGCCCAGCGGCCAACCCATGGTAGCGCAACACGGGCGGGCTGAGTTCCGCCACCAGCGTACGGGTGTAGGTCAATGCCTCCGAGAAGACATCCTCCACCTTCTTGATCAATTTGAGAGCGGCTGACACATCCCCGACTGAGCGCCTCCCTTGCCCGATGGTCATCTTCCCATAGACGAGTACTTGTTGCAGATGATCATGCAGCTCTGTGGCAAGTCGTTTGCGCTCACGCTGTTCGGCCAGATTCAATTCGCTCGTGAGGGCCCGTAGGCGCTCTTGCGATTGCTGTAATTCCACCGTCTTAAATTTCACCGCTTTTTCCAGCTCCACATTCCAGCGCTGCAGCCGTTCTTGCGCCTCGCGCAGTGCTTGTTCGGCCTGTTTGCGGTCATGAATGTCGACGCAGTACTCGGCGATCGTACCTTCTCCGAGATCTCGCCCAGCGAAGAGCATCCATCGGCGTGTGCCGTCGGCTAGGAAATACTCTTTTTCGTACGGACCGATCCGTCCAGTTTCTACAAATTGTTTCATCTGATTTTCACTGGCTTCGACCCATTCCGGCGGCGTCATCGTGCGCCATGTTATTTCACGCCGCTCAATCCGCTCTCGTTCATAACCAGTCATCCGCAGAAAGACGTCGTTGGCTTGAAGCAATGTTCCGTTGCGGTTGAAGAACAGTACTCCTACGGCGTCGGTTTCGAGGACACGTTGTAAGCGCTGTTCGCTCTCCCGCAGAGCCGCTTCCGTTTGCCGTAATCTGGTCGAATCATAGTAATAGCAAATGACGCCAGGCTGCCCATCGGGTAGGGTCAGGCGATGCAGTTCCCATTCATAGCCCTCCACTTGATTCACGTCGGCGCGGAGGTTGATGAAGTCACGTGACGAGTAGGGCTGCCCTGTCTCAAGCGTATGACGGAAGGCGGCGATAATGTCCGCGGCAACTGTCTCTGGCCAGAGAATACGCATAGTCTCGGGAAAGTCCCGGCCAATGACTGGACGCACATTGCGAAATGCGCCCTGCTTGCTGGACTCGTTCATGTGGACGATGCGGAGTTGAGTGTCCACGATATACATGCCGAATGGCGACCCGTCGAGTAACTCTCGAAAGCGACGTTCGCTGTGTCGCAATGTCTCGGCGGCCTCTTGTCGAATTCGAACCATGTCAAGATGAACTTGTACGCGCGCCAGCAATTCGCGGGCGCTGAAGGGCTTGATGAGATAGTCGTCGGCGCCATGCTCCAATCCTTCGACTCGGGATTCCTCACCGGCTCTAGCCGACAGCAAAATGATGGGAATGGCCTTTGTCACAGGATCGGCGCGCAACGCACGCAATAGTCCAAACCCATCTAAGCGGGGCATCATGACATCGGAGAGGATCAAATCTGGCGGGTTACGCCGCACCGCCTCCAATGCGGCTTGCCCATCGGCAACCGCGATGACTTCGTACCGTTCTTTCAACAAACGGCTCACATACTCCCGCATGTCGGTATTGTCGTCCGCTAGGAGGACACGAGAACGAGTGGTGAGCGATGGATCGGTTGTGACAACCCGCGATAGATCGTCACTTTCCGACGATGTTCCATTCACCAATTTCCCTGCTTCGCTGGCGCTTGGCACCAATCTCGTCGCTTCCTCTACGAACGACATGGCGCCTAACGCCGCGGTCTTCCTTTCAGTTATGCCGATGTGTTTGTGCGGTAGATGATTCTTCCCCAGGGGAATGAATACCCGGAATGTGCTTCCCTTCCCATACATGCTCTCAACGGAGATCGAACCACCGTGAAGATGTGCCAGTTCCTGCACAAGGGAGAGTCCAATACCTGTGCCTTCATAGGTGCGGCCTTGCGAGCCGGCAATTCGATGAAACCGCTCAAAGATCTTGCCGAGTTGGTCCTCCGGAATTCCCGTCCCGGTATCACGAATGGAGAGTTCCACATGTTTTCCACTGGGGCGCAGCGTCACCTGGATCTCGCCGTCGAGCGTATATTTGAACGCATTGGACAGCAAATTCAGGACAATCTTTTCCCACATGTCTCGATCTACGAACACGGGCTCAGGCAAGGGAGGACAATCGACAATCAGAGAGAGACCACCTTTTTCCATAGTGGAGCGAAAGACGCTCGCCAGGTCGGCCGTGAACTCAGCGAGGTCCGTCTCTTCATACACCGCCTGTACCCGGCCTGCTTCGATGCGTGAAAAATCCAGTAGCTGGTTCACCAGTTTGAGCAGCCGCAGCCCATTTCGATGGACCACATCGACCTGCTGATACTGCGAGGCGTCAAGTGAGGACGTGGAGCGGCCAAACTGCGCTTTCAAATCCTCCAGCGGACCGAGCATCAGCGTGAGGGGGGTGCGCAACTCATGGCTGACATTACTGAAGAAGGCGGTCTTGGCGCGATCTAATTCCGCCAATGCCTCGGCTCGTTGGCGCTCTTCTTCATACCTCTGTGCGTTGGCGATGCTCGCCGCAATCTGGCCCACGACCAAATCAACAAACCGTTGAAAACGGTCGTCGAAAAGCCTATACGGATTCAACCCCACGATTAGAACCCCGGCTTTTCCAGTCTTACCGGATGGGATGATCGGCAAAACTACGGCCTTATGAGGAGGCTGTTTCCAAGCACCCGTCGGCAGATGGTCGAACAGCCGCGGGAGATCCGTAATGACCGAAGGCTTCTGCGTCCGGATTACCTGTGCCAAAGGCCAAACAGAGGGCGCATCGAGAGCAGGACCCGCAGTCGCTATAGGATTCGGCTCGATGCCGCTCGAGGCGGCGGGTACAAATCGGTTCCCTTCTGGTTCCGCGAGATAAATCAGCGCGAATGGAAAATCGTGAAGGTCGTTTTGCAAAGAAACCGCACTCAGCCTACATGCGTCATCGAATGTCTGTGCATGGGCTGTCCTCGCCGCCAAATCTTTCAGCAGAGTCAATTGCCGTTCTCCGATCATGCGATCAGTATCATCTGTATTGGCGCAAAAAATGCCGCCCACGCCACCCTGATCGTCGGGGATAGGACTGTAGGAGAAAGTGTAGTATGTTTCTTCCGGGTACCCGTTTCGCTCCATGATGAGGAGTTGCGATTCCACATAGGTGCCTTCGATACCGCCCATGGCCTTCCGCAGCATCGGTCCAATCTCAGGCCAAATTTCCCTCCACACAACGGAGGCAGGTTGGCCCAGTGCAGCCGGATGTTTTCCGCAGACGATGGCTTTGTAGGGATCGTTGTAAAGCTTGATGAGTTGTTCACCCCAGCCGAGCCAAATAGGCTGACGAGAGGTGAGCATGATGCGGACGGCAGTTTTTAGGCTCTGTGGCCATCGATCAGCTGGTCCGAGCGGTGTCTTTGACCAATCTTTCGAACGGATCAGCCCGCCCATCTCACCGCCGCCCGAGAGGAAAGCGAGATCGGATGGCAGTCCTTGAAAATTCCCCTTTGGCAGATTGGAGAATGGCGGGTGGGTCACGTAACCTCGCTTACCTCTGTCCCAACATGTGCTGTAGGCTATCGATCGCTAGAGGCAATTTCAGATCAACGTTGTTACCAGTAAAACATGGCGGCGCCTCTAAAAACTAGGGATATTCCTAGCGGGCTATCGCTGGTTCCGACACACCTAATGCGCATCAACGTGAAAGCATCTTGCACCTGCCGATAGCGGCACAGTTACGAAACATTAGTCATGGGCAACACTGTCCGGTGGTTTCGGGGTGTGGTGGGTTCTTAAAATCCCTCGGGCTCACAAGGCCCGTACCGGTTCGATCCCGGTCTCCGGCACCATGTTTTAAGCTGCTAGGGTAACCCTTCCTCGATCGATATTCCGGGTCTTCTCTGAACACTGTGGTTGAACTGCGGCGTACTCCGATCTTATCTCATCCGCGCACTGTAGCCTCACCGGTTTCTTGAGCCCTCGAAGAGATCCGTTTTCTTCACGGCCGCCTAGCACGAGATCCTCCACTTAGGTAGGAACCAATTAAGAAGATCACAGAATAGCCCCCGCCGAGGTTTCTGTCGCAGAATGCCAGGACCTGCAATTTCTATTTCTGCTCTCAAAGGAATGACGAGGTGACACACGATGCCACATGTATTCGATCCCGGCTATGGGCAGGAACCCTTCAAGAGTTTGTGCGAGGTCTACCCGGATGCGACCGTGTATCCGGCGACCGACTTCCGTTTTGAGTGGGGGCCCATCTTTCACCGAGGGCGCCTCGACGGCTCCGCCCGGATTCTCGTGATTGGACAGGATCCCGCGCAGCACGAAACGATCATCCGTCGGATTTTGGTGGGCGAAGCGGGACGACGCGTCCAGGGTTTTCTGGCCAAGCTCGGCATCACCAGGAGCTACGTCTTCATCAACACCTATCTGTACAGCGTCTACGGCAGCGTCAAGGCCAAGACTCGCAAGAGCCCGGCCCTGATCGAGTACCGCAATCGGTGGTTCAACGCTTTGCTGGTCGGCAGTCAAGTCAAAGCCGTGCTTGCCCTCGGGCAGGCCGCGGACGAAGCCTGGCAATTCTGGAAAACAACGCCGGCGGCGCAGTCGGTGCACGTCACCTATGCGGCGGTGTCGCATCCGACACAACCGGAAAGCTCGTCGAAGGGGAACAAGACCAAGCTCGTCGCCGCCACCAAGAAGATGCTGCAGAATTGGAATGCGGCCCTCCAGATCCTCTCGCCGAGCATGCAAGACGTGGATGTCTCCACTCCGCTGGTGTTGTACGGCGAGAGCTGGGCTGACGGCGACCGTGTGGGCATTCCAGAATTTGACCTGCCGGCCGGCTTGCCCGCGTGGATGCACGAGCAAGACGGCTGGGCCAAGCGCTCCGGTGCCGATGACCTCGCCAAGCGCCGCAATATTACGATCACCGTACCCAAGGGGATCGTGGTATGAGCGAGGTCCCACGCCGTTGGTATCCGCTCGCGGGGACAGCTGACACAGCCCGAGGAGTCACTCCTCGAACAGCGAGAGCGACGAAGCGGCGTGGGCTGATCGATCCCCTCACAAGTCCCAAGGTCGCGCTGGCGGGGCGGGTCGTCACCATGGACGACGCGTGGACTGTGAAGCCCAACGCTGTCCTGTTCATCGACAAAGGGACCATTGTTGCGGTGCAAGACCGTGCCCAGCGGCCACCAGCCGACTTCGACGATGTCGCCGTGGTGGAAACCGACGGCACACTCTTCCCGGGCCTGATCGAACTCCACAACCATCTCAGCTATAACGCGCTGCCGCTCTGGAGCCCGGTCCCGAAGCGATTCCAACACCGTGGCCAGTGGCCCACCCACCCCGATTACCGCAAGCTCATCAGCGGTCCCATGACCGTCGTGGGCAAATACCGGGACGCCCATGGGAACCCTTCGCTGTTGGCTCCGCTTATCCGCTATGTCGAGTGTAAATGTCTCCTCGGAGGCGTCACGACGAGTCAGGGGATCATGCTGAGCAGTAATGCCGGCGTGCAGCGGTATTATCGGGGAATTGTGCGCAACGTGGAGAACACCGACGACCCGGTTCTCTCCGAGGCCAAAGCCCGGATCCCAGACCTCGATGCCAAGAGCGCCCGATCATTTCTGGCGCGGCTGAACAAGGAGGATAGTTGTTTCCTTCTCCACCTGAGCGAAGGGATCACCGCCTCCGGACAGACCAGTTCGATCGCGCGCAACCATTTTCTCGCCCTTCAGGTGGCGCCAAACGAGTGGGCGCTCAATGACCGGTTCGCGGCGATTCACGCAGCTGGTCTGCTGCCCGAAGACTTCGCGGTGTTGGGAGAACATGGGGGGTCGATGGTCTGGTCGCCGCTCAGCAACTTGCTGCTCTATGGAGCCACGGCGCGGGTGGAAGACGCGAAGCGAACGGGCGTGCGCATCGGCCTCGGCAGTGACTGGTCCCCGTCGGGAAGCAAGAACTTACTCGGCGAGCTCAAAGTCGCCTGGCTCTATTCTCAACATCTCTTGGGGGGACTGTTCAGTGCGCGCGAGCTGATCGCGATGGCGACACGGGAGGCGGCCAAAATTCTCAAATGGCATGAAGCGCTCGGGTCGCTCGAAGCAGGCAAACGCGCCGATGTGGTCGTCATCGCCGGCCAGGAGGGGGATCCCTATGACGCATTGATCCAGGCGAAGGAAACCTCGATGAGTTTGGTCATGATCAACGGGGTCGCGCGCTATGGACTATCTGAGTTGATGAGTGCGCTCGGTTCGAAGGGGGAGACGGTGCGGGTGGGCGGAAAAGCGAGACGCCTGTTTCTACAACAAGAGACCGGCGATCCTGACGTTGCCCAAATCTCCCTCCGTGCGGCGAGGACCGCGTTGCAAAAGGCCTTCCGTGACCTCCCAAAGCTCGCCAGAGCGCTGGAGACGCCGCGATCACGAGCTACCAGGCGGGCCGTATTGGATAGGCAAGAGCCGGTGGTATGGACCTTGGCCCTCGATGAGATTCAAGCGACAGGAACCGATCTGCGGCCGCGGTTGCCGTTGAATGGGCCTCGGGACTTCACGGGCCCTGACCGGATCGCCCAGCGAGCCGCCGCCATGCCGCTCTCGCAGCTGCTCCAGCCGATCACGCTCGATCCGCTCACTGTGGCGGACGATTCCAATTTTCTGGCGGAGATTTCGAATCAGCCCAACCTGCCTGAGCCGATCCGCACGGGCCTCGCGGAACTCTACTGACACAGTTCGCAATGGGTCTTCCCTCCGCCGCGATGAGTACACACATGCCGGCTGCAAAATTGTGACAGAACTGCGAAGAACCCTATTCAATCGGAAGTGAGCAAAGCGGTTCTTGGCACCAGTCGAGTCTATCCTCCAAGCCATTTTTTTAGTCGGTTCAGCCTGAATTTCTTCGGATAAATTTTGACGAGTCTCTATAGACTCTGACGGGACTTCAGTTTTAAAATCCTCGGGCTCCAAGGCCCGCACCGGTTCGATCCCGGTCTCCGGCGCCAGTCATGCGAGAATCGTGCGTCAGTCGACCACAAATTTCTAGAGGAATCATGAATACAAAAGGAATCGTGATGTTCATTGCCGGTGTCATGCTCTTTCTTTGTGTCATAGGGATTGGGGCCTGGGTGATGACTGCCCCACTGGAAGCCGGAGAGGTGGAAACGAAGCGTTGTAATGAATACGTGGGTGAGTTGGATCAGGTGAATAAGTACAAGTGGTTTTGGACACCCTATCATCAGCGCATGGCGTTCAATACCTGCATCACCAAGAAAATAGGGCAGTAGAAGTAGTCGTCACCAAGTCTCTTCCGTTAAAACCAGTCGTCAGGAGTTCTGTTTCAACATGCGCATGGTGTGGTGGTGGATGCCTTGTGCTCGTGCAGGTCTCCAGGGAGCGTCGAGACTTCTCCTTGGGTTTACGCTCCTACAGCTATGGAACGCTGCCCCACTGCGCGCGGAATGGTCTCTTGTCGATAGGAACGACAAGGCCAAAATCTATGTTGATTCGGAAAGCATCATCCGGAATGGTGAGTTGGTGAGCGTATGGGTCTTGGATGATCTGAAGATTGCTCAAATGCGTGGGTTCAGGAAATACTTGTCCTCACGCGCCCAGGAAGAACACGACTGTATCAAAGAACGCTTTCGGCTGCTGGCCTTAGAATATTTCTCGGGAAATATGGCATCCGGAGAAGCGCTCTATAAAACATCAGGCGAATCGGACTGGACGCCCATTCCACGCGGAACCTTGGCGCAATCGGTCTGGAGGCATGTGTGTAAGAGGTTGAGGTAATCAGCCTCTTTCCTGCCCACACTTCCAACACTCCGCAAATTGACTCCCGTGACGCTCGCCGCATCCTATGCATACCCAAGAGTCTTGGTCCGATCCTGACAACACCAAACCTTCGTCCAGTAATTGCCGCGCCCGATCATAATCCTCATCCTGAATAACCCACACTTCCTGGAAAACTTCGGTAAATGGAATCTCTCCGGCCAAGCCCGAGGAACGCTGGTTCTTGATCATGCACTGGATACCGGCCTGCTCCAGACGCTCCTTGCGCATCTCAACCTCGAACAAGTTCTGCGACACGAAGACCTTTTTCATCGAGTCCAAATCTTCGCGAGGTTTCTTATGCGCCCTATCACTTCTTAAAAACCAATCGTGGTTCGGTCATACTGCCCATCGATACTGCCACCAGCTCCCATCCGTCTGCCCCAAACTCGTTCAGCTTGGTTTGCATATTCTGCGTATCCGGGAGTACTTCGATGATTTGGTATTGATAGCGTTTGTGCTCCTGAGCCTTTGCTGTGAGCGGTTGGCCGAAGAGGAGCACAAGCCCCAGGGCCCCAAGGCTGATGAGTGCGATCGTCCACGCAACGGAAATGCGTATGGTCAGCATATGTCACCTCGCATGTGTGTGAGTTAGGAATTCGTCACGCGTCAGTTGTTGCCGGCACTGACACCATTCAAGCGGGCCTGACGCTCGGTTGCTTGCCGATACTTCTATTTCTGTTTTTACCTGCTGCTGGATCTTGTTGCAAGCATCAGGGATGGGAATGAGGTTCGAGTCCTGGGTAAGGGCGCTCCGGCCCATTAGTCGGTGTCACGTCTGCAGGGAGAACTTCAGAAATAACGATCGTCATTGGCGTCTATGGATGCGCAGCGCGCCAGTTTTTGCCGACGCCGAGATCTACTTTGAGCGGTACCGATAAACCCAACTGTGTTCCGACAGCTTCCATCTCCTGTTTCACTAATCGCTTCGCTTCCTCCAGGTTATGATCCGGCACTTCGAAGATCAATTCGTCGTGGACTTGAAGGATCATTTTCACGTGCGGCAGTTCTTCGCGAAGCGTTTTATGCACGTTGATCATAGCCAGCTTGATCAAGTCAGCGGCTGAGCCTTGAATGGGGCTATTCACCGCCATGCGTTCGCCGAAACCACGTTGAACCGGATCACCACTTTGAAGCTCGGGAATCGGCCGGCGGCGGCCGAGGATCGTCGTGGTGTAGCCCTTCTCTCGTCCTTCGGCGATATTCCGATCCATGAGAGCCCGCACCGCGGCAAACCGCTCAAAGAAGGTCTCGATGTATTTCTTGGCCTCGGATTGCGGTACACCCAAATTCTGAGAGAGACCGAATGGACTGATGCCGTAGACGATCCCAAAGACGACGGTCTTGGCCGTTCGGCGCATGTCTCTGGTGATCTGACTGGAGGGAAGATTAAAGATTTCCATGGCCGTCGCCATGTGGATGTCTTCGCCCTTGGTAAAGACGGACACCAAACGGGGATCTTGTGAAAGATGGGCGAGTATGCGCGGTTCGATCTGGCTGTAGTCGGCACAGAGAAGGTCGTGGCCTTTCGGGACGATGAAAGCCTCGCGAATACGTAAACCATAGTCACCCTTGACCGGGATGTTTTGAAGATTCGGGTCGGTGGATGAGAGGCGTCCGGTCGCCGCGACCGTTTGGTTCAGCGACGTGTGGAGCCGTTTCGTCTCCGGATGCACCAGCTGCGGCAGCGCGTCCACGTAGGTCGATTTGAGTTTGCTGAGACTTCGGTAGTTGAGGATCTGGGCGGGCAGCTCGTGTTGCGTCGCGAGTTGTGTGAGGGTGTCTTCGTCGGTCGAGTAGCCGGTCTTGGTTTTTCGCATGGGCTTGAGGCCGAGTTTCTCAAACAGCACTGCGGCGAGCTGCTTCGGTGAATTAATGTTGAATTCGCTCCCGGCTAATCCCGCGATGGTTTCCATCATGCGGCCGAGCTCTCGCTCCAATTCGTTGCTCAAGGACTGAAGCCCTTCGACATCGAGTAAGAACCCGTTCCGTTCGATATCGGCCAATACCGGGACGAGCGGCATTTCGACGTCAGTGAAGAGCTTCAGGCTCCCTTGGGCCGTCAACCGTTCTGTCAGAATCGGCTCCAATTTCGCCAGGACGGCGGCGGCTTCCGCTGCCGTCTCACGTGAACCGGTGTCGACTTCGAAGAGCGATTGTGGTTGGGCCTTTTCCTGTTGGCCCGATCCGAGCCGTTCACCCAACAGCTCCAACGCGATCGTTTCGAGGCCATGGTCGCGGCGGTTGGGGTTGAGTAAATAGTCCGCGATCATCACGTCCAGGTACGGAGGTGCCAAGGTGACACCGAGGCGATGGAAGACCAGGAGAGTGGCTTTGAGATCATGCACGATTTTTGGCCTGTCCACTTCATGCAGCAGGTGCGTGATAGGCCGCATGAAGGTGTGGACATCGACCGGAATGAAGGTGGTCTGCTCGCCCGTGGAAAGAGCCAGACCGAGGACATCGGCGTGAGCGCTTGATTGACCGGCCAATAAGCAATGCAGCCCGAGCGGCGCACCGTTCTGCAAACTGCCGACAAAACGTTGCGCGGCGGCTTCATCTTCGATGATGGCGGTGGCATGAGTCTTTGTCTCCGGCTGTTTCGACGAGGGCTGGAGGCTCTTGAGGAGCGAGGTGAACTCCAACTCGCGCAGAAGCTCGGCCAGCTGTTCGTCATGCGGCGGTTTGACTCGGTAGGAGTCGGGATGGAACTCCACCGGACTCTGTGTGTCGATGGTGGCCAACTTCCGGCTGAGTCGCGCATTCTCAGACTGTTCGGCGAGGAGTGTCTTGATACGGGCAGGTGTGACCTCATCGAGGCGGCGCAGCAGCTCATCGATCGTCCCGAACTGCGCGATCAATTTCATTGCCGTTTTCTCGCCGATCCCTTTCACGCCGGGAATGTTGTCCGTGCTGTCGCCCATGAGACCCATGACTTCCACGACCCGCGCCGGCTCGACCCCGAACCGTTCACGACACTCGGCCTCGCCCGACCATTTGTTTTTCACCGGATCGTAGATGCGGACGTGTGACGTGAGCAGTTGCAACATATCCTTGTCGCCTGTGACGATCACCACATCGTAGCCCGCTGTTTCGGCCTGCCGCGACAACGTGCCGATGAGATCGTCGGCTTCGTATCCGGCCTGCCTGACGGCGGGGATATTCAGCGCTTCCACCACGCGATGAATGTAGGGGATCTGTACCGACATCCCGTCCGGCATCGGCGGGCGCTGGGCCTTATACTCTTTGAATTCCTCGTGCCGAAGGGTCGGGCCCTTTTCGTCAAAAGCCACCGCCAGACCATCCGGCTTGTGCTCCCGGATGATCTTGAGGAGCGTGGTCATGAATCCATAGACCGCGTTGGTCTGGAGACCTTTCGAATTATTCAGCGCCGGCAGGGCAAAGAAAGCCCGATAAATGTAGGCGCTGCCGTCGATGAGATAGAGAACCTTGCGGGTGGATGTAGGGATCGACATAGCCACAGCTTACCGCGTTGAACCTTCAGCGGTCAGCAGTTGATTTTTATCCATGGCGATTGTCGATTGCTGTCGACTCATCTATTACGGTTCCGGCGCAATAACCAACGGCGGCTTTCCGAATTTCTTACGCATGTTGTTGATCGTGTTCAGGACAGCGGGTTGACCGATCATTTTTGCTTCCAGCTTGCGCTTGCCGGGAAAGTCCAGCATGGTCACTCCGATCAACATCGTGAGAATGCCCTGTCCCGGCAAGAACAACATCAAGAAGCCGGCGAACAGAAAGATCGCGCCGACCACGTTCTTCGCAAGGTGGCCGAGCACCCGAAGCACCGGGTGGTGGTTTTCCATCCAGCGTCGCGGTACACGGGTGTCGAAGAAATCCGTCGGAAGCCGGACGAGGATGAACGGGATGGCAATCAGCGATCCCACAAAGAAAACAATCGAGAGCGCCGTCAGTGTAACGAGGGTTTCGGTCGAGACGTATTGCTGAACTGCGGACAGGAGCCCATCCATCGGAGGGCATCCTAGCATGGGCTCCGGTGCCCCTCAAGACAGATTGGTCTCGAGCTCGTGTTTACGCAGTCGTACGCGATCGATATAATCATCCTTCGTGGAGCATCGGCATGAATCTTCTCAAGCCGCGCGCAATGGTCGTATGGCTCATACTCATCATGACCTCGGTAGCCTGGCATTTTTCTCTTGTATGTACGGCATGGGCATCTGCTTATGCGGGTGACGATCTCCGGATCGAGATCACTAAAAGAGGCGCGGGCAAACAAGTCGTGATTTCACAAGGGGCTCAAGAGTGGTTCATGCTGATCGATGTGACCCCCGAAAATGCGGTGGTTCTCCGGCAGGAGAAAGAGCATGATCGATACCTTGTCGATGAAAGCGAAACACATGACCGCCCGATGACCTCCGACGAGGTCGATGCCGCCATCACAGACTACGTGAACAGTGTGAAAGCCCGCGCACAGAAGAAATAGATACGGCCCGCGGGTCGAAGTCTTGCGCGTATTCCGCTGGTTGTTTGTCAGCCTGTAAGATTCACTCGTCGACCCCTAACGAGATCGTGTGACCCCGGTTCGGTCGCATAAGTCTGCCAACTTGCAGGTGCTGCACAACGGGGAGACCGGAAGGCAAAGGTTCTGACCGTAGGGGACCAGGAGATCGTTATAGGTAATCCAGTACTGTTTGGGCAGCTTATGCCGCAAGGCGTTTTCCGTCTCTTCCGGTGTCTTTGTGTTGATATACCCCCAGCGGTTGCTGATGCGATGCACGTGCACATCGACGCAAATACCGGGCTTCTGAAAACCGACGGTGACGACGAGATTCGCCGTCTTTCTTCCCACCCCCGGTAGAGTCACCAGTTCATCGATCGAGTCCGGTACTACTCCATCATACTCATCGAGGAGTCGGCGGCAGATTTGGTGAATCGATTTGGCCTTCATCCGGTAGAACCCGACCGGGTAAATCGCCTGTTCGATCCTCTTCAGAGGGAGCTTCACCATCGACGCCGGTGTGCGCGCCATGGCGAAGAGTCGATCGCTGGCTTCTCTGGTGGTCTTGTCCTTGGTCCGGAGGCTTAAGAGACAGGAAATCAGGATGAGAAAGGGATCACGACCGGATTGTTTCGCGACGATGCCGAGGACAGGTTCCTGCCATCGGCGTACCTCCTCCTTCACAAGTCGGATAGCCGTATGAATTTGACCCGGGCGCATCGGACTTGGATGAAAACGGGGGAAGGAATGGACGAGGGCGGTGTCTAACCCAGAACGACGTCTAGTCAGGCTTCCGCTTCGATAGCCACTTCTGCCGGCGTCGCTGAGCTTCGCGTTGCTTGGCTTTCTTTCTCACGCTGGGCTTCTCATAGAAGCGGCGACGCTTTAACTCACGGAACAGACCCTCGCCTGCCAGCTTCTTTTTGGCGACCTTGAGTGCTTTTTCAACGTTGTTGTTAAAAACCTTGATTTCCATCCGGTTGGCTTTCGACTTTCTCAGGCCAAGTGAGCCTGCTACTTCTGGTTTTTAAGAATTCGGCGCCGGAGTGTAACATAACCTCTGCAGTTCCTCAAGATTCTCGGCGGCCTTTGCAATCCTGGTTTGAATGGTATCGGTAAGTTGCTGATTTTGTTGTGAAGTTATGTTGGTGTTGACGGTGACAAGGCCTGCCTGAGCAGCAGCAATAGCCATGGTCATGCCGACGGTGAGATCTGAACGAACTGCCGGCTTGACGAGCTCGCGTATCGAGTGAAGATACCGGCCGACCTCACAGGCCGCCTCCGAGATTTCCAGAGGCACTGCAGTAGCCTTCTGCAGAGCCATTGAAACTGCCCTGGGGCGGTCTAAGTGATGCTTGGGGATTTTGTAGGCATCTGTCAGGTCGTTGTAGGCCTCTGTATCTTCTTGAACGAGGAGATGGAGCCGCCGGCTCAACTCCAGTAGACGTTGTTCTTTGTCCGGTTGTCGGGCAAGACGTGCGCCCATCACTCCCAAAGCGGCCGCCAAGGCTCCCACGAATGCCGCCACGCCACCACCGGCTGGTGTCGGTTTGGCATCAGCGACTGCGGTGATAAAGTCCGACAACGTGTGCTCCGTTTCCTTCTTCCCGAGCATTGTCTCGGCTATTCTCGTTTCGAGTACCTGGCCCGAATCGAATCGGTCGAGCTGCACCGCAGCCGCCGCGGCTTGGTCCAATGCCGCCTGCGGCACTAATCCGATCAGTTCACTTCCCGCCACCTCAATTCCCCGGTTTGCGGCTTCGGTTTTGACCATCTGAAATGCCGTCAGGATCGGCGTTGCCAGGTGGTCGGTCAGATTCATCGCCACTTGCACCATGCCGCGGCTGGCCAACTCTACGCCGATCGCTTTCAGATGGGGCAATCCTCCGGTTGATTGGCGAACGGCCCTCGCGATGGACTGGGCCACGTCGACGTCCTTGCATCGGAGGTTCACGTTGTAGGCAATCAGGGGGGGGCGGGCGCCGATCGCAATCGCTCCGGCGCTCTCATGGAGTCGAGGCGGTCCAAAGTCCGGTGTCCAATCCGGATCGTTGGCCATCCGGAAGGCCAAGCCTTCAAGCCCCCCACGTCTCACTGCCTCCAACGGTATGTGGTCGGCATGACTTGCGGCCCGTTCGTATAAGAAAACGGGAATCTCCAGCTCACGCGCGACTTTTTCTCCCAGTCGCTTGGCGAGCTGCACACAGTCCTGCATGGTTGTACCTCTGATCGGAATAAACGGCACCACGTCGGTCGCCCCCACACGAGGATGTCCGCCGACATGTTTGCGCAGGTCGATAAGGTCTGTCGCGATCCGAATGGCACGAAAGGCCGCCTCGACGATCGCGTCAGGGTTTCCACAGAACGTCAGGACCGACCGGTGGTGGTCCGTATCCATGGAGTGGTCTAAGAGCGCCACGCCGGTGGTCGATGTCACCGCATCGATCAGAGCTTGAATCGTCGCTCGATCCCGACCTTCGCTGAAATTGGGGACGCACTCGACAATTCCGTCCATAGGCCTCTCGTAAACGAAAAAGCCGGAGGACTGAGCATCGTCCCTCCGGCTTCTTGCCTTGCTGTCTCCAAGAAGGTGTGATTATTTCGTTTTCTTGACGAAGGCCTTATAGATCCGGCCGGACTTTGCCTGTTCCTCTTCCAAGCCCATCATTTCATGGCCCGTGGATTCGCACCACGCCGGCATGTCCTTCTTGATGCCCTCATCATCGGAGATGACCTCCAGCACTTGTCCCAAAGCCAGCTCTTTGATTTTCTTCGACGTCAAAATAATCGGCATCGGGCAAAAGTACCCCAAGGTATCCAGCTTGATATCGGCTTGCACCATCAAGGCACCTCACTCGGTTGGCGGTTCAAATGAACAAGTTGACGCTGCCATGTTTTGCTTCCGCCAGATATGTGGTCACACCCGCGAACTGATCAATCCCGTCGATCAATGTATCTTTGGAAATGCCCATGAGGCCCATCGTCGTGGTACAGGCGATAAATCGCACATCCAGGTCAATGGCTGTTTGCATCAGCTCAGGAACACCGGGCATCCGATTTTGCTTCATCACCTGTTGCATCATTTTGGTGCCCAGCCCGCCGAAATGGAAGCGGGATAATGGCAACGTGTCGGCTCCGCCTTTGTTGAGGAACCCAAACATACGTCGAAGCCAATCCTTCGCTGAGCTTGCCGCGCCCTTCCTTCGAATCGTATTCAACCCCCAAAATGTGAAGAACATGGTCACACGCATACCCATCGCGGCGGCACCAGTCGCGATGATAAAGGCGGCCATGGCTCGATCAAGATCCCCGCTCAATAATACAATCGTCACTCGCTCGGGCTTGGATTCTTGCAGCTGTGCCAGTGTTGTCGTCGGCTCTACGTGAGAGGCAATCATCATGTCACCTCTTCATGCTTGTACGATTTGCATATTCTATGCATAAACAGAATAGTATGTGATCCTTTGGGGTGTCAAGAAACCGGGCGA
Organism: Nitrospira sp.; assembly: GCA_024760545.1. Lineage (NCBI taxonomy): Bacteria > Pseudomonadati > Nitrospirota > Nitrospiria > Nitrospirales > Nitrospiraceae > Nitrospira > Nitrospira sp. The sequence goes on from CP060501.1 coordinate 3,220,387, forward strand.
CCACGCTCCTCTGATCATTGCTTGACCTATTAGCCATCCCCTCGCTATAGTCGGGTCCCATTGTCCGATGCCCTTCTTGTGAGCTTCCTGCCTATCTCATGACCGAGCAACCGTCACCCGAGGTCGTATTTTCCAAGAGTGCTCCACTCTTTGGGTTCTGGTACCCTGCCGTGCCCAGCCATACCCTACCCCCTGGTACCATGAAGGGATTGCAGATGTTGGGGTTGCCGATCGTCCTCTGCCGGGATCGAGCGGGTAGCCTCGCGGCAATGCGTGACATCTGTCCCCACCGTGGCATGCCTCTGTCGTTCGGACGGTTCAACGGCGAGCGGGTGGAATGCTCGTATCATGGCTGGCAGTTCGACATGAAGGGTCGCTGCCGGTGTATTCCTGCCTTACCCGGAGAAGCGGAGCTACAAACCGATAAAATCGGTGTCACGACTTATCCGGCCGAAGAAACGGACGGCATGATTTGGCTGTATCTGGCCGATGAGCGAGGGAATATGAATCCGCTGCCGGCTGCTCCGCGTATGCCGCTTCCATCGGAACCTCGGCAATCGTTCCATATTTCGTTGACCTATACCTGTACTGCGGATGACGGCATCATTGGTCTCATCGATCCGGTCCACGGACCGTACGTGCATTCCTGGTGGCGCAGCGATGCGCGTATGCACGAGAAGACCAAGATCTTTGAACCGATTCCTAACGGTTTTCGAATGACCGCCCACCGGCCGGCGAAGAACAGCGGGCCGTTTCATTGGATTGAGCGTATCTATGGGGGACCGCTGACCACCACGATCGACTTCCTCTTGCCGAACCAACGAGTGGAACTCATGCAGTGCGGGAGCGTGTGGCTCGCCAATCGATTGATGGCCACACCCGTATCCGATATGGAATGCCGTATCGATTTCTCCGCCTATTGGCGCGGACTGCACTGGCTCCCGTTCGGCAATTTGATTTTTCGCACCCTGACGAAAATGTTTCTCGGCCAGGATGAGCGGGCGATGAAGCATCTGGCAGTCGGTCTTCGTCACAAACCCTCATCGATGTTTCTCGGCGATGCCGACATGCCGGCCAAATGGTATTACAAATTGAAGGCGGCCCATGTGGCCTCCGTCCATACCGGCCAGCCGTTCGATCACCCCCTCAAAGAGCGAGTGACGCTGCGGTGGCGAAGCTGACCGCACTCGTTCGATCGGTATGCCTATCGGTGCGTGCCGACTTGCATAAGCTCGACGTTCCTTCGGGATTTATCGCGGCGATGCATCAGGCGTGAGGCGTCTCAATCCAGACTGTACGCTAGCTTTCAGGCTCGTTCGCCAGAATAAAGCTCATGGCCCGCCTGATCTCAGGTCGCGATCCGAGCAGCACGACGATATCGCCGGCGAGGAGTGTGGTCTTCTCCGACGGGTTGGATTCCGTAACGCCGCTTCTGGTCAATGCAATGATGGAGGCCCCTGTCCGTGGCCGCAGCGCCAATTGGGCGATTGTCTTTCCGTCGGCCGGTGAATCTTCCTCAATTCGGCACGTCTCCACTTCGACATCTGTGAGGGTGCCCCCGCGAAGGTGATGAGCCAACTCGGGGAGCTCGCTGCGGCGTAGGAGCGCATAGCCCTCACGGCGTACCTGTTCAGCCTTTCGCACGACGAAGTCTTGCGGCATGTTGTACGTGCGGAGTACGAGCGCGAAGATTTCGATCGATGTTTCAAATTCTTCAGGCACCACATCGTCCGCGCCCAGTTGGTGGAGTTCCTCTAACTCCCGCAAATAGCGGGTTCTTACGACGATATGGATCTTTGGGCTCAAGCCTCGGGCGACCTGCACGGTCCGACGGGCCATGAACGGATCAGAGATCGCGACGACCAAGACCCGTGCGTCTTCGATCTTCACGTGCCTCAGCACAGTCGGGTTTGTCGCATCTCCATAATAGAGGGGCAAGCCATGGGCGGCCTCGCGGCGCACTCTGTCACCGTCTAAATCCAATGCGATGTACGGCACTTCCGTCTCACTCAATACGCGGGCCAGATTGCGCCCATTCAACCCATACCCCACGATAATGACGTGGTCCTTGATGCGTAGGTGCCGCCCCTCCGCTTCCAGTACATGGGCTTCTGTTTGTCCAGGAAGCCAATGGTGGAGTCGTTGCACAGCTTCGACTCTTCGACCGAGATGCGGCGACAGCTGCATGAGGAACGGTGTGATGATCATGGAACAGACCGAGACCGCCAGGAAGATCTGATACGGCGCTCCCGACAACAGCCCCTTCTCCTGTCCTACTTGTGCCAGCACAAAACTGAACTCACCCACCTGCGCAAGGGCAATGCCGGTCATGACGGCCGAGCGCGGAGGGACAGGGATGGTCAAGACGGCTCCAGCGCCGGTGACGAACTTTACAAGCAGGACCACGAGCAAGACGCCGGTCACCACGGCCGGATACTCCGACAAAATGCGCCAGTCCATCAGCATGCCGATGGAGACAAAAAACAGACTGTTGAAGCTGTCTCGAAACGGCAACACTTCGGCAATGGCCTGGTGACTGTACTCCGATTCGGAAATCACGAGTCCGGCGATGAAGGCGCCTAAGGCGAGCGACAGTCCACCCAGAGCAGTCAACCACGCGATGCCGAGGCACATCACGATGATCGTCAAGAGAAAGAGTTCCCGGCTTCGACTGCGAACGATGTGATCGAGCAGTTTCGGGACCACATACCATGCGGCTGCGACGATACAGACGACCACCACCATAGACTTGCCTAACGAGAGCAACACCGAGGTGACCGCACCCTCATTGGGACTGGCAAGAATGGGCGTCAACAAGATCATGGGAACGACGGCCAAGTCCTGAAAGACCAGAATGCCGACGGTGGCTCGCCCATGCGGCGTATCATTGTCTCCACTGGCCGCCAACGCTTTCAACACAATGGCGGTGCTGCTGAGTGAGAGCAGAAAGCCCCAGAAGATCGCCTGAGATGTCGGCAATCCTGTCAGGGTGCCGCCAAGCCATGCGATGGCAATGACTCCTCCCACTTGAATGGGAGCGGCAACCAGGAGCAGCCGCCGGAGTGATGCGAGTTGTACCAGTGAGAATTCGATGCCGATCGTGAATAGGAGCAGCGCAATTCCGATTTCCGCCAATAAGTGAACCGTCTCGATATCGGAAACAATATTGAGTCCGTGTGGACCGATCAACGCACCGGCCACGAGGAATCCCGCGATAGACGGCAGTCGGAATTGATGAAAGAGAAACACCACCGCGATGGAAACGGTGTAAATGAGCAGTAAGTTTCCGAGCACACCGTGGTCAGTCATGTCGTACGTTTATCGCATCGGCTGTCATGCGTAGAACATCCTCGTCGTCTGTGGTCCGACGATTTGTTGCTGAAGCAACATTATCCCTCGTCCAGAGGCCGTCACGAGAGATACGAAGGATACCTGAGGTCCATGCAAGGGACAAGGCAAAGCGGCAACCCCACACAAAGATTGTTCAGAGACTTTTCCGATCCTTGCATGGGTTCCAGAGGTCGCAGGGAGAGGTGCGTGCGAAGCGAGTACAGATTAAAGATGGAGGATAGGAGCGTCACCGATTGGTCTTTCGCGGCCACAGTCTTGGCTTTGCCCCCTCCAAAGAGGCATAGACCGAACAATAAAGTATTGCGTAGGGTGTGGGCACCTTAACGTGACACGGCGACCAGGCACCGAGTGCCTCCGCCATATGATCTGGAGGTGCCCCATGCGGCTGATCAGAACGGCGTTCTTCTCATCGGCAATCCTGGCGGTTATGTCTGCTGGGCCGGCTTTCGGCGACTCCTCACCCGGGTCTGCGGCGACGTGGGAATGCCCCCAAGCCGATGGTAGCTCTGTGTACACCAATAAGGAGAGAGCCGGTTGCCATGCCATGGCGCTCAAGCCGCTGTCTGTGGTACCCGATTTGGAAAATATGCCGACGGCTCCTCGAACCATGACCACCGCCGCACCGCGATATGAGGTGCCTCCTTATCAGGGGCGCTCATCCGGGACGGAAGGTCGTCAGGTGCCGGATTGGGCGCGCGACTGGTATGCGAGCAACACGTCCACCGGTTCTGTACAAGCCGAGGTGTGCAGTTTGTATATGGAATGGATGCAACTTGTGCAGAAGACCCGGGGCGGCGTATTTTTCGGAACGGATCCGTCCTATGGGGGCGATATCAGCGGGCGTGCTCAAAGAGGGGCAAGCCACTCCTTTTACGACAACTCACGCTATATTGCACTGTCGAGGCTCTTCGGCCCAGGGTTCGTGCCTGTGGGGTGTTTCTAGCGCGAGGCACCCCAACGCGTCACACTCTATAGAATTCACGATACCACTTCACAAAACGAGGAATGCCCTCTTCGATCGGGGTGGTCGGCTTGAAGCCGATATCGCTGGTGAGATCGTCGATGTCGGCATAGGTAGCAGGGACATCTCCTGGTTGTATCGGCATCAATCTCTTTTCTGCCTTTTTCCCCACCGCGCTTTCCAGAACCTCGATGAAGTGCAAGAGTTCCACCGGCTGATGGTTACCGATATTATAGATACGCGCCGGAGCCGAACTGGTCCCTGGGTCCGGCTTGTCTCCTGACCACGATGGATTGGCCGTAGCCGGATGATCAAGAGTCCGGATGACCCCTTCGACGATGTCGTCCACGTAAGTGAAATCGCGTCTCATCCTGCCTTGGTTGAAGACCTCGATGGGTTTCCCCTCCAGGATTGCCTTCGTAAAGATGAAGAGGGCCATATCGGGGCGTCCCCAGGGCCCATACACGGTAAAGAATCGGAGACCCGTGCAGGGCAGCCGATACAGGTGGGCATAACAATGGGCCATCAATTCGTTGGCTTTCTTGCTGGCGGCATAGAGCGAGACCGGATGGTCCACATTGTCGTGAATAGAGAATGGCATGTGGGTATTGCCGCCATACACGGAACTGGAGGATGCATAGACGAGATGCTCGATGTGACTGTGCCGGCAGCCTTCCAAGATATTCATGAATCCTTCGATGTTGCTCTCCGTATACGCATGGGGATTGACGAGGGAGTAACGCACGCCTGCTTGCGCCGCAAGATGAACCACACGTCGTATTGGCTCATCGGTAAAGAGATCGCGGATGCCTTGTCGATTGGCCAGGTCGAGCTTGACGAATCTGAACCCTTCGCGGGATTTCAATTGCGCGAGTCGAGCTTCTTTTATCCGGACGTCGTAGTAGTCATTGATATTGTCGAGGCCGATGACAAGGTCGCCTCGGTCCAACAGACGCGTAGCCACATGGAATCCGATGAACCCCGCGGCACCTGTGACAAGAATCGGCGACTGTGATCCACTCATGTCTTCTCCTCAATCAAAGAAAATGGTTCATCCTCGTGTGGCGGCTTTTATAAACGGCGGATCCTGGTGGTCCAACCGGTACAGAGTCAGCGGAGCCAACGCATGTCCCCCTGAAACGATTTCGATCCTGTCCCTGCCGGCTGTTCGATAGAGGTCCAGGGCGTGGGCACAATGATATCGACATCCGTGCGGGGTGAGAAGGTCTTTTAATTTTTCAGGCGGCTCCCAGTGAGCCGTCAACAGCGCGGTCCTGGCGGGGTTGCGACGGCTGAACATAAAGGAAAGATGATCGGGATACCAGTCGGCTCCGCCGGTGGCGTATGAAACAAACACCCGTGCCTGGGCGGCCGCGCAGACCTCGGCAAGATAGCTGTTGGTGAGATAGCCGTTTTCACCGACATCCAGCCATTCGCCGGGATGGGAGAGAGGGGCGTGGGTGGCATGGCTCCGGATTTCGAGCAGCTGCTGCTGCGACGCCAGCACCAAAGGTATCGGCCCATACTTCACCACCAATTGCTGAATGATATTGTCCTTGAGAGCCGATCGTCCGTCGTTGGTCGGGCCGCTGTCCGCATGGATCAACACGTTGTGCCCACGATCCGAGATCAAATAGCAATTCCTCGGCATTTCGAGGTCGCAAGGGTCTTCTCCATAGAAGGGAACGGAGAGCACCGCGCCGCCTTCAAACGGCCAACTTTCGCCGTGGGCAAGTTCGATGATTCGATCGAACCCCAGTTCTGTAAGAAGCGACCGATAGTCAAAGAACAGCTGCTTTCGGTTTCGTCGGCTGGGAACGATGATCGGCGTGTCTTTCGGCAAATGGAGCAAGGTGCGGGGATCGACATGATCATCGTGATCGTGGGTGAGGAACACCGCGGCGGGTCTAGGGAGAAGTGCACCCCAGAGCGACGGCATCGGTGATTCGGCAAACCACGGCAGAAGCCATGGGTCGAAGAGTAATACCGTCTCACGTTGTCGGTAGAGCAGGGCCGCATGTCCCAGGTGGACTGTGTCTTGATCCTGTACGGTTTCGAACCAATGCCGCCGGACTGATGCCGTTGGCGAAGCGGCCAAGCACCCGTGCAGTTGCAGTAATTCCATCAACTTCGCCAGTACTCCCTGTGCGTCACGAGGCAGTGCGGACACTGCGGATCTGAGATCGTTCACCGTATGAGTTCCATCGAGCAGACCGAGTAACCTTCCGACGATAGGACCCAGAGGCCGATCATTGAATCCGATGGGGACCACTTGGTGGTTGACCGCATCAAAAATGCGAAGACCGCCATTGGTCACGGTTGCGGATGCGGTCGGATCGATCGGAAACTCCCAATGGAACGTTCCATCCGGTCGGCGGCCGCAGCGAATGTGCTGCTTGAGGTATGGTCGCGCGTTGACCAGCTCTGCATAGGCATCCTCCAGCCGTCGCTGGCGGTCGAAATCATCGAGCGGTGCCCGTTTCGCGAAGACATCGCTGATTGCCGTATCAATTGCACTGGACAGAAGACCATGCGCCTCGTGGAGACTGGCAACGACCTCAGGGGCCACACCGCATACGAACGGGAAAGGCCCCGGCGGCTCCGCGCTTTCCAGTTGGATCCAGCACCAGGGGGCGAGGCTAAGATAATGATTTGGGGGGAGGCTGGTCCAAGTCCGGCTCATATATCGGCTCTGAACTTCAGCTTGCTGATCGTCGGCTCATACAGAGCCTGAATCAGATTGCCGTCAGGATCTGAAAAATAGAACGAATAGCTGCCGTCTCGGTGTTGCTTGGGCTCCTTGGTGATTCGTCCTCCCAGAGATTCGATCTTCAGCATGACCGCTTGATACATCTGATCGACGGCCTGTGGACTGTCGAGAATCACCCCGATATGATCGAGCAGTTGAGCCGTTGGGGGTTGGTAAGCGGACAGCTCATCCTTTGGAATTTGGTGGAGCGCCAGATTGTCGGTCCCGGAGCTAAAATATACATTCTCTTGGTCCGGTTCCCAAACGGTCTGCATACCAAGCAGCTGTTCATAGAACCGCCGCGAGCGAGGAAGGTCCAGGACACGTAGCGCCAGATGGCGAAGACCTTGATGGAATGGAGCCGTCATACGATCGCAATGCAAGTTGATCAAACTGGAATTGGTATAGTAGGGAGACCAACGACCAGCCGTCAACGGAAAATCGGCTCCTGCCCCAAATCGTCGACTGTAGGATGATCGCATACTTGATGACTTCAGGGTGCTCAGGTCAATGACATTGAACGGAATGACAGTTGTGACATTCGAAAGCCGGATGGCAACGGAGATGGCCCGCCTGATCGAGCGTTATAGCGGACGGCCACTCGTCGCTCCCGCCCTGCGCGAAATTCCACAGGAGAAGAACCCGGCGGCAGAGGAGTTTGGGGCTCGGCTGATGGCTGGACGGATCGACCTGCTTATCTTGCTGACTGGTGTCGGCACCACCACGCTGTTTGACCTCCTCAAAAGGCACTATCCGTGGACGGCAATCTCGGAGGCGCTGACACGGACTATTCTTATTAGCCGGGGGCCGAAGCCGGTCGCGGCTCTTAAAGCCTTGGGTCTCAAGGCGACGGCAACTGTCCCCGAACCAAACACCTGGGTCGATCTGATTTCCACCTTGGATCAGTCTTACCCTGTGAAGGGATTGCGGGTGGCTGTGCAAGAGTATGGGGTTTCGAACCCCGATCTGCTGAAGGCACTCGAGCGGCGAGGCGCAGAAGTCCTTCCTGTTCCGATTTACAAATGGGCTTTACCGGAGGATCTTAGTCCAATTCGTCATGCAATCGATGAAATCATCGCGGGGCGCGTCAACGTGATGCTGATTACCAACGCGGCTCAGGTGGACCATCTCATGCATGTGTTGGAGCAGGATGGAACCACGCAACCCTTCCGCATGGCACTAGGAAAGATGGTCGTTGCCTCCATAGGCCCGACGGCCAGTGAACGGCTGCGACACTATAGTTGGCCGATCGATTTCGAGCCGTCACACCCCAAGATGGGGGTTTTGGTGAAGGAAGTGTCGGAACAAGGTTCCAAAATTCTCGATAGAAAGCGATAAATTCAGGTGCATGCCTAGGTCGGACGCTGCAAGAATTCTGACCGAGTATTCCAAAGTTGCTGGTTGTTCATGGCCCGATTGTGTAACGACTGACCGGTCGTTGCACAGGCCTAGGGCCCTCCAGCCGTTTCTCATACTACTTCATAGTTGACGCTCCATTTGCCGGCTTAAGTTCTGAATCACAGTCCTTTGTGCGTATGGTATCAATAGCATCTCGCGCAGCATTTCCTTTAACCGTCAGTTTTTTACATCATTAGCCATGTCGGCATATTCACCAGCATCACCAAAACCAAAAAGAGATCCCAGCCAAGTTCTTTCACCTTTACGAGCTTTTGTTCGTCTGTTAAGCAAAGTGGGTCATTACTTGGAGCCTCCGCTTGACCGACACTCCCTCCTCCAGGCGCTACCGGCCTGGAGCTGCTGTCACGTCCACTGCTACACCCTGCAATCATCGTCGTCATACACAGTGAAAGGGCGATCTTCATGGCCATCGGGGGAATAACGTCGCTCTTGCCTACAATTAGCAGAGTCATAATGTTTCTCCACTAGAATAGTACTGGCCGCTGGTGGGACATATAAGTTGTTGAAAGTAATAGAAGTTGTCGACCGAAGTGGTGGCTCATCTTCAGGGCTTCGGATGCCAGCAGGTTGCTCTTATTCGGCGCAACATTCTTTCTTTGGAGAGGCCTATCCAACTGGATAGGCCTCTCCCCCATGTATTCTTGTGCCAATACTAGATAGACCGCTAATTGAGACCCCGCTTCGCCTAGTTCACGATGCAGAATGTCGGAGTTCCACCGGGTGACGACGCAGGTTGTTGATCCAACCAGGCATTTATTGGAGTCACTGACACATTGCATTGCGCATCCACGATAATATTGAAGATATGCCACCAAAGCTTGGACCCTTCACCAGGGGGTGGGGCAAAGACGCTGGTATTCCCGTTCTGGCTGAGCTCCACGCGACCGGGCGACCCTGTCATGCCGGGAGTCAGGGTCCCACTGAAATTATGCACGGCATAGGCGTAAGTTCCTTGCATTAACTTGCTGATTGTCACAACTTCGGGGCCGAAGCTGGTGGTGTCATCCACGTCAAGACTTACAAAAGGCAGAGCGGTCAAGGAACCTGGCGCGCCAAAAAACACGTGGCTACCGTTGGGTGTGAACAAATGGGAGTCGAGATCGAGAGGGTTTGCGCCCCAGGTCAGTTTGATGTTCAAACCTCTCAGGTCAGTAGTTATGGCGAGGCACGGGTCTAAAACAATGTTTGTCCCTGCAGGCCCGGCTGTCACAGTGTTGGTTAATTGTGTACCGACAAGGGCTGTGAGCGTCGCTTTACCGTTTTTACTGATAGGTATCTGGAATGAGCCGTCTGTTGCGGTATAGACTCGTGAGGAGCCGGAGTAGTCAATGCCGTCGCTTTCGACGAGGGCATTCCCTGCAGGCTGGCCTGAGTCGTTTCTCACACATCCCGTTATAAAGATGGTCTCTGTTACTAGATCAGCGTTCCAATAGATCAGCCGAGTCACGCTAGCCTCGTAATAGCGATTGGGACCAGTACCAGCCAACGTTGCTTGACCTTCTTGGATCCATCGCCCGGTCGAGTCATCAAAATAGAAGAGCGGAATTGTCGCGGGAATATTAGCGGATCTTGTACTGACAGGAATACGAATCGTGGAGATGCTCCCCGGAGATAAGTTGTACCGCACGTCATTGCTGTCACGGACATCGATTGCCATTGCACCAAAGCTCTCGATCTGTCTGATAGCACTACCAACAGAAGCGGTAAAATCTCCGGGCATGTCGTTCGTAGTAATTGCTACGTTAATAGGAGTGACCGAGACCGCGACATTGGCTGCCAGGGATCCACCCGTTTGTGGAACAAGTCCGTTCGCTGGAAGGACAATCTGGGCCGTAGAGTTTGGTACGGTTATCGTGCCTCCGGTCGCAATGGCGACATTCTGCGTAATGCCGACCCTGACAAGTTGTACGGTGAGCGGCGTGCTCTCCCCAGCCGTCACACGAGCAATGCGAAAGTTCTCTGCAAAGCCGGCAGCTTCGACTCGCACCACTGCCCGGCCAGTTGCAGGTACAGAGAGTGTATAGCTGCCATCAGATCCTGATGAGGACCGCACGGACCCCACTTCAATTGTTGCATTGGCAATTCCTCCCGTACCGTCAGAAGAAATAACACGGCCAGTGATAGTTCCATTGGCTCCAGGATTTGAAGACGGCTCGGGAGTGCTATCTCCACATCCTGTAAGGGTCACGAGAAGTAGGAGTGCAAGGGGTCGTATCCAGCATGAAAGTGCAGACTTGGACTGATACCGGAAACACAATATCCAGGAAACATTTCTTCTCATGAAATTCTCCTTCTGGTTTAACGTGAGGCTCTTGCAAGCTCAGCTCCATATGATGTGTGGAGAGGTGGACGGCGGGGGGGCTATGTTTCAGGCATGTGGCCTATTCGTCCACTCGCTCGCAGATTGCAAAGTCGTTAGCCGCGAACGATAGCAATTCTGTACGACTGCACTTACTCCACTTTGAAACAAGGACGACTTTGCTTGTTCGGCAGAGCTGTATGGCTCCAGCGTTATATTTTTAAGTAACTATCATAAAGTAAGGATAATAAGCTAGTAAGAAATTGTGCTGATATCCGATGGGCGTAGTATCTCGGGTCGGTTATTTAGTGCCTTGCCAGCCTGTGTAAGATGCCGCACGGTAATCGTCTATAAACGCGTCTATACATCCCATCATCGACCGTGAGCGGGCGACGCATGTCCGTATAAGTCAAAAACGCGAGATTGTCCGGAAAGAGAGTAGTTGATATTGGTGTATCCGAAGTGGATGTTGATGTACGGGACCAGGCAATTGAGGAGTTCGAGAAATGGTCGAGGGAAGGAGATTAAGGGGGGATAGACAGAGTCTACGGCGAGACACTAATCAAAGTGAAGGCTGCGTGAATCTGAACTCCTTTCACCCCTCTTGTTTTTGAAGCTGCCAGAGATGCGGAAGGTAAAGGATGGCGTGGCATTATCGAAAGTGAACTACTTGGGGACTGTAAAGAAATCCAATTCGGAAGTGAACAGGGCTTCACTACAGAGAAATTGCCTCCCATTACTGGCCCAGCCGCGTTAGCAAGGGCTGCCTCCAAGGACCGATATATACCAGCGTCAAGAACCCAAGCCTATTAGTTGCACATCGCTGAACAGCAAGCGGGTGAGAGAGATTGTGCTCTTCTAGGTCAGTTCTTTATGGTCTGCTGATCTCGCAGTCAATTAATAGACTTGGTTAAATACTTAGGAAGGGCTGACCAGATTACCTTGAAAGAGCAGTTTTAAGATCACTTCCAGTTCCGCACGATCACATGGTGAGGACCGCGGCTCCCTGGAAGGTCCCGGCCTTGAGCTCCTGCAACGCGTGGTTGGCTTGTTCAAGAGGGAAGCGGATCGTGTGTGGTTTGATAGGAATGGCGGCTGCTTCGCGCAGCATTAAATGCGATCCAGCTCTCGATAATCCCGGTCGCGGTGCAGGACCCTGGCCACTTTCACCACCTTAGCCTTTTCATCGATTGCATAGATGATGCGATATTCTCCCTGTGTCACCCGAAATCCAGTAAAACCCCGGTAGGTGAAATGCGCGAGTTGTTCGGAGTCAGGAGGACGGGGGGTACGGCGGAGAGTAAGAATCTTGAGAAAGACCTGGCGGAGCCGTTTGGCATCGGAATGTCCAAGATCTTCAAGCGTCGCGAAAACGGCCTCTGAGAACTCGAGCGAATAACTCACAGGCCTAGACGCTTGGTCATATCATCGAGGGTCAGGAATCGATCGTCCTTGAGGCTTTTGGTGAGGAGGGCGGACTCGTAACGATCTTCTAAATCAACCAATCGCTGATAGTCATCATAACCAAGGATTACGGCGGTCGGGCGCGCCCCTTTCTTAATCACGATCCGCTGCCCCTGATAGCCGGCTTTGGCTAAGACGGCTGAGAAACTCGCCTTGGCCTTAGTCGCCGTCACCGTGTTTTCTGCGTGGACAGTGTTCGACTTCTTCATGGGCGCATTCTACTCAATCAGGCTAAAATAGTCAAATAGGTCATTAACATCTGACGTGGAAACCCCTACGCTTTCGACTATTACTGTTTCAATGCGAGTGATGCGTTCTCTCGAGCGCTTGCCGGCAGGCTCTTGCGGTAGCTTCCGACGAAGAACCAGCAGCATTGGTAATTCAGTCACGTCACGATCACATGGTGAGAACCGCCGCTCCCTGGAAGGTCCCCGCCTTAAGCTCTTGCAACGCGCGGTTGGCTTGCTCAAGAGGAAAACGGATCGTATGCGGTTTGATAGGGATGGCGGCTGCTTCGCGCAGGAGATCGAGCCCGTCCTGTCTTGTGTTGGCGGTGACACTGCGGATCACCCGCTCGCCGAACACTTCACGATCATAGTCCAGCGAGGGAATCGGCGACATATGAATGCCCGCCAAGGCTAAGGTCCCCCCTCGGTCGAGCGCTCGTAATGCCCGAGGAACGAGCTCCCCGGCGGGCGCGAAGATGATCGACCCGTGCAGTGTATCGGGCGGCGAATCCGTTGCCCCGCCCACCCAGACTGCTCCAAGTTGTCTTGCCAGAGCCTGATGCTCCGGCTTGAGGGAACTGACGTAGACCTGGCAGTTCCAGTGGCGCGCGATCTGGATGGCGATATGCGCTGATGCGCCGAATCCATAAAGTCCCAAACGCTGGCCTGGCTGAATGCCGCTGAGACGCAAGGCGCGATATCCGATGATCCCAGCACAGAGCAAGGGCGCCGCTTCATCATCCGAGAAGGTCGACGGGATTGGGTAGGCAAATCGTGCGGGTACGGCCACATACTCGGCATAGCCCCCGTCGACCTGATAGCCGGTAAACTTCGCCTGTACGCAGAGATTTTCCCGCCCGCTTGTGCAGAATGCGCAATGTCCACATGTGCCCTGAAGCCAGGCAATCCCCACACGGTCCCCCTCCTTGACCTCAGAGATCTCGGAGCCAACTTGTATCACCGTACCAACGGCTTGATGGCCGGGGATCAGGGGCAATGCAATGTCGGGAAGTTCTCCCTCGACCACGTGAAGGTCTGTCCGACAGACTCCACAGGTATGAACTTTGACGAGAACCTGATCAGGCTTCGGAACAGGAATCGGCCGATCTTGAAGTTGCAAGGGACTGCTGGAGACATCGCTCGTATGGTTGAGCACCATCGCTTTCATCGTCATTCAGGGTTATCAGTTTCGAGTTGCGGGCTTCCGGTTCGTAACACTTACGGATTGTTCGCTTGGATGCACTCGATATCAAGCCGGATTTCCACTTCTTCTCCGACGACGAGTCCGCCGCTGTCGAGCGTTTTGTTCCAAATCATGCCGAACTCTTTGCGGTTCAGCTTTCCCTGAGCGGTGAATCCGGCTCGGGTGTTGCCCCAGGGATCTTTGGTCACACCATTGAAGGTTCCAACGAGCGTGACCTCTTTGGTCACGCCACGCAGGGTGAAGTGACCGATTACCGTGTAGGTGTCTCCCTGTTTCTGGTACTGCTTCATCTTGTACGTTATCGTCGGAAACTGTTTGACGTCCAAGAAATCGGCAGTGCGGAGATGCGCGTCGCGTTTTTCGTGGTTTGTGTTGATCGACTCGGCGGTGATCGTGGCTTCAATGGCTTTGAAGGTTTTGGCGTCCGTGTCCATCTCGACAAATCCACGGTAGTTCATGAACCGCCCCGATGTCCTTGACACCACCATATGGGCGACACGGAACTCAATCGCCGAATGATCCGGGTCGATATCCCAGTGAGTCGTTTCCGCCTCGACGCCTAGCGGGAGGAGCGTCAACAATCCCGTGATCACGACTCCCCGCATCCATCTCTCACCGATCTTCATATCTGCCCCTTTCGGTATCGCAGCCTCTGTGAACGATGGGTCATTTCTTCAGCAATCTCGAAGTTGGGCGAGGTTTCTCAGGGTTGATGACCGCACGAGATCCCTGTCCTCCCTTCGCCTCTGTCTTCATCAGCACGTGGACATCGATGGGCTCCGATCCCAAATCCTGGGGAAACACCGGAAATGGTTGCGCGTGGAGGATGGCATGGATACCGGCTTCATCAATCTCACGAGCCCCGGATCCTTTTTCAATCTGGATCAACTGGGCTCGTCCACCGGGATAGAGCCGAAATCGTACATGCACGGTCTCGCTGGACGGGGAGTGGCGGACTCGGCGCACGGTATGACTCCAGCTTCGGCTGACGAGGTGGCTCACTCGGTGCCAATAGGATTGCGGCTGTTCCGCTGAGGGGGGCGGCAGGAGATCTTCTTCAATCACCGGCCCGCTGGCCAATGGAATAGCGGCCGGCAGTGGTTCAGCTTGGTCCGTGGCCAAATCGCTTGCGCTCGATTCATCTTGATCGAGCGGCGACGGCTCCTTGGCGCGACTAGGTAGTTCCGGTGGTTCCAACGTGACGTACACGATGCGTGTCATGATCCGTTCGAACTTCTTTTCATTGGATCTGGCGAATGTGAATTGTATCCGTGAAATGTTCGGGTTCACCGACAGTTGGGTTGGTGGAACGGGTTCAAGGGTCGTAGTTGCCTTCATCACCATGGATGAAGGATCGGGTGTAAATGTCACGACCTGTAACTGGAAATGGCTTGATTCACAGATGGCGACCAACGGCGCATGGCCCTGGGCGACTCCGCCGAGTGTAATCGACAATTCGAGCGGTTGGCCGAGTTGGATATCCCCGGAGTGATTCGAACCGGCGAAATCGAACGTGACCCATCGTTTTCCGGAAGAAAATGCCTGAGACGCCACAGGCTGAGAGTCTGCTCGCGCGTCGTCCTGAAGAAGCGCGAGGCTCAATACAACGATCGGAACGCCGGAAGCCAAGATCAGACGGGTAATAGCCGGATGAACCATGGTCATGGCATCCTACTCATCGTCGGGAGGTCCGCGCAACCCGTTCTTTCCCTAAACCTATGTGTCGAACCGATGGAGTTAGTATAGAATAGGTTCGTGCAAGCACTCGTCAAGATTGCCGCAGGACCGGGTTTAACTCTGAGGGATTGGGCTGATCCGACCCCTGGTCCACATGATGCTGTCGTGAAAGTAGCCGCCACGTCATTGTGTGGAACCGATGCGCATATCTACCGGTGGGACGAATGGGCGCAGAAGCGTATCCAGCCTCCACGCATCATCGGCCATGAATTGTGCGGCCACGTCGTGGAGGTTGGGCGTGAGGTTTCTCTCGTCAAGGTCGGTGATTACGTCGCGGCCGAGTCGCACCTGACCTGTGGAGCGTGCTTCCAGTGCCGGACGGGACAGGCGCACGTGTGCAAGAATTATAAGATTCTCGGGGTCGACCGAGACGGGTCCTACGCAGAGTATGTCGTCTTGCCTGAGGGTGTTCTGTGGCACACGGATTCGGGAATCCCTCCGGAATTGGCTTGTGTGCAGGAACCTCTCGGGAATGCGGTTGACGCGGCGCTTGCTGAAGATCTCACCGGTCATACGGTGTTGATCACGGGATGTGGTCCGACGGGCCTCTTTGCCGCTGCGGTCGCGCGAACCGCCGGCGCCGCCACAATTATTGCGTCCGATGTCAGCGACTATCGCCTTGGGTTGGCGAAGCAAGTCGGCGTGGATCATGTTCTCAATGCGAAGACGGAGTCAGCGGAACGAGTGGAGGCAGCGATCCTCGATATGACGGGCGGTGAAGGGGTGGATGCGGCGCTGGAAATGTCAGGGAATCCCACGGCCTTGCACCAGGCCTTCCGCGCAGTGAAGAACGGGGGGCGAGTGACTCTGTTCGGCATTCCGACCGGTTCGGTGTGCTTCGATCTGCCGAACGAAATTATTTTCAAGGGCATCCGCGTCTATGGAATCACCGGCCGTCGTCTTTTCGGCACGTGGTACCGGTTGGCAGGACTGTTTAAAGCGGGTCTCGATATTCGTCCGGTCGTCACCCATTCATTTCCATTGCGCGAGTTTGCGACCGGCTTTGAATTGATCCAGTCCGGCCAGTGCGGCAAAGTCGTCTTGTTCCCTTAACCGGTCAGCCGGCAGGCCTTCCGGATCTTTCGCGTAGCGTCTACTCCATGTCGGCAACGGACCATGGCGTATAGCTCACTTAAAGCGTCTCTCCAAACTCAACTAACCGATATCAGAGCCCGCGGTCTCTATAAGGTCGAACGTCGATTGTTGAGTCCGCAGGGTGCCGACATCAGAGTGGCGCAAGGCCACGTGCTGAATCTCTGCGCGAATAATTATCTGGGATTGGCCAATCACCCCGCCATTGTGCAAGCCGCCCGCAAAGGGCTGGAAACGTATGGTTATGGTATGGCTTCAGTGCGGTTCATCTGCGGCACGCAAGATCTGCACAAACAGCTGGAACAGGCCATCAGTGAATTTCTCGGCACCGAGGACTCGATCCTATACAGTTCGTGCTTTGATGCGAATGGAGGATTGTTCGAAGTCTTGTTGGATGAGCAGGATGCCGTCATCAGTGATGCGTTGAATCATGCCAGCCTCATCGACGGCATCAGACTGTGCAAGGCCAAACGTTTCCGGTATGCCCATTCCAACATGGCAGAACTTGAAGCTCGGCTGCAGGAATCGAGTGACTGCCGCCTGCGGCTGATCGCAACCGATGGCGTGTTCTCGATGGATGGCGATCTGGCCAAATTGGATCAGATCGTGGAGCTTGCGGAACGGTACGATGCGGCGGTGGTGGTCGATGACAGTCATGCGACCGGGGTCCTCGGCCCCAAGGGACGGGGCACACCGGCTCATTTCGGGGTCGCCGACAGAATCGAGATCGTCACCAGCACATTGGGGAAGACACTCGGCGGCGCGACCGGCGGATTTACATCCGGGAAGGCCGAGGTGGTCGAGCTGCTGCGCCAACGGTCGAGGCCCTATCTGTTTTCGAATGCGCTTCCCCCTCCCGTCGCGGCGGGTGCATTGTGTGCCCTGGATCTGGTGAAGCAAGGCGACCATCTCAGGGAAAGCATTTGCGCCAATGCCGCCCTTTTCCGGGAACAGCTGGCTTCCCTTGGTTTCAGGCTCGTTCCTGGGGAGCATCCGATCATCCCCGTTATGTTAGGTGATGCCATCCTGGCCGCGTCTATGGCGGAAGCGTTACTGAAAGAAGGAGTCTATGTCGTCGGGTTCAGTTATCCGGTGGTGCCGCTAGGGCAGGCAAGGATCAGGACTCAAATGTCGGCTGCCCATACGACCGATCAGCTCAAGCAAGCCGTGGAGGCGTTTGCGCGGGTGGGACGATCGCTCAGTGTGATCCGCTAGCTCCTTCAAGGATTACCCAAGAATTGACATTTCACAATCAGGTCAGTATCCTCGCACTCTTTATCATGTGAAGGAGTAGGGGTATGAAAGTCATTCTTCAAGAGACCATGGACGGGGTGGGACATCTCGGGGATCTCATCAACGTCGCTGATGGGTTTGCACGAAATTATCTGTTACCGCGCCGCAAGGCGGTTGAGGCCGATGGCCGTAGCATTAAGGCGTTCGAACACGTCAAGCGAGTGGCCGCTGAGAAGGCCAAGAAGGAAAAGCTGGAGATCGAGTCCTATGCCAAGAAGGTGTCGGCGGTTGAGCTGACGATTGAGGCGCAAGTCGGCAAAGACGACAAGATGTTCGGTTCCGTCACGGGCAAAGACATCGCTGAAGGATTGGCCGCCCAAGGCGTGACGGTGGATCGCCGCAAGATTCAGCTGGCGCATCCGATCAAGGAACTCGGCACGGTGGCGGTGCCGATCAAGATGCCCAGAGATGTGACGGCGACAGTGACGGTTCGCGTGGTGAAGAAACAAGAGCCTGAAGAGCCTTCGGCGTAGGTATTTGAACATGGAAAAGATGGTCGGCGATGCAATCGGTTCATGGGATGCGCTGAAAACCGCAGATCCTGAAGTCTGTGCTGCGATCGAGGCGGAGGAAGTTCGGCAGCGTGAGAAGCTGCTGTTGATTGCGTCGGAAAATTTTGCCAGCCCCGCCGTCCTGGCGGCGCAAGGGTCCTTGCTCACCAACAAGTATGCCGAAGGGTATCCCGGCAAGCGATACTACGGTGGATGTCAGCATGCCGACACAGTGGAAGATCTGGCGATTCAGCGGTGTAAAGACATTTTCGGGGCCGAACACGTCAATGTGCAGCCGCATTCCGGTTCGCAGGCCAACATGGCGGCATATCTGTCGGTTCTGAAGGCGGGGGATACCATTCTTGGAATGGACCTTGCCCAGGGTGGACACCTTACGCATGGGAGCAAAGTCAACTTCTCCGGTCTTCTTTTCCGTGTCTTCTCGTATGGTGTTGATCGCCAGACCGAAACCATCGACTATGATGCCGTCCAAAAGATCGCGGAAGAATGCCGCCCCAGGATGATCGTGGTCGGAGCCAGTGCCTATGCCCGTGTGCTGGATTTTCCAAGATTCCAACAGATCGCCAAATCGGTGGGAGCCTATCTGCTGGTCGATATCGCCCATATCGCCGGGCTCATTGCGGCAGGGCTTCATCCGAATCCCGTTCCCTATGCAGACTTTGTCACGACGACGACCCATAAGACATTGCGCGGTCCGCGCGGGGGCGTCACGATGTGTAAGACCGAGCATGCGAAGGCTGTCGATAAACTGGTGTTTCCGGGTCTACAGGGCGGACCATTGATGCATGTGATCGCCGCCAAGGCGGTCGCCTTCAAGGAGGCGTTGTCGCCGGCATTCAAGCGCTATCAGCAGCAAGTACTCACCAATGCGAAAGCCCTGGCGAGAGAATTCGTCGATCGCGGCTACAAGATCGTCTCCGGCGGAACGGATACGCACCTGATGCTGCTGAACCTCACGAACAAGGGGATCACCGGGAAAGAGGCGGATGCCGCCCTCGATACGGCAGGGATTATCGTCAATAAGAACGCCGTTCCGTACGATGAGAAGCCACCCGCCGTAGCCAGCGGTATCCGCTTGGGGTCGCCGATCGTGTCGACGCGCGGGATGCGTGAATCGGAAATGAAGCAGATCGTCGACTTAGTCGACCGCGTCCTTCAACACCGGCAGGACCCGGCGGTGCTCGAAGAAGTTCGCACACAGGCCAAAGCGTTGTGCGCCAAGTTTCCCATCTTTCATCCCTACTAGTCAGCCGATAACGAGAGAGCAGGTCGCCCCCGGTGAAATGTCCGTTCTGCGATGAACTCGAAGACAAAGTAGTCGATTCTCGTATGGCCAAGGAAGGCGAGGTCATCCGCCGCCGGCGCGAGTGTCTTGGTTGTAAACGCCGCTACACCACCTACGAACGCGTCGAGGAAATTCTGCCCGTCGTCGTGAAAAAAGACGGCCGTCGCGAATCGTTCGACCGCACCAAGATTCTCGCCGGAATGAAGAAAGCGTGCGAAAAACGGCCGATCAGCACCGGGACTATCGAAACCGTCACCGATCGGATAGAAAAACGGATTCAGGAGATGGGCGAAACGGAGATTGAAAGTCGAGTCGTGGGGGAAGAAGTCATGAAGGAGTTGCACCAGCTGGACCAGGTCGCTTATGTTCGATTTGCCTCCGTCTATCGGGAGTTCAAGGACATCGAGCAATTTATGGACGAATTGAAAACGCTGGCTCAGCAACGCCGCGAACGGTAACACGGTACTCCTGGCGCCATGGTCCGTCTTCTCCGGACTCGTTCTTTCCTCTCCGATTCGACAACCAGCCACATTTGATCCTGACGGACTCTGTGCAGGAAGTTCTGAACCGATGAGCAAACCGCTTCCCAAGCGAGTCAGACGGAATACGCCGAGTTCAGGCGCGACGAGCGTCGCCATCATCGGCGCCGGTCGTGGTGGTACGGCATTGATGGAGATTTTTGCGAATGACCCGCTGGTGCAGATTGTGGGCGTCGCGGAACGCGATCCGGAAGCGCCGGGACTGGGATTGGCCAAACAGCTCAGAATCCCGATCACCCGCGATTATCGACAGTTGTTGGCAATGGAGCGAGTCGATCTGGTCATCGATGTGTCGGGCGACGCGGATGTCTGGGTGTTTCTCCAGGATTTTCATCGCATGGGGGTGACGATCATCGGCGGTGCCAGCGCCAAGTTCATGTGGGAATTGATCGAAGCTCGGATTCGCGCAACGGCCGAGATTGAGAAGACCTTGAACAAATATCAATCCCTGTACCGGCTCTACGTGAAAGAGAGCGGAGCAGCGGTGACGGAGGAGCGGACCAGAATAGCCTGCGAGATGCACGATGGACTGGTGCAAAGCCTGGCGGGAGTGAATTTCAAACTGGATCTCTGCCAACAACTGTTCCGGAAGAATCCAAGAGCCAGTTTGACCACCATCAAAGAGAGTAAGGCCCAACTCAAGTTGGCCATTCAGGAGGCCCGGCAGGTCATTTTCAACCTCCGGCCCTTGCACTATGACAAGATGGAATTGATTCCCGCCCTGACAAACTATTTCAAATCCTACGAGATCCAGACCCACATCAACACGAAGTTTACGGTGGCCGGGGATGAGCAAATCCTCTTTCCACGAACGAAGATATTCCTTTTCCGGATCATCCAGGAAGCCTTGAGCAACGTTCAGAAACATGCGAAAGCCGACCGCGTCTCGATCAAACTGGACATCGCGATCGATATGTTGCGCGTCACCATCACCGACAACGGGGTAGGCTTCGACCTGGAAACTGTTTT